>JBEIUS010000116.1:0-11354 GCA_040374235.1 Leptolyngbya sp. | reverse complement strand
GCCACAACGGTTAGGCGTAGTCGGGTCCGATGCACCAATAAAACCCTATCGTTATAGCAGTTACCGGTCTGGTTACGAGACTGCCATGCCATTTACCAAGGACCAAGATCCAGAGTTTTACTCGCTTCCTTGAGTTAAATAGCTATAGCTATTTAGAATAGCACCTCCACCCAGAAACTCTCCCGGAAAGCCTTATTCCAGCCTTAAATAAACAACCAACTGTTATTAATCAATTCATAAACAAGGTGAATTATTGTCTAGAACGTTGTTAAGTCTACAAAATAAGTCTGAAATTTAAATAATCCTGAAATTTATGGCCCAGGATTAGGTTCAGGATCTTTTGGCGCTGATTCGTCTACGGTATCAGTTCACTGCTGTAACCGTGGGTGGTGGGTAAGAGGTTCCGTAACTCTTTTATTCATTTTTGAGATTGGTCGGTTGGTTCTGATCGAAGTTTTCTGACCTAAGGGTTCTACTCGAAACTATATCTTGATCAAAGCCTGGTTTTCCCAAAGTTTATTGGTCTGACAGGACTTGAGTTTAGTAGGTTGAAAATCGAATAGGTTTTTTTGATTAGAAGTCCAGATTTTGTCCTTGACCAGTGCACATTTTTCTCCACAGATATCCACAGAATTTAGGAATTCTATGAATTATTCAAGTTTGAGTCGCCGTGGTTTTCTGGGATACTCCCTGGCATTTGGTTCCGGTATCCTGCTGGCCCAATTGGGTTCCTGCTCCTCCAAATCTGGGGTTGAAAATGCTAAATCCGGTGGCTTAACCCTGGAGGACTGGCCCAAGCCCGCCAATGTAGAACAGGCCCGGGAGCAGGTGAAGGAGTTTGTTACCTACGGGATGCCTGATGACTGGGCCAACTACGGCGAGGTACGGAAGAAGTTCGCTGAAAAGTATGGCTTTGAGTTTCAACACCAGGACACCGACATGTCCTCCCTGGAGGAGATCACCAAGTTTGACACGGAGAAAAGCAATCCCCAGGCGATGATGGCGGATATTGGCATGCTCTACGGACCCCTGGCGGAGCAACGAGGGGTGGTGCCCAACTATCTACCAGACAATGCTGCTGCCCTTCCCACCGGATTCAAGGCCGCCAGTGGCGGTTGGGTGGCCACCTTTGTAGGGGTGCCGGCCATTGTGGTCAACACCGATGTGGTTAAAACCGTGCCCCGTACCTGGGCGGACCTGGCCAAGCCTGAATATGCTGGCAAGGTTGGGGCCATCGACCCCACCAAGAGCGGCACAGCCGCCACTACCTTCCTCTCCTGGGTGTACGCCAACGGTGGCGATGAGGCCAATATGGCGCCAGGGGTAGAGATGGCGAAGAAAATTGTCGCTAACTTTGCCGCGGCAGAGGGCAATGTCCAAACCCTGGAAAAGGGTGAGGTGCCCATTCAAATTAAGTATGACTACAACTGCAAGGCGGCGGCGGTTAAGGTGCAGGAAAAGGGTATTAAGTCAGAGGTGATCATTCCTGGGGTATCGATCTATGCCCCCTCGGCGTTGATGCTGAATAAGTACCATGTCAACAAAATGGATGCTGCCAAGCTGTTTATGGAGTACGCCCTCAGCGACGAGGGCCAGGAGATCTTTGCGAAGTTTGGGGCTCGCCCCATCCGCTACGTGATCGGAGACCTGCAACTGTCAGAGTCGGCCAAGGCAAACTGGTTGCCAGACAGCCAGTACGGCCAGGTACAACAGGTCAAGGACTGGAGTAAGGTCAATCCGGAAACCCTAGGCAAGTTTTGGACCGATCAGGTGATCGGGGGTTAGGCCCATGGGGCAGGTACTCTCACCGGACACGCTGACCCTATCCTCCGATCAGAGACGATCGCCCTCCCTGCTCCAGTCTCTCACCGGGTGGCTGGTAAACTGGCTACCCGCCCTACCGATTCTGGTGCTAGCCTACGGGCTCCTGGTAGCGCCAGTGTTGGCCCTGCTGGTGCAGAGCTTCCAGGGGGATGACGGCCATTTCACCCTGGCCCATTGGCTTGAGGTGGTGACCAGCGGCCGCAATCGCCGGGCGATTCTCACCTCCCTGCTACTGGGTGCCGTGTCAGCCACCAGCGCCCTGCTGGTGGGGGCCCCGATCGCTTGGTGGATTTCCCAGTTGTTACCCTGGGGGCGGTCCCTGTGGTTATCCCTACTCAATACCGCCACCAATTTCAGCGGCATTGGTTTGGCCTTTGGCTTTGTGGCGGTTCTGGGCAACTACGGCATGGTCACCTTGGCCTTTCGGGATCTGGGGTTACCGCTGACGCCCCCAGCCCCCAATACCTTCTGGGGGCTGGCCCTGGCCTACAGCTACACCAATATTCCCCTGTTCATCCTGCTCACCATTCCCGGCATGGCCATGCTGCGGCAGGAGTGGTGGGAGGCGGCCCAAACCTGCGGCGCCACCCAGTTACGATTCTGGCGGGCGATCGGCCTGCCCATTCTGGCCCCCTTTTTGGGGGCGGGGTGGTTACTGGTCTTCACCTGGTCCATTGGGCTCTACGGTATTCCCTTCGCCCTGGCGGGGAACGGGGCCACCCGCAAGGTGTCCCTGATCACCCTGGTGATTGGCGATAGCTTGCAAGCCAGTATTTCTGGCCAGGGGGAGGCGGCGGTACTGGCCATTGTCCTGCTGCTGCTGGCGGTGATCTCCCTACTCACCTACCGCTGGATGCTGGGGAGGGCCGCCCAATGGTTTTAGGTCGGCGCTTTTTGCCATCCTTCGGTCGCCTCCTACTGATGGCTTCCCTGGTGATCTACCTGCTGCTGCCGATCGGGGCGGTGTTGCTCTACGCCTTCTCCACCCGCTGGACCAACCACATTCTGCCCGATGGCTACACCGCCCACCACTGGCTGCAGGCCCTGGCGGACCCCCGCCTGGTGGCGGTGATGCTGCGCACCCTGGGGCTGGCCCTGCTGGTCACCCTGTTGGATATCCTGCTGATCGTGCCAGCCATTTACTGGCAGTGGATCCACAATCCCAGAATCCGTCCCCACCTGGAGTTGACCGCCGCCATTCCCTTTGTGCTGCCCTACGTGGTGATCGCCTTTGGCATTCTCACCCTCAGCGGCCAGTTTATCCCAGGCGCCCTGGGAACGGTGTGGCTGTTAGCCCTGGGCCATGGGGCGATCGCCTTTCCCTTTTTCTACTGGGCGGTGGATAACGCCATGGCCGCCGCCGATGTGGCCCTGCTCAACGAGGCGGCGAAAACCTGCGGCGCCTCCCCCTGGAGAATTTTGGCCCAGGTGATCTTACCCAACATCAGCGCCGGCATCGCCACCGGTAGCATGCTGGTGTTTGCGGTGAGCTTTAATGAATTCGCCCTGGTACAAATTTTGGTGGGGGCCCGCTACGAAACCGTCTCCCTCTACAGTCTGGATCTATTGACGGGCACCAACGCCGACTTTAATAAGTTAGCGGTGATCACGGTGTTCACCTTTTTGATTGTTTTCAGCCTGTCAGCCCTTTCCGTCTATTTAAATCGGGGCCAGGGTCAAACCCGCCGACTCATGATCGGCTCCATGTCTAAAGCCTAAAGCGGTACTCAGCAGGAACAACCATGGGAAGTGTCAGTCTACGCCATATCACCAAACACTACGGCTCCCTGTGTGCCCTGGACCAACTCTGCCTGGATATTCCCGCCTGCGAGCTGGTGGTGTTGTTGGGCTCCTCCGGCTGCGGTAAAACCACCCTGCTGCGCAGTGTGGCCGGGCTGGAGCGGCCCGAGCAGGGGCAGGTGCTGATCGATGGCCAGGATGTCACCGCTCTGGCCACCCGCCACCGCCCCATCGGCATGGTGTTCCAGAGCTATGCCCTATTTCCCCACATGACCGTGCGACAAAACATTGCCTTCCCCCTGAGGGCGCGCCAAAGGCCCTCTCAGCATCGCTCCAATCGGGTGGAGGAGCTGCTGGAGCTGGTGCATTTAGGCCCCCAGGGCGATCGCTATCCCAGCCAACTCTCCGGGGGCCAACAGCAGCGGGCCTCCCTGGCCCGGGCCCTGGCCGCCGCCCCCCAGGTGCTGCTGCTGGATGAACCCCTATCCGCCCTGGATGCCCTGGTGCGCCAGCAACTGCGGGAGGAGATTCGCCGCATTCAGAAAACCCTACAGATTACCACCCTGTTTGTCACCCACGACCAGGGAGAGGCCATGGCCATTGCCGACCGGGTGGCGGTGATGCGTCAGGGTCGCATCGATCAGATCGCCACCCCCCTGGAACTCTACGAAACCCCCGCCACCCGTTTCAGCGCCTCCTTTGTAGGCAACCGCAACGCCCTGGAACTACCCCTGCGCAACGGTCGCATCCGCTTTGGCCAGGTGCTGGACATGGCCGTACCAGAGTTGGGGAATGGCCGGGCGGTGGTCTTCTTCCGGCCCGAGGATGTGGAATTTAGCGATAACGGGGTGGGGCACCCGGCCAGGATTGAGGGCAAGATTTTCCAGGGCTCCCAAACCCGGCTGCACCTGGTGGCGGAGGCCGATGGCCTGGTGGGTCGCTTCTACGCCGACCTCCCCAGTCGACAGGCGGCGGCCCTGGAGCCGGGCCACACCGTAAAGGTGTACCTCCATCCTAGCCGGGCCCGGATGTTTCCCGCCGAGGGTTAAGGGGATAGAACCCCCGGCCCGAGGGCTCTACCTTGCCAGCTACTAACTGATATCTTAGGATCCTCGCCATGACCGATACCGCCCCCAGGGCTAAACTAATTTTTATCCTGATCGATGGGCTACGGCTGGATGTGGCCCAGGTGGCTCTGGGCTACCTGGGCCACCTAGTGGAGGTGGGGCAGGCCAGTTTTCACCCAGTGCAGGCGGAGTTGCCCTCGGTGTCTCGGCCGGTCTACGAGGTGCTGATGACCGGCACCCCCAGCTCGGTGAATGGTATTACCTCTAACCAGGTTGTCCGTCCCTCTAGCCAGACCAGCCTGTTTCACCTGGTGCGTCAGCAGGGGGGCACCACCGCCGCCGCCGCCTACTACTTTTTTAGCGAACTCTATAACCAGGCCCCCTTTCACCCCCTGCACCATCGGGAGCAGCATGACCTGGATCAACCGATTCAGCACAGTCGGTTCTACTGGGATGACGCCTATCCCGATTCCCACCTGTTTGCCGATGCCGCCGCCCTGCAGCGGGACCATAACCCCGATTTTTTATTGATTCACCCCGGCGGGGTTGACACCGCTGGCCATCAATACGGGGGGGAATCCAAGCAGTACCGCAACCAGGCGATCTCCATGGATGATCTGCTGGCCCAGTACCTACCCCTGTGGGTGGAGGACTACCAGATTGTGATCACCGCTGACCATGGCATGAATGGAGATGGTCAACACGGCGGCACCTCCACCGCTGAGCGATCGGTGCCCCTGTTTTGTATCAGCCCGCGGCTGCGGCCCGGGGTCTACCCAGAGGTGCTGCCCCAGCTGGCGATCGCCCCCCTGGTTTGCCAGTTACTCAACCTGACCCCCACCTCCAAAATGGGTGAGTTTGCCATTCCCGGACTAGCGGTCTAGTAGTACTTTGGGGCATAGGTGCGGCGGCCCTGCCAGGGGGGGCAGGAGCCAGTACTCAAGAACCAGGAGAAGTCGATGGATGCCAGAGTCTAGTAGTAGCGACTCGTCGAGCGGCATCCGCTGACCCTCAGGGCATCCCCGAGGACAGCAACTCATCCGTCGCCTTCAGACAATGGTGCCCACCAATGTCTCCACCTGTCTGGACTAAAATCCTTTCCAGTACAGCTGACTCCCACAGTGGGGGGAATCTGTCCAGCTATCAGCAGCCAGCTTTTGTTGGTCAACCAGGCTAAGGACCTTGGCCAAAGCTATAAAAACTCTGCCAGGCGCGATAGAAAAAAAACAGCGCAAACAAGGCTAATACTGTCCTGAACATCAGGTTCACCACTCGACTAGGGAGCCGTGGCAGATAGCGGGTACCAATCTGTACCCCCAGCAGTCCCCCCAGACCCAGTAGCAGCCCCATTGATCCTTGCACATTCCCCCGCAGACTATGCCAACCCAGGGCCGAAACCGCCGTAATGACGATCGCCCCTAGGCTGGTCTGAATTGCCACTTTAATGTCTTCCTTTAGGAGCAAAATCTGTAAGGGGACCATGACTACGCCCCCACCCACCCCAAATAACCCGGCTAAAAACCCCGCGGTGCCACCGATCACGGTGCGGGCCAGGGCCGGTGATAACTGGGAGATCCCCCCCCGGCGGGCCAACTGTTCCCCAGCCACCACCTGCTGCTTAATCCGAATCAGGTAAATATTTAGCAAGAGAAATAGGCCAAAGGCGACCAGTAAAATATACTCAGGAAAAACACTGGCTAAAGCGGTGCCGAAAAAGGCCGTGGCTACGGCGGGTAGACCTAGCAGCATCACATTTTTTAGCTTTAGAAAACCCATCCGCCAGTTTTGCAGGCTGCCCCCCAGGGCTATCACTAAAATGGCCAAGGTACTTGTACCGACGGCCTTTACCCCCGATAGACCAAGGGCCACCATGGCTGGCACCATGATGGTGCCTCCCCCAATGCCTAAGATTCCGGCCAGGAGACCTGCTAGTCCTCCTACCCCAATTAAAACTAAGGACTCTGACACAATCTCCCCCACGTTTCTGCCTTAGCATAGACTATGGGGGTACCCCTGACCCCTAGCCTATCACCGTAGCCTGGCCAGGGCCAGTCAGAATGTCTATCCAAGAGGTCCATTGCGCCGGTCTACTCTTTTCCGTGCTCCGCCTCAAGCCCTAGTTGCGGTGATTATTGGAAACCGTGATGCGGGTACCGGCCCAATTCAGTTTCTGGCGAAGCGTACCGTAGTAGGAGTAGTCTGACCGCAGCATAATAAACTTGGTGACATGGTCAGCGACCCGAACATCGACCCGCTGCCCGGGCCAGATAGCGGTTCCCAGTACCCCGTCCGTCCAAAGTTTAGTGCTCAGATCGGGGTCGGCCAGGGGCCACACACTGACCACCGAGTCAGCCGGTAAGACGATGGGGCGGCTAGAGAGACTAAGGGGGCAGATGGGGGTAACGATAATAGCCTCCATCCCAGGATGGACAATTGGTCCTGATGCGGCTACGGTGTAGCCGGTTGAGCCCGTGGGGGTACTGATCAGCAGCCCATCGCCTTGGTATTGATCAACTACTTCACCGTCAATTTCCATCTCCAGGCTAGCGGTAATCATGCGATCAGGGGAGGCAGGCTTGATGGCCATTTCGTTTAAGGCTAAAAACCGATCGCTGGCCGCTTCCAGGTTATCGGCATTGCCATGAAAAATCTGGGCCTGAAGCATCATGCGCTGCTGTAGGTTGAAGCGATCGTGACGTAAACGATCCCAAAGTAGCTCCGTATTATCCAACTGATCGGAGGTTTCGGTTAAAAAGCCTAGATGTCCACCAACGTTAATTGCTAAAATGGGCACTCCTTCAGGAGCTAGGTGACGGGCCGCTGCCAGGGCAGTACCATCGCCGCCGAAAACTATCGCCAGATCGATGGGTTGGCTAACGGAAGCTAAAAAAACTGGGTAGGGATTGTCCTTAGGACCACTAGGACCTCGCAAAACCCGAGTCCCCATTGCTTCTAGTTGATTAGCGCAAGTCTCTGCCCACTGCTGACTGAGCCGGTTTCGAGCCTTGTGAGCAATAATAACTTGGTTAAGCTGCACTGGCTAAGGAAGAGAGTAAGAGCAAAGCGATAACCTATCCTAAGGCTGAAATGAGTTACAGCCTTTAGACTAAGGATCACCACTTGAGTAGGTTAAACTGCTCCATATCAACAGTATCTCGGTTTCGGTAGATAGACAATACGATCGCCAACCCTACCGCTGCCTCCGCCGCCGCGATGCTAATGACAAAGACAGCAAAAACCTGACCGTTAACGCCCACCGGGTCAAGGTAGTTAGAAAAGGCCATCAAATTAAGATTGACGGCATTAAGCATCAGCTCAATGGACATAAGAACCCGAATTACGTTACGACTCGTGACCAAGCCATAAATACCGATACAAAATAGGGCAGCGGCGACGATTAAAAAGTACTGAAGTTGCATGGTAGGAGATGGCACAAAGCGCTAAGATTCAGAAATATCACTGAGGGAGCTGGCGGAAACTAACTCGCGGGGGCGTTCTGGCAGTTGTAAGGCGTCCGGCTCGGGCTGCCCTGGTGCCACATCAGGGATAAACTCGCGACGAGCCAGCACAATAGCGCCAATCAGAGCAATCAGCAACAGAATAGAAGCGAGTTCGAAGGGTAGTAGATAATCAGAAAAGAAATGCTTTCCGATCTCAATGATAGCCCCTTCACCGATAGGGGTGAGCTCAGATAGGGCCCATGGAGTATTTAAAACAGCCACCGTTAGCAGAGCAAAAAGTCCTGCACAAACCCCACCGCTGGCTAATTGACTAAGCCAGGCTCGCGTCATGGGCATCAAGGGCTGCCGTTTATTTACCAACATAATACCGAACAGAATCAGTACGTTCACGGCTCCCACGTAGACTAGTACCTGGGCTGCGGCTACAAACCCGGCATTGAGGAGGATATACATGCCGGCCATGCTAATAAACACGCCCCCCAGCAAAAAAGCCGAGTAAACTATATTTTCTAATAGCACCACGCCCAGGGCACTGCCTAGCATCATGGCCGCAAGCATCATGAAGGTAACGAATTGAACCCCTTGTCCTAAGGTCACTGACTTTTGCTCCTGCTAAACAATTAACGTTACGCTCTGACCTAAGGCCTGACTGAGCCAGTCGAGCCAGTCAACTTGATCAGACCTGCCCCTTGGGCTCCGTTGCCGTCTCCTCCAGAATTTCCTGGGGTAACTTCCCAGCTCGCCGGGAGTTGGGCGGCAGACCGTGGGGATCCATTACTCCCTTTGGGAGATAGGCCAGTTCTCGTAGCGGTGTGACCATGGGATCCTGAGTGACCTTATAGGGTAGACGACCCAGGGCTACATTGTCGTAATTCAGCTCATGGCGATCATAGGTAGCTAACTCATACTCTTCAGTCATAGAGAGACAGTTGGTCGGACAGTACTCCACACAGTTGCCACAGAAAATACAAACCCCAAAGTCGATACTATAGTGCTTTAGGGTTTTCTTCTTAGTTGCCTTATCAAAATCCCAATCCACCACCGGCAGGTTGATTGGGCAGACCCGTACACAAACCTCACAGGCAATACATTTGTCAAACTCAAAGTGGATGCGGCCACGGAAGCGCTCCGATGGAATGAGTTTTTCGTAGGGGTATTGAACGGTAATAGGACGACGACCCATATGATCAAAGGTAACGGATAACCCCTGACCAATGTACTTGGCTGCTTGAAAGCTCTCCTTGGCGTAATCGCCAATTTGTTTGAGAAAACCTAGCATGGTCAATCCTCCAGCATTCTTGAGAGTTTAGACGGTTTAGATATGGAGAAGGTCAACGACCTCGGACATCAACAGAATGAGAATAAGCTAGAACCCTTTAGGATAGGCAACCCAGGTTTCAACTACCCCCCAAAGGCTACGGGAAAATCGAGTTTTAGGCCAGCGGTCAGTAGCAGGTTAACCAGGGACACGGGCAGCAAAAACTTCCAACCAAAGTCAAGGAGTTGATCGATCCTCACCCGGGGTACCGTCCACCGCAGCAGGATCGCCGTAAACACTAGAGCATAGGCTTTAAACAAGGTCATCATGATGCCAATGGAAGCAGCTATAACCTGTAGCCAGGGGGCAGTTTCATTAACTCCGAGGAGACTGGATAGCCAGGAAATCGACAGAGGAAACTCCCAACCACCCAAATAGAGAATGGAGACGATTAGGGCGGAAAGGACCAGGTTAACGTAGGAACCCACGTAGAATAGGCCAAACTTCATACCCGTATACTCAGTCTGATAGCCGGCCACCAGTTCTTCCTCAGCCTCCGGCAAATCAAACGGCAGCCGTTCGCACTCTGCTAGAGCTGCAATCCAAAAAATTAAAAAACCAGCGGGCTGCCGCCAGATATTCCAGCCCAGGATGCCATAGCCGGATTGCTGATTAACAATGTCAATGGTGCTAAGGCTATTGGACATAAGGACCACCGCCAGTACCGCCAGGGCCATGGGAATTTCATAGCTAATGGACTGGGCAGCGGCCCTCAAGCCTCCTAGCAAAGAATACTTGTTATTCGAGGAGTAGCCCGCCATCAGCAGACCAATGGGGGCAATGCTGGATAGGGCAATCCAAAGAAAAATACCTACCCCAATGTCCGTGATTACCATATTCTGACCAAAGGGAACAATCAGGTAGGACAGAAATACGGGAATAACTACGATGGCTGGCCCCAGGGTAAACAGAATGGGGTCAGCTTTAGCCGGGGTGATGTCTTCCTTGAAAATCAGTTTTATACCATCGGCGGCGGCCTGGAGAGTACCTAGAGGCCCTACGTATTCCGGCCCAATTCGTTGTTGGGCGGCAGCGGAAATCTTTCGCTCGAGCCAAACTGTTACGAAAATACTAATGGTAGCGCCGATTAAGATCAGCACCATCGGCAACGGTAGCCAGAGTGCCTTAGCCAGGCCAGGTGGTAGGCCAAAACCAGTTAGCGATCGTATAAAGCTGGCCTGTAGGTCAATTCCTTGGTTCATGTGTTACCCCTTAGCCCCATTCCCCTTAAACATAACCTATGTGAGGAGTTGTTTGAAGCCTTCAACGATAGTCATCTGTAGGTCTTTCCATAGGCATTGACCTGGCATGCCCATAGAAAGACTTATCAATCCCATTCCACGGGTTTTGGCCGAAGTCATAGAAATTTCTGCCGCCAAGAAAAAGCCCTCTCCATCCGTGGATAGAGAGGGGCAGGAGTTCCTGAAAATCGTCACTATAGATATGGTGCGTCATGGTTAGGGGTGTGCCCAGGGGGGTGAGACCCATTCCCCCGCCAAGAAAAAGCCCTCTCCATCCGTGGATAGAGAGGGGCAGGAGTTCCTGAAAATCGTCACTATAGATATGTTGCGTCATGGTTAGGGGTGTGCCCAGGAGGGTGAGACCCATCCCCCCGCCAAAGAAAAAGCCCTCTCCATCCGTGGATAGAGAGGGGCAGGAGTTCCTGAAAATCGTCACTGTAGGTATGGTGCCGTAGGATTTGGTATAGGCCTAGGGGGGTGGAACCCATTAGGACGGTAGGGAAATTTGAAACCTATCTTGATCCCAGCCAGGTGGTCGATTGGTCAGGTGAACGTAGTCTTGGCTACGGGCCCCGGTGTAGATCTGGGTTGGCCTGAAAATTCGGTTTTCCGCGAGCTGTTCTTTCCAGTGGGCTAACCACCCTGCCACCCGAGCAATGGCAAAGACGGGGGTAAATAAATCGATTGGAATACCCAACTTGCG
>JBEIUS010000061.1:0-16652 GCA_040374235.1 Leptolyngbya sp. | reverse complement strand
GGGCAAGCCGACCCGAATGGACAGGCGCTAAGCCGTGTAAGACCCCAATCTGGGGCAGTGGCTTGTCTGTCTACTCATCAGGAGTCCGCTTAGGGCGGGCAGACTGGGAATCCTCGCCCCTTCAGGCCGAAGAGGATGTCAAATTAGTCTAAACTCAAACTGAGTTGGAACTCAGGTTTAACCCGCATTACCACCAGGGTCATATCATCTTCATTACTATGGTCAGTACCAATGAAGCGGTTGAGAAGATCAAAGGTGTAGTTGAGGATGGCCTCGGCGGAGTTACAGTTACGGCAGGCCCATTGCAGAGCCCGTTCCAGGTTTTGCTCCTCAAACCGTTCGCCCCGCTGATTAGCCGCTTCCGTAAAACCATCGGTGTAGAAGATTACCGTATCTCCCGGTTGCAGATAGACCTGGGCTTCATGGTACTGGGTAGTCATGTCAAGCCCCAGCAGCATGCCGGGGGTATCCAGGCGGTTGATACTATTGGTGGCGGCCTGCCACAGAAAGGGAGGGTTGTGCGCGGCATTGCCGTAGGCCAAAATTCGAGTTTTGGGATTGTACTCAGCGTAAAATAAGGTAACAAAACGGTTGGAACTTTCCAGATCGCTGTGCATGACAAAATTAAGGTTTTGCAGGATCTGAGAGGGTGATTGACCGTTTAAGACCTCCGCCCGCAACATGCCTCGCATCATAGTCATGATTAGGCCAGCGGGCACCCCTTTACCCATCACGTCACCAATGGCAAAACTCCAGGAAGCGGCGGCCGAGAGTGGGGTCCCCGGATGGCGGAGTTGGTCATAGCTGGTGGGAATAAAGTCGTAGTAATCTCCCCCCACCCGCTGAGCCGTTTTACAGCGGGCGGCTAGGTCCATACCTTCAATGGTGGGGCAGTGGCGGGGCAGCAATTGTAGCTGGATTTCAGCGCCAATTTCCATTTCCCGATCCAGGCGTTCTTTTTTGCGCAGGGCCGTGGTTAACTCATTGTTTTCAATGGCGACGGAAGTTTGATCCGCCACTAATCGCACCAGTTTTTGGCGAGTTTCAGTCCAACTATAGTCGGGTTCGCAGCTAAACACGTAGAGGCGGCCCCGCTCCATATTTTGGACAATGATGGCGGTGCCAAACAACTGGAACTCATTACCCAGATAGCGATTCACCTGACGATCCAGAGAGAGCATGGCACTGCGGGCCATAGTGATCAGGCTGGAATCAGGAGCGGATTGGAAGCTGGCGGTGACCTGGCGGGTCGCTGCCTCTAGGGCTGATAGAACATTTTGACGCTGGTCTGGGCTCTGGCAGTGAAGCTGCTCTAGCTTCACCTGGCCATCCGTCCGAAACAGCACCAGGGCACCGCCACTGGCATCGGTAACCCGGGTGGCAATCATGGGAATCAACTCTAGCAGCTGGTTCAAATTGTTTAAGCTACGCAGAGCAAACCCTAAGGAACTGAGCAGGTCCTGAATCTTAGCCTGTTCCCGCTGCAGACGAGTCACCAGTTCCCTTAGTGCAAACACCGGCGTGCCATCGGCCAGCCCCGCGCTAGCCGAGGCGTCGAAGGAGGGGGAGGATCCTGGAGGAATGGGAACGGCGGGCATGGAGAACGATAAAACCCCGATCGATGGAACGCTGGCTGAGGTTGCCATGGCCAAATGTAGATGGCAGCCCCATGGCTGCGGTTATTCTAACGGATGAATTCTAAATTGATTAAATTAATTCAGAGATTTCCACCAAGTTTCTGCCAGAGCCACTAACTCTTCCAGCCTATGCCTGACTAAAGGGTACCGGATAGGCGGCCGGTTAATGATAATCAGCGGAATCCCCAGGGCCTGAGCCACCCTTTGCTTAACATCCTCCCCTCCGGCCTGACCAGAGGCCTTGGTAATCACCGTGGTAATTCGCCACTGTCGCCAGAGGGCAGTTTCTAGTTCGGCCCCAATGGGCGGACGCAGGGCGATCAGGCGATCGGGGCTAAAGCCGGCCGCCAGGGCCATTGTCAAGGCTTCAGAGGAAGGCAGGATGCGGGCAAACAGGGTGGCCTGGCTCTGCCAGGGTTGGAACGCGGCTAGCCAGCGGTAACCCAGGGTGAGTAAAATCCGTTGCCCCCCCAGGACATTAGTCCTGAGCACCGAGTTGAGATCGCTAACGCGGCCTGGTGCAATTTGACTCCCCAGGTCCGTTACCGGGGGGCGCTCGTACCGCCAGTAGGGAATGGCCAGACTCTGGGCGGCGGCGATCGCCCCCTGAGAAATCACCACAGCAAAGGGATGGGAAGCATCCAAAATCGCCCCTATGCCCCTGGTCTGGATAAAGGTCGGTAGGGCATCGACGGACAAACGGCCCACTTCTACCTCCAGGCCCAACCCCTGAGCATAACTAGCCTGGGCCGCCGCCGTGGTAACCGTCACCAGACAGGAAATTTTCTTGGTGGCCAAGGAATGGGCTAGGGCCACCGCCTCACCAGTGCCACCAATCAACCACAACCGCCCTTGGGTTAGCCTATTCAACGGGCCTTTCGCCTGGGGATAAAGGGGAATAGGGCAATGGGGGACACTTTATCAGAACAGAAGTCAGGGATTAGAAGATTGGGCACCTCTACATGCAGTGTGCCCGGAACTATATTGTTGACCAAAGCTATCTTTAGATTAAAGCTATCTTTGGATTACCGTTGAGCGTTGAATTGGATAAAGAAGGATTGGCCATCCAAGGTGCCATTCGAGGAGATACTAATAATGGAGTTGTTGGCACCATAGCGAATATTGGCAATTCCTTGGGCTGATGCTGCACCGGAGGAGGTGAGATTAAGCACAATATCTTCGGCGGTTCTTTGGGTTTGTTGCCCTGCGAACCTGATGTTAGTGCCATCGGTCAGACGAATTGTTAGCTCGGCGCTGTTATCGGGTTGGACAGTTACCGAGGCAAAGGTAAGAGTCTGGTTCGGACGCCCTTTAACACCAAATACCCCCTGACCTGCTTGGGTTAGGATGACCGCGTTGGCGGCGGGAGGACGGTTGACGCTGTCATCAGCAATGGTAAAACGAAGGGACAGGGGCTGGCCATCCAGGGTACCATTGCCGATCAGAGAGACCAGGGTGCTGCCCTGGTAACGGACGGTGAGGGTTCCTGTCGCGGTAGCTGATCCGGCACTGGTGAGCCGGATCTGAGCTTCGCTAGCACTGCGACTGACCAGTTGACCACCCCACCGTTGCAGGTTGCCATCGGCTAAGCGTAGGGAAATCTCAACTTGCTGGTTAGAAAAACTGGTTACGGTGGCGAAGGTAACGGTTTGAGCGGGGCGGTTGCCGATGGATAGGGTGCCCTCTCCTTCTCCTACCAGGCTCAGGTTAGCCTGTTGGGCCACCACTGTTGAGGGTGGCACCGGCACCTTTGACTCGACCAATGGTGAGGTGGCCATCGCTTTGACAGCGATGCCGGCGGCTAAGGCGGCGGCTAAGGCGGAATAGGTCAAAATTGAGCGAGCCTGCATAGCGGATGTTCCCTTGACATTTGTTCGAAGTTGGTCATCGTTACTCTACACGCTGAACCCTAGGGTTCACTGGCGGATCGTAAACAATCGTAATGTCAGCACACTGAACCCGTGGGCAACCAGGACAGTTAGGCCCTAGGGAGAAAGGCGGGCTATGGTCCAACTGGATTCGGCATCACGACTGTAGAGGAAGCGATCGTGGAGACGGTTGGGACGACCCTGCCAGAACTCGAAGTGGGTAGGTTGTACCCGGTAGCCACCCCAAAAGTCCGGTAGGGGAATTTCCTGGTTTAGAAACTTTTCTTTAATCTTTTCAAACTGCATCTCCAGCAACTGGCGGGAGGAAATAATGCTGCTTTGCTGGGATACCCAGGCCCCTAGCTGACTGCCCCGAGGTCTTGAGAGGAAGTATTTCAATGACTCTGCCGAGGATATTCTCTGGGCGGTGCCACCGATCGCCAGTTGTCGTTCCAGGGCGTACCAGGGAAATAGCAGGGACACCTGGGCATTGGTCTCGATATGCTGGGCCTTGCGGCTGCCATAGTTGGTGAAGAACACGAAGCCATCCTGGTCAAAGTACTTGAGCAGCACAGTGCGCTGCCAGGGTTGACCGTTGGGGGAAACCGTGGCCAACACCAGGGCATTGGGTTCTAGAATGTCCGCCTGGCAGGCCTGTTCAAACCAAAGACTAAATTGCTGAAAGGGATCGGCATCCAGGTCCTGGAGATCAAGACCTTGCTGGGTATAGTTGCGACGGAGGGCGCCCAGATCCATAGCCTGAATAACCGGTTAAGGCGGACTTTCTGACTATACTAGGTTAACCAGTCAGGCGGCTTAATTTAAATCACCTTAATTACCATGTACGACTGCATTGTGGTGGGGGCCGGCCCCGCCGGGGCATCTACCGCTTACCATCTGGCCCGGCAGGGGCGATCGGTTTTAATTTTAGAAAAGGCTCCCCTACCTCGCTACAAGCCCTGTAGTGGGGCGGTTTCTCCGGACATCGCCGCCTACTTTGATTTTGACTTTGCCCCCGTGGTTGACTGTGAGCGCCGGCAGGTTCGCTACACCTGGAAGCTGGGGGATCCGGTGGAGGCCACCCTCACCACCCATGATCCGATCTGGATGGTGCGCCGCGATCGCTTCGATCAGTTCCTGGTAGACCAGGCCCAGGTCCAGGGGGCCCAGGTGAAGGACGCCACCCCGGTGACCGGCATTGAGTTTCAGGGCGATCGCTGGCAGGTGATCAGCACCGCTGGCTCCCTCCAGGCCGCCTATCTGGTGGGGGCCGATGGTGCCCAAGGCCCCATGGCCAGTTGGCTAGGCTTGGCCCCCGCCCCCCTCCGCCGGGCCCAACTCTGGGACTGGTCAAGCCCTACCCCCCTGGCCGCCGATTGCCCCCTAGCCTTTGAGTTTGGCCTGGTGAAACAGGGTTGCCTATGGAGCTTTCCCAGGGCCCAGGGCTACGCCATCGGTGCCGTCAACTTTCTGGGACAGGAGACCACTGACCACCAGGATTGCCTGCGCCGTTACAGCCAGGCCCTGGGCTTGCCCTATGATCAGGGTCAGGTGTATAGCCATAGCCTTAAACTCTGGCACGGCCAGACCCCCCTCCACAGCGATCGGGCGCTGCTGGTGGGGGAAGCCGCCGCCATTGTCGATCCCCTCAGTGCGGAGGGCATTCGCCCTGGCATGATCAGTGGGGTAAAAGCGGCCGCCGCCATCCATGGGGCCCTGGCTGGAGACACCACCGCCCTGGCCAACTACACCCACATCCTGCAGTCCTCCTGGGGAGCTGACATGCAGTGGGCCAAGCGAATTTCCGGACTGTTTTTCCGGGTACCGGGGATTGGCTACCGCGTCGGCATTAAGCGCCCCACCGCCACCCAACGGTTGGGCCAGATTCTCACCGGTGAAGTGCACTATGCCGACATTGCCAATCGGGTGATGAAACGATTGAGTGGCGGATTGATTTCTGGGTAGCGGCGGAGGCTGGGAGGAAATGGGCGATCAAATGGGCGATCAACTGTGGCAGTTGCTGGGCTATGTGTTTGCCCTGAATTCAAAAGCCTTTACGGCGGCGATGCTGCTGCCCTACGGTGGCCGGTTGGCACTGTGGCTAGTGCTGCTGGGGGGGCTGTCCCAGGGCATTGGCCAAAGCATCATTTTATTTGTCAACCAGGTGAAGCCAGCCCGGTTCGCCCTCAGCCTGCTGATCAATGCCGTCCTATTTACCCTGGGCTCCCTCGCCCTGGTGTTTAGCACCTGGCTAATTACCCTCCTGCCCTGGTCCGTCAAGTTGCCCCTTCAAGACCTGCTGACGGTTTTAGGTTTGGCCTATGCTCCCCTATTGTTTGGCTTCCTGGGGGCCCTGCCCTACCTGGGATTGCCGATCCTGAATGTGCTGTCCATCTGGCATTTGTTAGCCATGGTGGTGGGGTTTAGTACCCTCGCCCAGGTGCCGGTCAGCCGGGGGATCGGCTACGTTGTGGTGGGGTGGGTGCTGTTGCAGGTCTTGCAAAATACCGTTGGCCGCCCCCTCACCCGGCTGGGCAAAAAGCTGGCCAATCGAGCCGCTGGTGTGGATCTGGTGACTAATCAGCGGGTCCTGGCGGAGACGATGCGCCAGGACCTCAACCAGGTGGCCGGTGATTGGCAGGCAAAACTGCAGCAGCGGCTGGATGCCCTGGCGTCCGGCTCCACCCCCGCCGCCAGCCACCCTGGGCCGGGCACCCCCCAACCCCACCAATCCGCCAAACTCCAACCCCAAACCCCCGGCAGGGGGCGCAAGCTGCTCAAAACCGGCCTGGGTTTGGTGGCCCTGGCCATCCTCACCGCCCTGGTGTTAATCCTGCTCCGGCCCCTGCGGGAGTGGTGGTTTGGTTGGTTTGCCCTGCTGCCGGGGCCTTTGCGATGGGTCTTCAACCTCAGTTGGATTGCCCTGGTGGGTTTAATTGTCGCTGGCCTGTTGGCTCCCCTGGAGACCCTGGGCTGGTGGGCTGGCTGGTACGACGATGACATCAACACCACCCTCCATGCCGGTGAACTGGCCCAGGGCAACCCTGATCAACCCCACTGGCGGCGCTACCTGGTTTACCTGGACGGCATTGGTAAGTCCACCTTTGAATACCTGCCCGACATTGAGGAATTCCTCGACACCCTGGCCCCCAGTTTGCCGGCGGATGTGGCCCTGATCCGGGGGATTATGCCCTACTCGGTGATGAACGTCCCCCTTGATCAGAACCGGCCCCTGGCCTTCCTCTGGCGCTATGCTGATCGCCTGCGCTTTGCCAACCCCGCCAGCCTCCTGGGGCTGCTGGTGAATATCCGTAATGTGTTGATTGTGGGGGTATCGGCGGATAAACGCTACGGTCCCCTCTACAACCAGGGCATTGGCCAGGTGATTTATAACGGGTTGGTGAAGAATGGCTACCCCCTGGCTAGCGGCACCCCCGTGACCTTAATTGGTTATAGCGGCGGTGGTCAGATGGCCTGTGCCAGCGCTCCCTACCTGAAACGAGCCCTGGGGGCGCCCATTGACGTGATCTCCCTGGGGGGGGTGATTAGTGCCAATGTGAATGTCTTGAAACTCGAGCACCTTTATCACCTGGTGGGGGATAGGGACTCGGTGGAGCGGCTGGGGCCCAAAATGTTTCCTGGCCGTTGGCCCCTCTTCCCCCTGTCCTATTGGAACCGGGCTAAGCGGCGGGGCAAAATTAGTTTGATTTCCCTGGGGCCCGTCGGCCATCAGGTGCCAGGGGGTATGCTCGATCCTCAGTTGATCCTGCCCGGCGGTGGTAGTGCCCTGGATCAAACCATCACCACCATCAATGCCATTGTCCGAGGCCAATTTCTGCCCAATTCCCTGGAGCAGATTTCCCAGCCCGTCAACTATCAGGTTTCCCTGGCCAATCCCCTGGGGCAGTATCAACCCTATCCCCTCGACCAATGTCCGGACCCTAAACGCTACGTACCGGTGGCGGATTGGCTAGGCCGATTGATTTTGCCCCCTAAGGACAAGCGCTTTGGTGGCGCCTACTACGAGATCCACCATGCCCCCGCCGCCTGGGGCGCCCTGGTGGGGCAACGGGTGAAATTGGTTTGGTCGGACCACCCCACCACGCGACAACTGGTGCAGGCGGTGACCCAGGACCTGCACTTCAGCGCTGACGCTGACCATAGCAGCCGTAGGGGGCTAGCGGTTCATCCGGTGCGACTCAACCACTGGCTGCAGGTGGATCCCCTGGAGTCCCTGGCGGGGGCCTTGCCAGAGGATACTTTGATGGTGGCGGTGGAGAACCCTGAGGTGGTTGCTACTGCAGCGGGCGTTACCCTCCGCATCCAGGCTCAGCCCATGGAGGTGACCGGTCGTTACTACGGTTTGGTCCAGTTTGTTGAGCCCCTGGGGGCCAGCGATCGCTGGCGAGTGCGCCATTTCAATCGGGCCACCCGTGATTTTGATGGCGGTGAGGAACTGGTCCGGCTACCGCCCCCCAGTTTACTGCCGACCTACGGCAGTCTGCCCTCCACCACTGAAGGACTCAGCACCTCCGCCTACAACTCCCAGGGTTGGTACATCTACGGTGCCCAAGATGGTTCCGGCACCTTTGTGGTGCAGTCCCTGGCCCCTCGGGCCCTGTTCCAACTCCACCCTGAGCAGGTGGTGTGGGGAGGAACCAGACCCGCCTACCGATACCTGCGCCGTTCCGCCTGGGCAGATATCGCCGCAGACAAGGGGACACTGCACACCGTTCTCTGCCCCCCCGCATCCGGCGATAGCCCCGGGGACCTAACCGCCGCCCTGGGGCAGTGGCAACTGGGGGACCGGGCCCTGGTGCTCCATAACTATGGGGGTATTGGTGGCGCCCAGAAGGAGCCGGCGGCCTTCAGTCCAATTTTCTTTGGCCACTTTGCCTATGGCCGTGCCGACGTGATCCACGATCCCCTGGCGGATGAGCTGCGTTTTGATCTGCGCTACTACCAGGTCTACGCCCATAACGGGGATGGGTTGGTAGCTGGTACCCTGCACTGGTGTCGCTATCAGGGCGATCGCCAACGGGGCTGGTTAGGCACCCGGCCCACCTGTGATATCTTAATCAAGCTAGATGCCTTTACGCGGCACTATGATCTTGATGGCCAGTCCTTTTCCCCCCTCAGCCGTATGGAGGCTCACCTGCAGGCGATGACCGCCCGCTATCGCATCGGCGACGGCACCGGCGCTACCTTTGTCGGTCCCTCCAACAATTGCTCCCAGGATTCTAACCAGGCCCTCTTTGCTTGCCTAACCGACCTCCAGGAGGGAGTCCAACGTTATCATCAGCAACTCAAGCACTGGGCCGACCTCCACCCGGATCAGGCGATCCCCTTTGCGCAAATGATCCACCTGAATCAATACCTCAAGCAGCTCCTGGAGCCCTTTGGCAGTCCCCGTCCGGACTGGCAAGGCAATACCTTTAACCTGGGCAGTTCTCTGGAGGATCAACCCCTACGCAACCTGGTCAGAGGATTAGGCAGCTGGCGTACCCTATTACCCCGTAAAGCCAGTGACGTGATGGCCAGAGCCTTTCTTCTCCATGGGGCATCCCTATGGGTGTTGCGCACCAGCCAGGTGGGAGGGCAAGACCCCAACATTGCCCCCATCGCCCCCCTTACCTTTTAGGTCTCTCTATGCGCGTCGAAGCCTGTTGTCAGGCTCTGTTAAAACAGATCCTACCCGACCTCGATCCCCCCCGCCGGGGAACCTGTTTTGATGTGGGGGTGGGTACTTTTGCCTTTTATTGCCAACTATTTGCCCAACTCGGATTTGCCACGGTAGCGGTAGAGCCCTGTCCCACGGCCCGCCTCAAAGCCCTCTGCCAGCGCTACACCATTGATCTGGTGGAACAATGCCTATCCGACCGGAATGGCAGCCAAACCCTATACCTGGGACAGTTCGCCAGATTCGGTAACCCCAACTTTAATTCGTTGGCTGTGGATTGGTTTGCCGCCTCCGGCCAAACCCGTCAGGTCCCCACCCTTGATCTCCCCACCCTCCTCACCCAAACCGGCACCACTCAGGTGACCGCCCTGAAGCTGGACATTGAGGGATGGGAAGGGGTGGTGATGCATCAATTGGACCAACTCCCCGCCGGCCTACTACCCGCCCTGGTGATGTTTGAGTACGGTGGCGGCGGCCGACGTGATCAAGGCCGCCAGGGTTGGTCTGGCAAGTTTCTAAACAGCACCATGGGCTGTCTCAAAACCCTACAGGCCCAGGGCTATGGCCAGATCATTGTGGTCGACTATGCCGCTGGCACCAGGGCCGAGGTGTTTAACCTGCCTACCCTGGACCTGGGGCAAGCCCTCCCCTTCCATCCCCAGAGTCTGTACGGCAACATTATCGCCCTGCGGGAGCATTATTACCCGGAAACTGACATCCAAAGAATTACTGCTCCCTACCAGGGGGGGATGGTGCACTGGCTGGTAAATCACTGGTTTGCCTAATGCCCCAGACTGGGGACCAGACTTTCCTGACCGTTGTTGACCACAACCCAATGGGAGTTACCATTGGCCGGCAATCCTAGAAACTGACCCGGGTTAGCCCGGTAGGCCAATAGCAGCGCCTTTTCCTCCTCGCTTAGATCGGGGGCACTGTCCTCGGCCATTTCCTGTAGGGTGATTTCCACCAGTTCCATTTGCTCCTCCGCCAAGGCCAGCTCTTCGCAGGAGTAGGCAGAGAATAAATCCTCTAAGGGTTGGAGTTCCTCTACATGGAGGTTCAGGGTATGAATCCGATCTTCGTAGGCTTCGGTAAGACTTTGCAATTCCTGGCGATGGCTGGCGGATTGCTCCTCCAGGGTGTGCTGGAGGCTTTGGTAATCAGCCTGGAGTTTTTGAATATGGGCCTGTTGGGCCTGAATAGTTTGCTGCTCTTGTTGGTGACTGGTGGCTTGCTCCTCCAGGGTATTTTTCAGACCCTGGTAATCAGCCTGAAGTTGCTGAATATGGCTTTGTTGAGCTTTAACGGTTTGCAGGAGGGGAACCACCTGGCCCTTCAACCGCATGTGATCCACATCAAGTTGGTGAAAACGCTCCGCCAACTCTACGTAGGCGCGGCTCAGGCGCGTGTAGCGTTCTACCATGTGATTCATGTGCTGAAAGTTTCTCACCGCCGTATCTAACCGTTCAGTCACCATAAATAAACCCAACTTTTCTTAATGCTGTCAAAAGGTGTGTAACTAGATGGGAAGGTCAAATCCACAGGAGTGGAAAGAGGCAATTGAGCCACTTGCTCCCCAGAATTTGAAATTGGAATTTTGAAAACATTTGTTAGATATCATGTTTAATCTAGATCTTTCAAGCCTGACGGTATACATTTTCATAAAAATCCCCTGGGATCATGATCTCTCACCGTCTAAACCTCAGGCAATAGGGCGAGCGAGAAAGCTTGACTAGAGTGCTGAGCTTGGTTGACTGACAAAAGTTGATTGTCAATGGCTGGAATCACTATAGGGTAGGCTTTCCAACCCTTTTGAGTGCAAGGGAGACACAACGTTGTAGGGGTTAACGGATGGGTTAACCCCTATCCGGTCCTGAGAGTGATAAGTCCTAATTCTCGCGACGAGAAATCCAGAACAGGGGTAACAGCGCCAGGCGAAACATTTTGAAACATTTTATGACTATGGAACTAGTGAAAAGTCAGAACGCCCCCAAACTCCTGACTCCTGACAACTGGCTCCTGAATTCCTAACCGATCAGCACGTCCTGGCTTATGTGGATACCCCCAGAACAGTGCCGAACAGTCTCTGGCCACTTGGATAGGGGTTAGGAGGTTTAGGTCCCTTGGGTAATGTGTCAGAATACAAAGCATTAGCTCTTCAAGTCCCTCGCCGCGGTTGTGCCTAGCTCTAAAAGCCACAAAATTGACCAAAGTACTGACTATCCCTGTCCCTGTCGGCGCAGTGGGCAGCTTAGGCCGATCTCCCTCACCGAGGCCTTTGGCTGTAACCTTTGCCAACAAATTTTTATTATCCAGGAGGATGGTTACACCCTGGAGCCGGTCTCCACCTACTATCCCTACCGGCGGACCTGGCAGTGGACCGGTTCCCACTGGAAACTCCAACCCTCTAGTCTGGGGTCAAGGGCGACGGTTTCCTTGCTGTTGGTCGGGGTGGTCAGTCTCGGTCTATTTATCCTGCTAGCCCTGGCAGCCCGTTTGGGTCCCTCGGCTTTGGGGATGATGATTGGCCTGCTAGCGATCGCCCTAATCTGGTTGGCGTCCCGCCGCTTCTAGACCCTAACCCTATGACAATCCTCACCTCCCAGGCCGATTTTAGCCTTGTTGTCAAATCCGTTGCCCAAGCGGGCCAGGCCCTGCGTAGCGCCGGAGCGGAACGGCAGAGTCAAGTGTTAGAAGCCATGGCCAGCCAACTTCAGGCAGTCACCGACGATATCCTAGAGGCCAATACCCTGGATCTCGAAGCCAGTCTGGAGATGGCCATCCCGGAGGTGGTGCTCGATTGGCTGAAACTCACCCCGGAACGGCTGCAAAACACCCTGAAGATGCTCAGACGCCTGGCCGCCTTGGGGGATCCGCGGCTACTGAAAATGCAACCTGGCGGGCGCCTCAGTCCGAACCTGACCAGCTATGGGCAGGTGGTGCCCCTAGGGGTGGTGGCCCTGATCTACGAGGGGTTACCTGAGCTAGCGCTGATTATGGCGGGGTTCTGTATGCGTACCGGAAATGGCCTGATCCTGAAGGGAGGCAATGAGGCTAGCCAAACCCACCAGGTGATCATGGCGGCCCTGCAGCGAGTGATCCAGCAAAGTGACCTACCGGCGGATTGTCTGTTTTCCCTGACGGAAGCCGAAGGGGAGGCAGCCCGGACCTGGTTACTACAGGAACCCGGTATTGATTTGATTATTCCCTACGGTCGTCCCAGCCTGGTACAGCAGGTAGTACGCCAGGCCGCCGTACCGGTCCTCCCTACGGTAATCGGCAACGGCTACCTCTATTGGGCTGCCTCGGGCAAACTGGCCACCGTCATCCAGATGGTGGTGGATAGCCACCGGGGAGAGCCGGATGCGGTCAACGCCCTGGAAAAGATCCTGGTGGACGCGACCTGTAGCCCTTCCCTGCTGGGCCAGTGCTGTAATAGCCTTTGGGAGCATGGATTCGAGGTGCTGGGAGACGAGGCGATGGTGGCGGAGGTGGCGGGGCTGAAACTGGCTAAATCCGCTGATTGGAGCCAGCCCTTCCTGACCAAAACCATAGCCCTCCGCCAGGTTGAGCACTTGGATGCCGCTGCTGATTGGATTAACCAGTACGGCAGTGGCCATGTCAGTGCCCTAGTCAGTGACGTTCACCACGAAGTGGGTCAATTTACCCAACGGGTTAAAAGTGCGGTGCTATACATCAACGCCTCACCCCGCTTCCTGCGTAACCCTGCCCAGGCGGCCAATATGGCCGTGGGAATGACCGCCCAGCGGGGGCGCTGCTATGGCTTCGTGGGCCTGGAGGCCCTGCTTACTACCCAGCACATTCTGCAGGGTTTGGGTTAGCACTATGGGCCGTAAATTAGGCGGTCTAGCAACAGGAGAGCAGGAATCCAAGCTCAGCAGTCAGGAGAAGTCGGTATATTTATGCCAGCGTCTACCAGGGCCCCATGGCCGTGCGTGGTAGACGCCGTCTCCCCTTAGGTCCGCGGGGTGCTCTCGGACCTAACTACCACATGGTCAGGATCGGCCCAGAGGATCAACTTAGGATCGTAGGCACTGTTCAGGTAGCGGTGTTTGGGCAAAATCCGCAGGGAAAAGCCCTGCAGCCCACTGCTGGAGTACTCCACCTCGGCCCCATAGAAACTCTGGCCCTGATCATCCTGTCCCTGGTAGGCCATGGGTATGGTCACACCGGTGTGGATTTCCCCATCGATCGCCACCTTGCCCCGGTAAAGTTCCACCTGGATATCCTCCGCAGTAATCGCTCCCAGTTGCAGGCGGGCCCGCACCTTAAAGGGCTGGTTAACCTGCAGATCAACGGCATCCGAAATGGTGATTTCCTCGATGCGGATCTCGTACCAGCGCTGGGTGACGTGGGATTGCCAGATTGCCAGTTCCTTACCTGGACCGTAGTTTTGAGAGACCAGGGTGTGGGCCCGATCACTGGCGGCAAAGTAACCCTGGTTAGCATAGTCCTTGACCATGCGGGCGGTGTTGAACATGGGGGTGTTCAGGTAGATGGCCTCCTTCATCTTGGCCACCCAACCCCGGGGAACCTCCTCTCGGTCACGCTCGTAGAAGAGGGGGACCACCTCCTTCTCCAGGATTTCGTAGAGGGCGTTGGCCTCCACATCATCCTGGTATTCCGGATCTTCGTAGTCTTCTCCATGACCGATCGGCCAGCCGGTGCGGGTATAGTCGGCCTCATCCCACCAGCCATCCAGCACACTCAGGTTGGGCAGCCCATTCATAGCCGCCTTCATGCCACTGGTGCCGGAGGCCTCCCGGGGGCGGCGGGGGTTATTGAGCCAGACATCACAGCCCGCCACCATATCCCGAGACAGGTGAATGTCGTAGTTGGGTACAAACACGATGGATTGCCCCAGTCCCTCATCACGGGTGAAGTGGATAATGCTGCGGATCAACTCCTTACCGGGGATATCCTTGGGGTGGGCCTTGCCGGCAATGACAAACTGCACCCGGCGGCCATGGCCCTCGCCGTTGATAATTTTGCGGATGCGTTGCAGGTTATGGAGGAACAGGGTGGCCCGTTTGTAGGTGGCAAAGCGACGGGCAAAGCCAATGGTGAGCACGAAGGGATCAAGGCATTCCTGAGCCTGCTGTAGCTCCCGGGTCGAGGCCCCCCGTTCCACCAGGCTTTGGGTCAACCGTTCCCGCACCGTCATCACCAGATGGGAGCGGCACTGCTCGTGGTTACGCCAGAGTTCTTCATCGGGGATGGTGTACACCCGCTTCCAGAGGGAGGCGCCAGGACCGGCCTCTGCCCAAGTGGGCCCTAAGTAGCGATCGTAGAGAGCCTGGGTGGATTTGGCCACGCAACTGCGGGCATGTACCCCATTGGTAATGGCCTGCACCGGCACCTCACTCAGGGGTAACCCCTCCCAGAGTTCGCCAAACATCTCCCGGGAGACCAGGGCGTGGAGTTTGCTCACCCCGTTGATGAAGGTGGCAGTCTTAATCGCCAGTACCGCCATGCTAAAGGGGGCAGAGAAATCGCCGGTGTTGGTCCGCCCCAGGGCGAGAAATTCCTCATCCCCCAGGTCGAAGTGGTGCTGGTAATGGCCCAGGTAGTGCAGCACCTTATCCGGCGGAAACAGGTCAATGCCAGCGGGCACGGGGGTATGGGTGGTGAACATCTGGCTAGCCTGGGCCACCTGCAAGGCTTCGGCGAAGCTCAGGCCCTGCTCCTCCATGAGAACCCGAATCCGTTCCAGGGCCATGAAGGCGGAGTGCCCCTCGTTCATGTGGTAAGCGGTGGGGGTGAGGCCCAGGGCTTTGAGCATGCGAATGCCACCGATCCCCAGCATGATTTCCTGGTGGATACGCATATCGATGTCGCCGCCGTAGAGGCGATCGCAGATATCCTGGTCGTACTGACTGTTGGGCTCAATGTTGGTATCCAGCAGGTAGAGGGGCACCGTGCCCACCTGCACCCGCCAGACCCGGGCGTAGACCGTACGACTGGGGTATTCTACCCCGATGCGGAGTTCCTGGCCCTGGCTATCCCGCTCCAGGTGCAGGGGCATGTTGTAGAAGTCATTGATGGGGTAACGCTCTTGCTGCCAGCCATCGGCATTCAGGTACTGGGCAAAGTAGCCCTCCTGGTAAAGCAGGCCAATGCCCACCAGGGGCAGACCCAGGTCACTGGCGGACTTGAGGTGATCCCCCGCTAGCACCCCCAGACCACCGGAGTAGACCGGCATACAGGAGGTGAGGCCAAACTCCATGGAGAAGTAGGCGTAGCATTCGCCCTCCACCGGGGCCAGTCGGTGCTTCCGATACCAGGGCCGATTCTGTAGGTAATCCTCGAGGCGCTGGGCTGACCGGTCCATCTGGGCCAGGAAGCCGTCATCCTCGGTCACTTCGTTGAGCCGGTCCTGGCTGATGGTGCCCAGCATCAGCACCGGGTTATAGCGGCTGGACTGCCACAGGTCCGCGTCTAGCCGACGAAACAGATCGACGGTTTCCACATCCCAGTCCCAGTGGAGGTTGTAGGCCAAACGACGGAGGGCCTCTAGCCGCTGGGGTAGGGCCGGGGTCACATTGAAAGTACGGATCGGTTTCATAAAAAGATGATCTAGGGCAGAAAACGAACTAACGGAAAAACACAAATGGAGGGAACGGTCAAACAGACACTTTCAACACAGATTTTTCAATCCAGATTTATTTTGCGGTCAATGGATGCCGCTGCAGGGGTTCTTAATACTTATTTTTGAGATGGTACCGGCGGCCTTTGGGGAGCCTGGCTCCCCAAAGGCCTAGCCCCGGAGGATCGGAGCTCATTCACCATCGTCACCAGGTCTTTCCACAAACATACCCGACCTTTCTAGTCGGGTATGTTTGTGGGGTCTTTTTCCCTGTGCTAAACTGCCTCCTACGGATTGAAGATGGTGCCTATCAGTGGTTCGCCTCTCTCCCCGCCCCCCCAGATAGTCCTGATTTTTAGCCTCCCTCTGGCTCCATCCCCCCGGTAACCCCCTATGACCTCTACTATCCACCCTCCCACCCCTAGCTTGACCACTCCCACCTTTTCCGCCCTCAAATGTCGTGAGTGCGGCGAGACCTACGAACCCGGTGCCAAGCATGTCTGTGAAGACGTGTGCTTCGGTCCCCTGGAGGTGGCCTACGACTACGAGGCCATCGCCCGTCGGGTGAGCCGCGCCACCATCCAGGCCGGGCCCCTCTCGATCTGGCGCTATAAAGATTTCCTGCCGGTCACCTCTGAGCACCCCATTGATGTGGGTACCGGCATGACCCCCCTGGTGCGGGCCCACCGTCTAGCCCGCCGCCTGGGGTTGAAGGAGCTTTACATTAAAAACGATGCCGTCAACATGCCCACCCTCAGCTTCAAGGACCGGGTGGTGTCCGTGGCCCTCACCCGGGCCCGGGAGTTGGGGTTTACCACGGTGTCCTGCGCCAGCACCGGTAACCTGGCCAACTCGACGGC
>JBEIUS010000193.1:0-5416 GCA_040374235.1 Leptolyngbya sp. | reverse complement strand
GGGGAGTAGGGGAGTGGGGGAGTGGGGGAGTAGGGGAGTGGGGGAGTGGGGGGCAGGAGGCGGTTAGAACAGTCGCTTCTGACTTCTGACTTCTATCCCCCCCTTGAAGGATCGCCTAATTTGCGCTGCCTAGTATTAGTCACTAAGCTCCGTGCCCAGCAGACAGGCTTCCCGCAGCTCGGCCCCAGCCAGTTGAGTGTGGTGCAGTCTGGCACAGAGCAGGTTAGCGCCACTCAGGTCCGCCCCCTGCAAGTTGGCCTGGCTGAGGTCCGCCTCCTGTAGATTGGCTTGATCCAACTGGGCCCCCTGCAGGTTGGCCTGGCCCAGATCGGCCCCCTGCAGATTGGCCCGGCTGAGGATGGCGCCGCGCAGGTCTGCTCCCCGCAGATCTGCCCCCTGGAGATCCACCGCCTGCAGGTTAGCACCGCTGAGACAGGCTGCCCCCAGACTGACCCCCACCAGGCGGGCCCCGGTCAGGTTAGCCCCCCGTAGGTTAGTTCCCCGCAGGTCGGCGCCGTTGAGGTCCGCCTGCATCAGGTTGGCCCCCCAGAGATGGGCCCGCAGGTCGGTCTGCCCCAGGTTGGCCCCCAGCAGGTTAGCTCCCCTGAGCTGAGCCTGGTTGAGGTTAGCCCCCACCAGATTCGCCCCCACCAGGTTTGCTCCCGCCAGGTTCAGCCCCGCCAGGTTGAGCTGACTCAGATCCCCATCCTCCAGGTCTACCCCCGGTAGGTGGCGGCGCTGACCGGCCCGTAGGGCGGCCAGGTCGGAGGCGGAGTCGAGGCTAGGGTGGGACATGGGGGGAAGGGTTAGGGGGAAAGGGATAGATCGGGGTTGAGCAGGTTAGCCCCCAGACTGGTGGGCTGGGTGATGGGGGGGGCCAGCCCTTGCTGGAGGGCCGTGGCGGTCAAGCCGAGTAGCTCCACCAGGGTGGGATCCCATCGGCTACCCGACTGTGCTTGACAGGCCTCTAGCCCCCTCAGCAAACCGCTGCTGGCCTGCGTTGGCGGAGTTTCAGCCCTGGCCCGGCAACGCTGAAACTCCGCCGCCAGCCCCAACAACCGCGACTCCAGGGGAATCGCCTCCCCCGCCAGACCAGCAGGGCTACCCTGGCCATTCCACCACTCCCCCTGGTGGGCAATGATGGTGGCCACCGCCCGTAGTCGCGGCATCAGTCGCAGGGATTGCACCGCCGGCACCAGGGGACAGGCGGGGCCAGCGGCAAGGGTGTCCGCCGCTGGGCTGGCCGGGGCAATCCGGTGTAACCAACCCGCCAGGCGCAGTCGCTGTGCCTGCCAGGCGGGCAGATCGAGCAATTGGCCCATGATTTCTAAAACCTCCACCACCTCCCTGGCCGCCAGGGGGTTGAGGGGATCGCGGCGATCCACCCACTGGGCCATCCGCAGAAAGGCCTGGAGTTCATTGCTGGCCAGGTTTTGGTCCAGATCCTGGGGGTGGCTGAGGCTGGGGTTATCGGATAATTGGTCGCGTTGCTGTTGCAGGTACCGCACCACTTGGGTTGCCGCCGGGGTCACCTCCCGGTGGTTGTTTTGCCGCTGTTGTTGCTGCCAAAGGGTCTGCAGGTGAGCCTGCAGATCGGGTTGGTAGCGACCCAGGTGGGCGATCGCCAGGGCTGCCGCCTCAATCACCAGGGCTCGGTCAAAACTCCAGAGGCCATAGAACTTCCGTTCCAGGTCCACCGCAGGGGGGCCAGCGGGGCCGTAGTCAGCATCGCTGAGCTCCTGGCACAGCACCATGGCGCTGTAGTCGGGGGAAAGAATGATCAGATGCCACTCCTGGTTGACCGGATCATCATCAGCCAGGTCCACCAGGGCGACGTTGGGGCGCTGGCTGGTGGGGTGGCTGCGGAAGCCCGCCTCCGGTGCCGCCATAATCACGATTTGTTCCGCCTGATCGGCAATGGCCGCGTAGCGATCGGCCTCCTGCAGGTACCACTTGCCCCGCTGAAAGGCGGTAATCACCAGGGGCTTGAGCCCCTCACCGGGTAGCCCCAGGATGAAGTCCTCCAGGGCATGGCAAAGGGCCACCAGGGTGTTTTTGTAATACACCCCAAAGTGAATGGGGGTGGAGTCCGTCTCCCCCCGCGTCGCCACCACCTGTTTTAAGATTGAGCCCTGCAGCATTGCCCTTTGCCCTAGCCGTGCGCCTCTCTACTTATGGATGATAACCCAGGCCGGGGCCTGGCTGGCCTAAAACTGGGGTGAAGCCCTGGGTCAAGGGTATGAATACCTGATTCGCCCGGTGGTTCCACCCAGCTGAGGGCGAGGTCCGTTCCCTTACCGGTGGGGCTATGGGTTCTGGGGAGCGGCTGGGAGCAGGCGCAGACCCAGCCGTTCCTACCCGGGCAGGTTACAGAACGTAACCAGAGACTTGTTTTCCGGTACCAATCACGGTTTAGTGTGGAGTAACCTTACTAGTCGGGGGGGTGTTGTCCCCAATCACCTATGTTTCCTACCCATCGTCCCCGTCGTCTGCGCCAGCATCCCCAACTGCGCCGCATGGTGCAGGAGCATCGGGTTACCCAGGCCGATCTGATCTACCCCCTGTTTGCCGTACCGGGTCAGCAGGTGGCCCGGGAGGTCAGCTCTATGCCAGGGGTATACCAGCTATCCGTCGATAAGATCGTCGAGGAAGCCAAGGAAGTTTACGATCTGGGGATTCCCGCCATTATTTTGTTTGGCATCCCCACCGATAAGGATGGGGATGCCACCGGGGCCTGGCATGACTGCGGCATTGTGCAAACCGCCACCACCGCAGTGAAACAGGCGGTGCCCGATCTGCTAGTGATCGTTGATACCTGTCTTTGTGAATATACCGCCCATGGCCATTGTGGCTACCTGGAGCTGGGGGACCTGAGTGGTCGGGTGCTGAACGATCCCACCCTGGAACTGCTAAAGAAAACCGCTCTTTCCCAGGTGCGGGCCGGGGCCGATGTAATTGCCCCCTCCGGCATGATGGATGGATTTGTCCAGGCGATTCGCAGTGGTCTAGATGAGCAGGGCTTCACCGATACCCCCATCCTCTCCTATGCCGCCAAATACGCCTCCGCTTACTATGGCCCTTTTCGGGATGCGGCGGAGTCCGCGCCCCAATTTGGCGATCGCCGTACCTACCAGATGGACCCCGCCAATGGCGCCGAGGCCCTCAAGGAGATCGCCCTGGATATGGCCGAAGGGGCCGATATGCTGATGGTGAAACCGGCCCTGGCCTACATGGATATTATCTGGCGGGTGAAGCAGGCCACCCAACTACCGGTGGCGGCCTACAATGTGTCCGGCGAGTACGCCATGGTTAAGGCCGCCGCCCTCAACGGCTGGATTGATGAGCAAAAAGTGGTAATGGAAACCATGACCGGTTTTAAACGGGCCGGGGCCGATCTAATCCTGACCTATCATGCCAAGGATGTGGCTCGTTGGTTAGTCTAACCAACGAGCTCACCAATACAGCATGGCACCTGGCGATTCCTCACTGTTCCAGCCAAAGTTGGCTCAGCGGTAACTGGGCGGCATTCCAGAGGCTCTGACTGGTCCTGGTGTTATCGTTGATGTAACGGAGCGAAAAATCACCCGGAGCCGACTAGCCCGTTTAACGTCGGCGGGCTTGGTTTTTGTAGTAGCGATTTTTACCGCTGAATACTTTTTACACCTGGCACTGGCAAACTTTATAGAAAGTTTATACGGATGGAGATTTGACGAAATTAAGGCAAAACTGTTCCTTACGGGTACGAATTCTCCAGGGATGTGACGTAAGGTGATACTTAAATCTAAGTAATCTTACAGTAGTGTTCATCCTTACCTCGACTGAATTGCTACCATCCCTGTTCTTTCCTTCCCAGGTAGGAATAAGCCTAGGAATAATAGGAACAGCTTCATCCGTAATAATTCCCTCCCCCCCTGGCTAAACGGCTACAACCCTTAGTTCCTCCTTCGAATAGGGGGGGTGTGAACGGTTACCTTCATCCTACGGATCTCAAGGTAATTAATTGACCTTAGTAAGAGGTTGTTTGAAAAGGATTGTCCCAGGTATAGTTCGCCGTCAGGGGCCCGTAAAAATACTGAATTTTGCGGTTATTATCCTACTCAATAGGTATAGTTCCAGACTCTCTTTGGCTTTTCAAACAGCCTCTAAGGCTAATGGTTTTCTGCCAATGGTGTTGCCTCCCCTACCTTGGTTGTTTTTAACTTTCACAGTGGATTTTAATTTGGCCCCAGCTTGCAAAGTTTGGCTTTAGATCAGAAAACGGACGCTGCTATGTCATTACCCCGAAACAATCAGGACTCGAAACAGCTATGTTCGGTACCATCTGCACTGTCTAATCAATTGGTAAAGGATCACTGGCTGGAGAATTATCATCCATCGGTTAGTTCCCCTGGTAAGCGCGTGATGGATATTATCGGGGCTCTAATAGGTTTACTGATCCTAGCACTGCTTGTTACCCCCATCGCCTTACTGATTAAGTTAGACAGCCCAGGACCGATTTTCTATTCCCAAACTCGCTATGGTCTCAAGGGCAAGCCCTTCACCATTTGGAAATTCCGTTCCATGGTGAAAAATGCCGACCAATTGAAGTCTACTGTCACCAATGAAGCCCAGGGCCTGATTTTCAAGAATGCTTCGGATCCCCGTATTACCCGGGTTGGTCGCTTTCTTCGAAAAACTAGTTTAGATGAGTTTCCTCAATTTATTAATGTTTTGATGGGGGAAATGAGTTTGGTGGGTACGCGCCCCCCTACGGCGGACGAGGTATCTCGGTATAGTACTCACCATTGGCGGCGGCTCGATATCAAGCCGGGACTCACTGGCCAGTGGCAGGTAAATGGTCGATCGGCAATCAAGGATTTTGAAGAGGTTGTGAAACTGGATCTTGACTATCAAAGGATTTGGTCCCTACGACATGATTGTGCTTTGATTTTCAAAACCTTTCTTGTGCTCTTTGATAGGACAGGTGCTTATTAATAGATCCTGGCCCAAATCTACCCACTTCTCCTGGCTGCTGGCTTTTCCATCTATGGTCAGAGCCGACGTCAATTACCGGGTAACAGCGCCAGGCAAAACTTTTTATGGTTATAGAACTAGTGAAAAGTCAGAACGCCACCAAACTCCTGACAACTGGCCCCTGAATTCCTGGGCGATCAGCCCGTCCCGGCTTAAGTGGATATCTCGGTTGCCACCTAACTTGAAATTGGCCCTACTTTAGAGATCCTAAATTTTAGCCAGCGTATATCATAGTGCTGAACTAGCAGGGATCCTAGGCTCTGTCCTGACTGCTGAACCTTTTTTGAGGGGCGGCATGACTTCTGTATATTGAAGCTGGTGCCAGCTAGCTGAGGACACCGGGTCAGGTCTGGACCTCAGGGTATGGCAAATGGCGCCCCAGGCCTGTCCTAACCAGACGGCG
>JBEIUS010000036.1:0-23306 GCA_040374235.1 Leptolyngbya sp. | reverse complement strand
GCTATATCAGGCTCAAAAAAAGCATTTTTAGTACTTCGCCACCTTTTTTTATACCTGAGATTGAAGGAAAATAAAAGACAGTTCAGCAGCAATTCTCATTCTAGAACTCTTGTACTAAAGATGGTGTTTCGAGCCTAGATCGCCTAAGGGAAGCATAGGCTTTTCAGGCAGGGTTATTGAGAATCTTCTCAATAGTTAGAGTCAAAATGCGGTCAAGATTTTCATAATGAGAATTGCTGACAGTTCAGCCCAGAACAGTTACTTATTCGGCCACATATCCTTATAAGTTCTTGCAAGTTAAATTTAACAAGGAGCAAGTATTCATATTTCTAGCTCCTTGATTATGAATACAGCTTAAATAAAGTGTCCAGCTGATGCTACTCCCATATGTCCTGTCGAAAGGTTAGGCACGCCTATGTTAGTATCCCTTCCTTCCTTCCTTAAAATTCCAGTGACCCTCGATCACTACGATCCCTGGCCGGCTGGGCAGTGGCTTCAACTCACCCCCCAGCACCACTCCCTGCTCCTCTTCTGTGGGCAGGGTCAGGTCAATTGCCAGGTACAAATTGACGCGCAACCCTCCCGTCCTGAAACCTACGGCGAAGCCAGTCTCTGCCTGATTCCCGCTGGGGTCACCTATGGAATGATGAGCGATCGGCCCTTTAGCCTTAACCGGTTTAACCTCCCAGTCAACCTGATGGAAACTATGGCCACCGCCGTCAGCCTAGGGGATAATCCGCAGTTAAGGTTAAACCTGGGTATTCAGGATGCCGTCCTTTACCATTTAGCGATGACATTGAAACTGGTTATCGTTTCAGAATCTGCCCGGCAACCTAACCTGTTGATGGGGGGCCGCTACTCAGACCCACTGACGTTGGCTTTAGCCGCCTATTTGGTACAGCACTATGGAGGAGGTAAATCACCAGAGACGCCCATACCCCAGTTGTTGTCAACCCAGTACCTGGAGTGGCAACCGCCGCTCGAGATCCACCATCGCTACTCCCCCATCTCGGGGGTAGCGCCTGGCAGGGAACAGTTATCGACAGTCCTGAGGCCCGCCAACCCTGCTTCCCTGACGGTGGCCATGGCGATCGCCTGGCTCAATCAGCTATATATCGATAAAACTGGCTGTCCTCTCAGTGATATCGAAACCCGCATCCTGAGAGGAGTCCTACAGAGAGAAAACTACCGCGAGGTAGCAGCAGCTACCCATCGCTCCCTCGGACATATAAAAACCGTGGCAGCCGGTCTCTGGAAACAACTCTCAGAGATTACGGGGCAGCCTATCCGTAAATCCAACCTGCGGTCTTACCTTGAGTATCAGGGCTTGGGCTTAGCTATGCCCCTTCCTCAACATGCCCAGACATTCTAGATCTTCTAATCCAGCAATCGATGGTTAATATTGATTGCCATTTGTAGCGCCAGTAGACGCTTAGAAACACTGGTTTGTAAAGCTCGGGGCTGGCTGGCGGTATGGATTTCAGCCGTCATAAGGAGGGTGCCGGCGAGGGTCAAGAGTACCAGGCCAACATTCCTTAAGATCAGGTGGCAGGGCAAACAGGACAGGCGTGACTTCATGGGAGTTACCCCTAGTGCTCGATCAATTCTAATGCAGGGTTCTATCTCTTGATTACTGAGTTTAACCCCTGATCCCTAACCTAAATACCCAACCGTTGATAGACCTGATCTAAATGACGCAGATGGCGATCGGTATCAAAGCAGCCGACTATCTCCGCCGCCGACAGATGGGCGGTGACCCGATCATCTTCACTGATAAATTGGCGAAAGTCTCCACCCTCCTGGTTCCAGGCCCGGTGGGCGCAGTCCTGCACAATGCCGTAGGCCTCCTCTCGAGACAGGCCCTTCTCCACCAGGGCTAACAGCACCCCTTGGCTAAACACCACCCCGCCATAGATATTCATATTGCGGACCATGTTTTTAGGATAGATCAGCAAATGCTTGACTAAATCGGTGATTTCTACCAGCATAAAATGGGTAAGAATACAGCTATCCGGTAGAATCACCCGTTCCACCGAACTATGGGAAATATCCCGCTCATGCCAGAGGGCGACGTTTTCCAGGGCCGCCATGGCATTACCCCGGAGAATTCGCGCCAAACCGGTAAGACGTTCAGAGCGAATCGGGTTACGCTTGTGGGGCATGGCTGAGGATCCCTTCTGTTTCTTCGTAAAAAATTCCTCCACCCCCAAAACATCGCTGCGTTGCAGGTTGCGAATCTCCACCGCAAATCGCTCAATCGACGCCCCTAGCAGGGCCAGACCATTCATAAACTCGGCGTGAATATCCCGAGCAATCACCTGGGTGGAGGCGGTGTCGGGTCTGAGCCCGAGGTGCTGACAGGCCAGGGCCTCCACCTGGGGATCGATGTTGGCGTAGGTGCCCACCGCACCGGATATTTTGCCCACCCCCACCGTACCCTGTAGCCGGGTCAAACGCTCTCGATGGCGCAGCATTTCTGCCAACCAACCCGCCAACTTAAACCCCAGGGTAATCGGCTCAGCGTGGACCCCGTGGGACCGCCCCATCATTACCGTACCTCGGTGCTCCTGGGCTCGATAGCGCAGGGCTTGAATCAGGTTCTCTAGTTGCACCAGCAACACCTGCAGGCTGTCCACCAACTGCAGAGATAGGGCCGTATCCAGCATGTCGGAACTGGTCATACCTAGGTGAATGTAACGCCCCGCCTCCCCAACGTATTCGTTTAGATTAGTTAAAAAGGCAATGACATCGTGGCGAACCTCCGCCTCAATTTCCAGCACCCGCTGGGGATTAAAATCTGCCTTAGCCTTGATTTCCTCTACCGCCGCCTTGGGAATGTACCCCAATTCTGCCTGGGCTTCACAAACGGCGATCTCTACCCGTAACCAGGTTTGCAATTTATAGTCCTCAGTCCAGAGATTACCCATCTCTGGCAGGGTGTAGCGTTCAATCAAGGGTTTGGAACTGAATACAACTGACCCATTCTACACTAGGGGAAACGTCTGCGATTTTCCTGGGCGTAGGTCAGATTAGCCTGATATTCTATGGCCTTAGCCTGGGCCACGGCATACTTAGGGTGGCTACTGGGTACCTCTTTCATCAAAGTAATGGCCTGGCTCCAGCTATCCGCCACAGCTTGCCATTCCGCCCCCGTTTTAGCGGTTTGGGTAAGGTTGGCCGCCGCCGTCGCCGCATTAACGGCATCACGGAAAGCATCGCCCGACTCTGGCTGTAGTGGTTGCCCAGGAGCGGTGCCGCCCTCGGGAAGCACAACAGGCACTGACGAAGGGGTTCTCAGACTCCGGAGGGTATTTAGCCCCATCATGGCCAATATCAAGGCTAAGATGCCAAAACCTAATCCCGCTAAAATTTTAGGCCAACCTCTGGTTCGGCCTGTCGAGGCAGATAGCTGATCCACCTCTCGATCCGCAATGGGGGCAAACGTGTGAATAAAGTCATCGGCGGCTTCCTCCTCCTCCTCGACTTGGGGAAAGACTGGGTCAGCATCATTCGCCTCATAGAGAAACCCAGTGGTTTGAGCACTTGCTGCGGGAGAAGCAGTATTGTAGTAGGCGGTGGCGGAGGTAAAATCAATAGAAGGTAAGTCTAGGCCATCCTCCTCCAGATCTAGCCCCAGGTCAGGGCCCGCATCGATGGAGACGGAGTCAAAGTCTTCCAGGTCAGGCAAGGACTGATCCCTGAGACGTACAAACTCAGCCTCGCTATCGGGAAAGGAAAGGTCAACCGACTCCATGGCCCCCTGCAGTTCCTCGGTCTGGTCAAAGTTCACCCCATTCAACTCGGCCCCAGATGGAAAGATAGCCCCTTCACCGGCTACCCCATAGGCAAAGTCAGTATCGATATTCAGGGTATCAACCTCAAAGTTCTGTACCGCTTCAGCTTCGATCGGCCAGTCATAGATTGGGGTGACCTGCTCCCTCGGGGTAGACCAGGGTGCAGGTTGACTGACAGCAGCGAATTCTGGGCTATCGTCGACATCAACCTCTAGCCCAAAGGAACTGACCGGCTCCTCAGGGGAGGACAGAACTAAGTTGGGGTCAAAGGTCTCGGCTCCCAGGTCTTGCAATTCTATAGTCGGGGGCGGGGTTTCTAAACTGACCTCCTGATCGACGCTATCGGCCCACAGGCTGATATCCGGACCCAAACTAGAAATAGCATCTGATAGACTGCCATAGGGTGCTTCCCTTTGATCAGGAAATAGGGTAGATAGGTCCAGGTCTGCTTCAGCTTCATCGGTAAAATCACCAGCCAAGGCCGCCTCGGCCAGTAGGGCCCTATCCTCTAACAAAAAGTCAAGGGCTAGGTCTTGGGGTTCCCCCGGAGTAGTTGCGCTTAGCAGTTGTTCAAAGTCTAAATCCTCAGGTTGGTCAGAGGGGTTAGGTATATCCAGGTCAAAGTCTAGAAGATCCTCTGGAGCTGCGGAATAATCAGGTTGACTATCGAGGATTGCCCCTAAGTCCACCTCAAGAGCTCCTGGGTCAGGGGTTGGGGTGGTCTGTGGGCCATAGTTTTCCGAGGCCAGCAAGGCCTCCAGATCAGCTTCAATATCCTCTCCAGTAATAATGGAATGGTCACCCGACCGCTCCTCACCAGTGGGCTGGACGGTCACCAGCGGTTGAGCACGATACCCCGATAGCACTACGTCTTGACTCCAAGCGCTACTGTAGTCGCCCTGCTGTTTACCGCTAATGCTCAGTTGCTGAATATGGACCAAATTTAAGCCGGTGATGCCTTTAGTAATGTAGGGTACCAACTCAACTTGGGAAGGAATCCGGGCCGATTCCAACACTACCTGTAATACGGCGTCCTGCTGGGCGACATGGGCGGTAATTCCCTTGGCCTCTAGGTGTCGGTTCATTAAGGTGGCAATGGCATCGGGGTGGCCTTGTCTTGCCATGTGAAGAACTTGGGGGGACGGGGTAGACATAGTGGTCTATGGAATTCGGTGAATTTCGGAGTAGAGGCCAGAGAATTGCCTATAGTATGCCCTGGTTAACCAATATTGGCACAATTAAAACCTCCTTAACATGAAACCTAGCCGCCTAGCCTGATCAAGGATAGGTTGGGCCGAATCGCTTAGATAGGGTGGGTTAGTATAGCTTGGGTCAGAATATTGAGGACAGGATTGATCGGTAAAAGGGTCTACTGAGTGATTGTTCCGGCTCGCTTCCCCAGGAAGGAAAATGGCCTATCGGCTTTGGGTGTCTAGCTGACGCAGCAGATTTTCCAGTTTTTGTTGAGCTTCCCCAAAGCCCTGCCAATCTCCCCGAATCAGGGCTTCTTGGCCAGTTTGGTAGGCTCTTAGAGCCGCCTGTACCAGGGGAGCTAGATTGCCAGGGGTGGAGGTACTGGTGGCCAGGGTGGACCCCCCGAAGATCGCTTCCAGGCACTGGGCCAAGGTTTCCCGCATGACCGCCCGATCACCGTAGACCACAATCACCCGTCGCAATTCCGGCAGTTCCCCCTGTTCCGCCCGCAGGTAAATTGGCTGGACGTAGAGGAGGGACTGCTCAATCGGCACCACCAGCAGGTTGCCCCTAATCACCCCCGAGCCCTGCTGACTCCAGAGGGTAAATTGCTCAGAAATTTCCGGGGTCTGGTTAATTCGGGCTTCAATTTGGCTGGGGCCAAACACAAGCTCCTGCTTGGGAAATTCGTAGAGCAGCAGCTGACCGTAGTTATCTCCATCGGAAATGCCCGCCATCCAGGCAATCATGTTATCCCGGTTAGCTGGGGTGAAGGGAAGGATTTGCATGAACTGCTCCTGGCCGAGCTTGGGCAGTTTCATGATGGTGTAGTAGGGCTCCATGGGTTGAGGGGTGCCATTGTGGCTCACCTCTGGGAAGCGCCACAGGTCTTCCCGGTTATAGAACACCTCGGCATCTTCCATGTGATAGGCTCGGTACATCTGGGCCTGGATCGTAAATAAATCCTGGGGATAGCGCAGATGTTGGCGGTAATTCGTTGGCATGGCCGCCAGGGGTTTGAACAGGTCAGGGAAGATTTTCTGGTAGGTGGCCAGTAGGGGGTCCTGATCATCCCGGGCAAAGAGCTCTAGGGTACCGTCGTAGGCATCAATAAATACCTTGACCGCATCCCGAAGGTAGTTGGCCCGTAGGGGTAGTAGCGGGCTGGGCTGCCCCGCCAGGGCAAACTTCTGGTTGTAGCGCTGCAGGGGGGCGGAGTAGGGGTAGCGATCGCTGACCGTATAGCCATCCATGATCCACTTCAACCGCCCCCCAATCACCGCCAGGTAGGGGTCACGGTCAAAGGTGAGGAAGGGGGCGACCTGCTGAACCCGATCCTGAATCAGGCGGTGGTAGTGGATCCGGGAGTCACGGCTAAAATAGTTGGAAATCAGTAGGCGCAAATTTCCCAGGTCGTAGGCGTAGGCCAGGCGTCGCCACCAGGAATCCAGGGCAATGCCACCCTTCCCGGTGTAACGGTAGGCCGCGTTAGTGTCCCCTAGGGGATAGTCAAACTCATCGGTTTGGGTGCCGGTGAAAACGTAGTTGGCGGTGTCTTCACCGTAGTAAATCCGGGGTTGATCCAGGGTCAGATCGACGGTGGAGGTGGGGGGTACGTTGCGAATAAAGAATTCCGGTAGACCGTTGGGGGCCACCTGATTAACCGGGCTCATCACCAGGCCAAAGCCGTGGGTAAACTTGAGTTGGCGGTTAATCCAGTTTTGGGCCTCGGCGGGGAGTTGATCAACCGCCAGTTCCCGGGCCGCCAGGGTGACCTGACGGTAGTCGCCCTTCAGGGTGTAGCGATCGATGTCCACATCGTGGAAGTTGTAGTAGAGCCGAATTTCCTGGAGCTGCTTATAGGTACTCAGCAGCGGGGCGTAGTCCCAAAGGCGAATGTTGGCGATGGTGGGCTGATTTGCCGCTAGGGCTGCCTGATCTAGTTGGTTTTCCGCCGGGAAGGGCTCCGCCTTCACCTGGGTAAGATTGTAGGCCTGGCGGGTAAAGGCGATGTTGTGTTCAATATAAGGCCGCTCAACGGACAGCTCATTAGGTTCCACCACCAGGGTCTGCTGCAACCAGGGGTAAAGGCCATGAACCAGTACCAGGATGGGCAAATAGAGGCCCATCCCCACGATCGGTAGGGAAAACCCACTGCGTCCCAGGGCCACGATCAACAACGCGGTCACCGCCAGGGTGACAAATACCATTAACCAATCGGCCTGGATTCGGGCATGGACATCGGTGTAACCTGCTCCAAAAACCACCCCAGTCTCGCTATACATCAGGGAGAACCGATCTAACCAAAATCCCAGGGCCAACCATCCAGCCAACATCGCTAGCAACAAACCCAGGTGGGTTTTGGCTTCCCCGGTGAGAAAGTATTTCCAACCCCGTTCGGGGCGAATTTCCCCCTTCAGAGCGTAGACCGCCAGGCTCAGGAGCAGAGCCCAAACCCCCAGTCCCACCAGGTTATGCTGTAAACTTTGCCAGAGGGGCAGTCGAAACAGGTAGAACCCGATATCCCGTTGAAAAATCGGGTCAGCCTGGCCAAAGGGGCTAGCATGGAGAAATTCCAGGACGATCCGCCAGCTCCTGGCCGCCGCTGAACCGCTGCCAAGGGACAGCAGCAGGATTACCCCCAGGCTGAGCCAGTGGATACCCTGTTGTAGTTGTCGGCGTTGTTCTGCAGAGCTGTAGCGACCCAGGAAACGGTAGCTGCGATCGTGGGTGATGCGCACCGCCAGACCATAGTTGACCCCTAGCCACAGGGCCGTCAACCCCGAGCCCGCCAGCCCCAACCCCAACTGCCAGCGTAGCCGAATCCAGAACACTGAGCCATAGCCCACCGACTGGAACCACCAGGATTCGGTGATCAGGTGCACCACATTGCCGGTGATGGTCATCAGTATCACCAGGGCCAGTAGCCAGGGTAGCCAGGATCGATGGGAGTCGGAGCGCAGCACGGTCAGGAGCAATCTAGGGAGCGAGAACTATAGGGAGCTAAAACTTTCGGGAGTCGCGGCGGATGGGTAGATTTTGGATGCGGGTCCTGAGATCCTCCATGAAATCCCCACTGAGAGCCTGACGTTCCCGTTCCATCTGCTTGAGTTTTGTCTCCCGGTCCAGGGCCTTCTGCAGGTTGGCGATGTAGAATTCCATGTTGTGATCGGAGATGCCATCGGGGCTGCCGGAGGTAATCAGGGCCCGTAGGGCGCCCAGCAGGCGATCGGGGAACCGCTGCAGCGGGAAGGACTGGCGCTGCAGGCGGCCAAAGTCGTCGAAGTAGCGAAACTGTCCCATGTGGCCGTAGATGCGGCTGGGCATCCACGGGGTAATCTGGGTGGGAATCAGGGGCACAATGTCGTTGTTATTCACATAGCGGTAGATGCGATCGCCTAGACGGCGGTTCATGGCGTTGACCATCCCCCAGCTGGCAATGCGGGGCTGACCGAAGGTATAGAGACCACTGATGGGAATATCCCGGGACTCCAGGGAAATGGTGGCCATCGCCGCCAGGGCGCCCCCCAGGCTATGACCGGTCACCCAAAGCTTGAGGTTAGGATCCTCGGTCATCCATTTCTTAGTGTAGTAAACCACCTGTTTTTCCACGCTTTGCCAGGCATCGAAGAAGCCCCGGTGCACCCGTCCTGAGGGTGGGGTGATGGTTTCATCCAGGACAGTAAACGGCCTCAGGCGAATCTTCAAGTTAGTTTTCCAGTCCTCCAGTTGTTGGGTTCCTTTAAAGACGAGAATGGCATTGCTCCCTTTACGGAATAAAAAGGCCTGAGTATTGGTAATCAGCATGTCCATGTACTTAAAGTCCTTAGCAATGTCACGCTCACTCTGGGCTTGCCCTTCCGTTACCCAATCTTTCAAGGCGTCTACCACGTACTGGCGATCGCTCATTTTTTTCCAGCCATCATCCATTTTGGGGCTTAACCACAGCCGGGAAGTGTCGGTGACGTACTCCCGGTCTTCGTAAATCAGATAGGCAGCCTTGGCCAGACAGAGGGCACGGTGGCTATCGTAGCCATCCTCCTGATCCATGGTCTCAAAGTCATGGGTAGAGTAGGGCGGGGGCAGCAACTTAAAGCCATAGCGCTCAAACAAGGATTGTACCCCACCGTAGCCAGCCCAGTGAATGTAGTGGAAGAGCTGGTCATAGAAACCCGACCCCCCCTTACGACGGTAGCGGCGATCGCCAATCAGCCGAACCCAATAGATCACAAAGGGCTGGAGTTCATTCGCCCGCACCTGCCCCGATTGAATTAAGGTTTCGAAGTATTCCAACCCCCCCAGAAAGACATCAAACCAATCCCGCAGGGTAATCTCAATGAGAAACTCTTCATTTCTGTACCGATCAACCACCGCCAGGGTTGGCGCCGGAATTCTATGGGACTGGGTAGTCAGCTGCTGGATTTCATCCAGGCCCCGTCGCATTTTCACCATTTGATCGTGGGGACGCAGGGCCCGCTTCAGGCGATCGTCGTGGGCTTCGAAACTAATCAGCTTACCGGTAACGGGATGGTGAATGTAAAAGCTACGGTATTCCTCGTAATCTAAAATATTCAGGACCCGTTTCACCACATCCCGTTCTTGAAACGCCTTAACCTCAGATCGAGCCTTTTCGATCCGTTGCCAGCGCTGATGTTGTTGGTAAAGGTGCAGGCAGACTAGGGCAATGAAGGCTCCTGTGGCCAGGCTTAAGCCCATCAGCAAGAGCCCCGGAGAAATGCCAGTAGCCAGGCTAAACCGCGCTAGCCAGGAGGGGGGGCGATCTACTTCCTTGACCAAAGCCTCGGTTTCGTCAGATAGGGAAGCAGGGGTTCTAGCCATCAGTCCTAAACCTGCCGTGGTCGTAATACCCAGCGTCATGGCCAGGGCGAACAAGAGCAGAGGCTTTCTCAACATGGTTGACTCCCCAGGAAATAACCTTGCTTGATGCTACCGGAAAATATCGGTCCCAAACACCAAGATTAGGGGGATTACGGGCGGTAAAAGTTGCAACCAGTTAGATTAGGAGGACCAGTCCTGGCTGAGTCAGTCCTGCCTGAGATCGAGGCTGACCCTAACTCAATCCAGTCCGCCAACCCGAGGTGATGGGTGCCAGCACGGTCAGGGCCTGGGGAATGCATTCAATCTCTACCGGAGTGGTGCCCATAATTTCGCCATCTATGACCACGGGGCGAGGGCTTTCAGTGGTAATCCGCAGGCGAGAGGCTCGTAGACAGAGGATATCTTCACGGCTGGTGGGGCTGTTGACCAGGGCTGCGGCAAACAAACTGGTGAGAGCGCCAATCCCCTGCAAACGGTTTCTACTGGTACCCACGGTGATATCTAGCAGCCCGTCCTGGTAATCAACCCGACCAAAGCCCTGGGCCAGCACCGAGGTGGCGGGAGCGGCGTTGGCGACAGTGATACTGGAGGTGGTGAGGGTGCCCTTGAGTAGGTTACCGTGGCCGTGCTCAGCCCCCTCCAACTCTAGGGTAGCTTCAAAGTTTTGGGCTTCCCCCCACTGCTGCACTCCAGCCAGAATATAGGCCAGGGGTCCAAACCGGTTTTTCAACTCCCGATTAGCGCGATTCACGTAGTCGGCTTCAAAACCCACCCCAGCCAATAAAACCATACCCCTGCCATTGCAGCGAGCCCCGTCCACCACCTGGGTATGGCCCGCTAAGATCGTGTCACAGGCCAGGGGAATGGCGGTGGGAATACCCAGGGCGTTAGCAAAGGCATTGGCCGTACCCCGAGGAATGATACCCAGGGGAATGCCCGTTTCCAGAACCGCGCTAGCCACCTCCGATACCGTGCCGTCACCACCGCAGGCAATAATCACATCGCTGCCGTCGTTCAGGGCCTGGCGAGCCTGGTCTGCGGGGCTGAGGTCAGGCTGGGTCAAGATGACCTGCACCTGCACCTGGGGCTCCAGCAACCGACGAATCAAGGCAAGGTCCTGATCGGGGTTACCTTGACCAGCCACGGGATTGAAAATCAGGTGGCCAACCCGAGCCTTGGCCAGGTAGATGACCACCGCCTCAGCGGTGGCCAGGTTAGTTGCCAGGGGAACGCCGTGGAGGTTACAGACCCGCCACAGGGTTTGGATCGTCAATGGGGGAGGAGAGGTCAGGGTGGCGTCTACCAGGCAGATCACCGCCCCAATCTGGCCGTTACAAACCCGGGCGGCTATCTCCACATCTCCCCCTAGAGCCCTCGGCAGCAGACAGGTCACGGGCAAGCCGGTAGCCTGTTGGACCCACCCACCGGTGTGGGCGGTGGCAATTAATTGATAACGGGAGAACACCGTCGTAAATTGATGCACCAGGGCCGTCAGGCTATCTTTGCAGGGATCATCGGCGATCAGGGCAACTTGGATCGGCATGGGACCCTAATAGTAGTTACCCAGTTTGCGGTGGTGAACCGCTGTCACCCCATCGGGGTGGGAAACCTTGCCATCCTGAACGGTACAGTAGACCACCCAATGGTCATTCACCTCCATGCGACTGACCACCTCACACTCCAGGTAGGCCAGGGCGTCTGCCAAAATAGGAGAGCCATTGCTGGCGGGACGGGTACGGATGCCGGCAAAGCGATCAGCTCCGGGGGCAAAGCGCTTGAGAAAGTGTTTCATTAGGGGCAGGTGTTTACCCTCCTCTAAAACATTGAGTATGAAGGTATCCCCCACCTGCATTAGGGACTCAATGGCCCGGTCCTTAGCTACGGCTACCGTAAAGCCCAGGGGCTGAAAACTAGCCTGAGCTACCCAGGAGGCTAACATGGCGCTGGCCACCTCCCCCTTACGGGCGGTAATAATGTATAAACCACTACTAATCCGTCCCAGGGCCTTCTCTAAATCAGCATCCAGGGTTTTGATCTGTTTCACCTTGCTGGCTTGACTCAGGTTTTGACCCAGGTCAGTACCGGCCTCTTCACAGTATTGGTAAATCGACTCTCCAGGGGTATCCTTGACGCGGATGGGCTGAAACGCTGGCTTCAACCCCAGCTGCTGAAACTGGGTCGCAATTGGGTCAATCGGTTCGTCGTTACCACCGTAGGACTCAAACAACCCAAAGGTCTGTTTGGCGTGGGCGGCGGCCAAAATCGTCCCCAGGGTAGCTTCGGTTTCTGGGGCACCGCTGCCGGAGGTGGGGGCACCGCAATCAACAAGCCTTGGGCTCGCCCCACTAATTCTGTCACCTCCTGGGGATCGGCGGAACGCATGTCAACCATTTCCACCGCCACACCGGTCTTGGTAATGCCCCGGGCAACGGCCTGGGAGAGGCGATCGCTGTAACCATAGTCAGACACGTAAAACACCGCCACCAAGTCCTCCACCTGGGTTTTCTCCAGGCTCCAGCGCTGGTAGCGATCGGTGAGTTCCACCAGGTTGTAGCGTAGGAGGGGACCGTGCCCGGTAGCGATCATGGCCAGGGAGGGTAGAGTTGCCATGCGTTTCATCGCCGCCAGTACGGAACGAGCATTGGGGGCCATCAAACACTCGTAGTAAAACCGAAAGTCTGGGGAGATCCGGTCTAAATCTTCGTCGTAGAGCGCCTCACTGCAAAAGTGCATGCCAAAGGCATCACAGGTGTAGAGGATGGCGGTTTTATGGTCATAGGTAAACATGGTATCGGGCCAGTGCAGGTTAGGCGCACTGACAAACTCTAGGGTATGGCCCTGGCCCAGGTTTAAGGTGTCACCGTTTTTGACAATCAGCCGGTCAAAGGGGCGATGCACAAAATCCTCGAGAAAGGCGATCGCTACCTTTGACCCCACCACCGTCGCCTGGGGAGCCAGATCCAGGATGTCTCGCACCAGCCCACTATGGTCAGGCTCGGTGTGGCTAATCACAAGGTAATCAATGGTTGCAGGATCTAGCTGGCCCTTTAGGGTTTCCAGGTATAGGTGGCGAAATTTGGCATGGGAGGTATCCACCAGGGCCGTGGCCTCACCACGAATAATAAAGGAGTTATAGGTGGTGCCGTTCTGCAAGCCAAATTCAATATCAAAGCGATCCCGGTCCCAATCGAGGGACCGCAGAGCGGTGGTATCTTCGGTCAGGGCTTGCACCTGCATCGTCAAGCGCTTTTGTTTAACTGGAGCCGTGGCAACCATATCTCATCTACCTCCTAACCTAGAATTTAAGGGATGGCATTTGATCACCTATCCCTGGGTTAAACACTTTAGTAACGTTTATGTTTCCAATCTCACTATAGCAAGAGGGGTAGGGGGTAGACTCCAGTCCTGAGTAGTCTTACCTATTTATCTTTTAATCGATCCGGTAAGCAAAGCTTTATCGTTCCTGGTTCCTATGAATTCAGGCTCCCTCCTGCATCAATGGGACAGGGCTGGGGTTGGGTGAACTGACCAGGGCCAAGTCTACCCGGTTATCGCCAGGGGCGGCTAATTCTGCTCGAATACCGGGGCCAAAGAAGCTCTCAATCTTTGCCTTTTTATCAATCCAACTTGAAAATGGTACGGTGGCCGAATCAAACTCCAGCACCAGGGCATAGCTGCCCCCCATCTCCATCTCCCGAATGGCCTTTAGTTCCGGGCATTCTTCTCCCGAGGGACTTAGCCCTAGCTTCTGCAGGGCCACATCCAGGTGGGCTTCCTGTCCATAGCGGTAGCGTGTTACATCTTGACGAACTTGATTTTGGGTAGGGGTAGCCATGGCCTGGCGTAATTCCAGCACTGCTGGGGAGGTGGGCTGGCTGTAGGGAACTGGATCTAACTCTGCCGCCCGCAGGGCTAGCCCCCCCAAAAGCACCGGGATCCCATAGAAAAACCCGGCTAAATTTAGGGTAGCGTTGTCTTGAAAATAGGCTACAAAGCCAATCAGGGTGAGCAGCCCTCCCACCCCTAGTAGTACCGTACTTAAATTAATTCGACCCAGCATAGTAATTGTTAGTTGCTCATGATTTGAGGTTGTCTTTTCCTATCATGCCCCCTGGCGACCGGCAAGCATAGTCCTACAGAGAGGATAAACCCACGGCCTGATCCCAAACGGACAGTCGACTGGCCCCATCAATTTTGATCAGCATTCTACCCAGGGAAGGGTAAATTTGTTTATCCTGGGCAAGGAAAGTTCTGAGGTCAGTGCTATGGAACATGAGGGCATTCGCGATCGCATCGCAACCATTAAAAGCAAGCGTGAGGCGTTGATTCGCCTTCTGGAACAGCCCGATCTGGGGACTCTGCGGATCGATGTCAACCAGGCCCTGGAGGAGATTGACGATCTCTTAGAGGAGTTTGACCGATCCTTTCCAACGGTGTAATACGTTATATGAGGATGTCCCTACTCATCACTAGCCTATGACTATCTGCTACTCGGTTGAGATTCGTCACCAGGGAGCTACCCACCTAATTTCGGTGCCCCCCGATCAAACTATTCTGTCCGCCGCCCAGGCGGTTGGAATCGATCTGCCCTTTTCCTGTGGTGCTGGGGTTTGTACCACCTGTGCTGCCCTAGTCTTGCAGGGACAGGTGGTACAAACCGACGGCATGGGGGTCAGCCCCGCACTGCAGGCTGAGGGCTATGCCCTCCTCTGCGTTGCCTACCCTCGTTCTGATCTGAAAATTGAGACCGAAAAAGAGGACATAGTCTACCAACGTCAATTCTGCCAGCCTTGAAGATTCAAAGCGGAAAAGTCAATTGAACTCAATTCAGCATGTTGCTAAATGTCCCGTTTACAAAGTAGGGTTTACAAAAACTATGGGCAAGAAAATAGATCGGAACATATGGATCAGACATCATGGCTTATAAGCTTTACGCTCAATGGGATTGGGTGTATTGTAATTTGGTAATTTTTCTAGCTGTCTAGTTCCTTAGTTGATCCCCTCGGCTAGTTGTGAATGTTCGTTTTAATAACCCTTAGGAAAACTTGCCATGAGTACAGAGTTTGAGTCAAAGGATAGCTTTCTCGGGTCTGAAGACCCTATGGTCGCCGGTAAAGACTCGGAGTCTGCCGCTTCTGCCTTGACAGATGAAGCCACCAAGCAAGTTCAGCAAGTGTGGGAGAAAATCTCTGGCCTATTAGGGGATTTACCGGATTACGTTTCGGAGTTCTTTAAGCAGTACCGTCGCCCAATCGTTACTGTTGGTTTGATTTTAGCTGCCATTTTGGCTGTGAAGATTGTTTTGGCTTTGTTAGACGCAGTAGACGACATTCCCCTACTAGCCCCAAGCCTGGAATTAATTGGTCTATTTTATACGGGTTGGTTCCTATACCGTTACCTGCTCAAAGCATCAAACCGTCAGGAATTACTTGACGATATTGGTGCCATCCGAGATCAGATCCTAGGCAAGAACAATTAGTGGGTATAGCACTCGCCGGTCCAGTTGGGACAATGCTGCGATGTCGTTGATTATGCCTTGGACATGTTGTGACGATAGTGGTCAGGCTGGAGATCCCACAGATTTATGAATTCTGTGCCTGTCCCTGTGTTATAACCTAATTTGATAACCGCCTGATCACGGGGCTGGTGACTGCGGCGATCTTCGCTGGGCAAACCATCCCTGTAGCAGCTCCAGGCAGGGCTCCGCTAGAATCCCCGCCAACACTGGTAGGTGATGGTTAGAGCAGGAGCTGGCGGGGAGATTCAACACCGATCTCACCGCCCCCGATTTCAGGTCATCGGCACCGTAGACCAGTAATCCCAGTCGACTGAGGAGAATGGCCCCGGCACACATGGGACAGGGCTCGAGGGTGACGTAGAGGGTGCAGCGGTCCAGCCGCCAATTGCCCAGACGCTGGCTGGCCTGGCGCAGGGCCAGAACTTCCGCGTGGGCGGTAGGGTCTTGGTCGCGCTGGCGGCGGTTGGCGGCCTCCGCCAGCACCTTATCCCCAGGTCCCAGAATTATTGCCCCCACTGGTACATCCCCGGCTTCCCCCGCCGCCGTCGCCAGGGCTAGGGCTCTCTCCATCCAGTGGTGGTGGCGCTGTAGGGTGGGGTCGAGGGGAGGGGGCATGGGAGAGGGGGAAAGCCTTAAAATGGATGATAGGCACTCTAGGGTGGGATATGACCCTTTCAACCCGGATCGATATCGATTATCTCTACCCCGACAGTGATGGACAACCCATGGCTGATAATACCGAGCAGTTTCGCTGGATTGTGATGATCAAGGAGAACCTTGAGATTCTTTTCGCGACAAACGAGGATGTGTTTATCGCCGGTGACCTGCTGTGGTATCCCATCCAGGTGACGGTCCCACCTGCCCCTCGCCAGGCCCCCGATGTCATGGTGGTGTTTGGCCGACCTAAGGGACGGCGAGGCTCCTACCGACAGTGGCAGGAGGCGGGCGTTGCCCCCCAGGTGGTGTTTGAGATTTTGTCCCCGGGCAACAGCGCTGCGGAGATGAACCGCAAGCTAGAATTTTACCAAACCTACGGGGTGGAGGAGTATTACCTCTACGACCCTGATCAGCTCACCCTGGCGGCCTGGGTCCGGCAGGGTGATGGTCTCCAGCCAGTGGCTAGTCTTCAGCGCTGGCGCAGCCCTCGTCTGGGTATTGAGTTTGACCTATCCCAGCCAGAATTAGTCATTTATCGGTCCGATGGACAGCCCTTCCTGAGTTCGGTGGAACTGGCCCAACGGGCGGATATGGAACGACAACGGGCGGAGGTGGCCCAACAGCGGGCGGATATGGAACGACAACGGGCGGAGGTGGCCCAACAGCGGGCGGATATGGAACGACAACGGGCTGATCGCCTGGCGGCCTATTTACGGGCCCAGGGTTTAGACCCGGATCGCCTACCTGATGCTTAGTCCCTCCTTATAGGTAGGCCTGAAGTACCGCTGCCGTGGCAGATCCGGTTTTGGCCCAGCTAAACCCCTGCGATCGCTCCAGTCCGGCCCGATGTAACTGCTGCCACAGTTGGCTATCCTGCCATACTGCTCTCATTGCTGCCACCAGGTCCCCCACCTGGTAGGGGTCGATCAGCAAGGCCGCCTCCCCCGCCACCTCGGGCAGGGCTGCCAGGTTAGAGGTGATCACGGGGGTACCGCAGGCCATGGCCTCCAGTACCGGTAGGCCAAAGCCCTCCCATAGGCTGGGAAACACCAGGGCCAGGGCCTGGTTGATTAACCGGGGTAAATCCGCCTCGGGGACGTAGCCTAGAAACCGTACCCGCGACCCCAGCCCTAGCTCCCGCACCTGGGCTTTTAGCGCGGGGGTAAAACGGCGATCTCCTCCGCCGCCAATCCACAGCTCCAGGTCAGTGGCTCCGGCGGGCAACTGGGCAAAGGCCTGAATTAACCGTGCCAGATTTTTGTAGGGAGCATGGCGCCCCAGGTAGAGAAAGTAGGGCTGGCGGGGTAGGTCTAGCCACTGGTAGTGGCGGTCATCGTAGGCCAGGGGAATAACGGTAATCGACCCTGGCGGGGGCCTGAGAAAGCGATGGATATCCTGGCGGGTGGCTTCTGAATTGCAAAGGATATGGGTCGCTTGCTGTATCACCCGGGGTAGATACTGGCGACAGTAGAGCCCCATTGGGGAGAGAGCCCGACCAAAGTGGAGGGGAATTAAATCATGGATGGTTACCACCGTTCGACAGAGAGAGCCTAGGGGGGTTTCCGGTATGGGTGAAAACAGCAGCTTTGCCCCGGTTTGCCGGTAGACCCTGGGTAACTGGGTTTGGGTCCACCAGAGACGTTGACCGTGGCCCCGTAGGCCAAAGTCATTGGTGCCCCGGGGTGGGCTGGCCAGACAAATCTCCCCCGCTAAGGGCCGCGGACTGAGCACCACTCGAGGGGCACAGCCCAGGTAAGGTAAAATGTTTAGAGCGTAGACCGCCAGCCCTGTCGGTTGGTGGGGAACAAAGGCAAAATTAATCAGCAGGTCAGTCTGGGGCATGGGAGAGGGGCAGAAAACCCTCGAATTCTATCCTAAAGCAGGAATTTGGTAGGTGGCCCGGTTATCCTGGGCGGTGGGTTCCCAGGATAACCGGGCCGTCTGGGTGTAGCCCTGGATAATTAGGGACTGACGCAGGGTACGATCGCTAATCACCCGCCAGCAGGTAGCTGCCAGCTCCTCAGTTTTAACGTTCACCGATCCACCCTGCCCGGGGTTCTGGCAAAGCGATAGCAGCAACCACCTGTAAAGGAGGCAAAATTGCTGAGCTCCGAAGATGGGGCTAGTTTTTCCCGCTTAGATTAGGTAAACTCAATTTAAGCGATTAAACGATCGGCGACATAGCCAAGTGGTAAGGCAGAGGTCTGCAAAACCTCCATTCCCCGGTTCGAATCCGGGTGTCGCCTTTGCATCTACCGATTTTAAGCATACTCACCCTAAGCCCAGGCATCGCCACTCTGTTATTAATACTAAACCTGCAAATTCCTCTTCTATTCTTTGTTTCCTAGATCTGCAGCTATGTCAAGTGACGACTCCTTGCCTAGGTTATTCGTTGATGGCTACAATATAATTGGTGCTTGGCCTATTTTAGTGAAGCTTCGTCAGCAGCAGGGGTTTGATGCGGCTCGCCAGGAGTTGATCGAAATTTTGGTTAACTACAGTGCCCGTAAAGGCTTTGATACTCAGTTGGTCTTTGATGCCTACGCTGTGCGATCACCCCACCAACTGTTGGTGGTCACCCCTAACCTTTCAGTTTGTTACACTGCTTTTGGCCAAACCGCCGATAGTTATATTGAATACCTCTGTGCTCAATCGCGACAACGGGCTTTGTCAACATCACGGGTGATCGTTGCTACCTCCGATTACAGCCATCGTCTAACCGTAGTTGGATACGGTGCGGAGTGGGTGTCAGCCCAACAGTTACACAGTGATATTACCTTCACCCATAGTCAGGTTAGCGCTTCTCCTCATCGATCCTCCCGTTCCTTATTTGATCGAGTGAATAGTGAAACTCGTGAAAAGCTTATGCGATTGAGACTAGGTCCCTAGCTATAGCGTTGACCACAGGCCTTAGGATAGGGTTGATCAGTTAGTTCCATGTCTCCTATAGCGGACACTAAAGGTGAGAGTCCGGACCGTCTCAGGGGAGACATTTAGAAAAAAATTGCTAAAGGACTTGTCAATCTCCCTGGTTTATCGATAGGATAAGAGTCCACTTGGTCCTCAGTAGCTCAGTGGTAGAGCGGTCGGCTGTTAACCGATTGGTCGTAGGTTCGAATCCTACCTGGGGAGTTTAAAATTTTTCGCAATATTTATAGCGGTTCTCGGTTCAGTGAGATGCAAATTTCCGACTTCGTTGCATGAATACTTCAAACCCTTGAATCTTTACCCCTATCCCTGTCCTCTGTAGCCTTTGGCCTGACAAGCGGGTACCCTTCCAATACAGTATCCCTGTAATTTTTTAGGAAGACCCTCAGCCTATGTTGGCCATCCCTGACTTTGGCCCCCGATCAGGCCTCTCCCCCCAATTGCCTGCCGGAGCTACCCTTCAAGAGGTTTTGAACCAACTACATATTGGGGTTTATCAGATTAGCTTGGCGGGGGTCTTCCTCAATGTCAACCCAACCCTATGTCAATGGCTAGGCTATGACTGGCAAGACCTTGTGGGTCGTCATCTGGAAACCCTTACCCACCCCGATGACTTGGGGGACCTGTTGCAGGGTTACACCGATCTGGTCAGTGGCAGAATTTGTAGTCTTTGCCTGGAAAAACGCTACCTTCACAGGGATGGTCCATCCCTATGGATGCGGGTCACCCTAAGTTTGGTGCGGGATGCCGCTGGGGAGCCTCAATTTAGCCTGGGAATCTGTCAGGATATTAGCGACAGCAAAGCGGCTGAAATGGCTTTACGGCGTATTGAAGAACGGTTTGCCGTGGCTATTCAGGACAGTAAGGTGGGGGTTTGGGACTGGTACCTCACCACCGATGTACTCTACATAAGCCCTAATTTTACGGGGCTGTTGGGCTATCCCAACAGCTTGGTTACCATGGCTGCATGGCAAGCCATGGTATACCCAGAGGACCAACCAGCCTTGGCGGCGGCCCTGGCGCAGTATCGTTTGCGGTCGGATAGGAACAGTCCCTTTGAGCATACCTATCGGCTCTATCACCGCGATGGCAGCCTACGATGGATCCTCTCCCGGGGGCAGGGCATTGGCGATGGTAACCAACCCTGGCGACGCATGGCTGGCACCCACACCGACATTACTGATATGAAACAGGCGGAAGCTGACCTACAGGCCTCCCATAAACAGGTTAACGACATTCTAGAAAGCATTACCGATGCCTTCTTTGCACTGGATTGTCAGTTTCAGTTCACCTATGTGAACCGGAGGGCTGAGCAGTTCCTGCAGCGATCGCGCGGAAATTTACTGGGCCAAAACCTCTGGTACGAGTTTCCTAATATGCTAGGTACCCTCTTTTCCCGGCACTTTCGAGAGGCTATGGCAGAGCGCCGTACCACCAGCTTCGAGGAGTACTTTAGCCAATCCCAAAGCTGGTACGAGGTGCGGGTTTACCCCACCCAGGATGGGTTGGCAGTATACTTTCAGGACATTACTAGCCGCCGCCGCGCCTATGAAAAAATAGAGCACCAGATTCGTCGGGAGCAGGCTCTCAACCGAGTCATCCAGGCTATCCGTCAATCCTTGCACCTGGATACAATTTTCCAGACTGCTGCTCGAGAGGTGGCTCACCTGCTAGAAGTGGATCACGTCAATATCCAAATGTATCAGCCCCAATCCCTGGTTTGGCAGGTGGTGGCGGAGTACCGAACTAATCCTGACAGTACCAGTTTGTTGCACGTGGTAACCAGTAGCGATCGCCCTGCCTTAACTGAAACTGAGTCGAACATAATTCAGATTAGGTCTGATCAGGACCTCCATCCCCTGGCCCAGGCTTTACCGGGTTGCTGGCTGCTGGTACCGCTTCATGTGAAGGATGGACTACCCTGGGGCTGCCTGGGAATTCACCGTCGACCTGAGGATCAGGCTGTTTGGCAGACATCGGAGGTTGAGTTGGTGCAAATTGTGGCGGCCCAGCTGGCGATCGCTATCCAACAAGCCCAAACCTTAGATCAAGCCCGGGCAGACCTGCAGGAACGACAACGGGCAGAGGCTCGCCTGAAGGAAGCCCAGCGTATTGCCCACACGGGCAATTGGGAGCTCACTCTGCCCAACCAGAGCCTGATCTGGTCTGAGGAAATGTTCCGCATCTATGGTCTTGATCCCCAGGGGACTCCCCTTTCCCTGGAGGAGCAATTCACTGCCCTGGAACCAAGCCATCGGCCTGTATGGCAACACCAATTTGCCATGGCCTGCCTGGAGGGTCGAGCCATTAACCTGGAGGGGGAAATTCTTCAACCCCAAGGCCATCGCCGCTACGTCCACCTACTAGGACAGGTGCAGCGGGATTCGGAGGGGGCCATCCGCGGTCTGGTGGGTACCCTCACAGACATCACGGAACGTAAGCAAATTGAGGCTCGCCTCGCTTACGAGGCACTCCACGATTCCCTCACCGGCATTCCCAACCGGGCCTATTTTATGGAGCAGATGAACAATGCGGTGCAAGTGGTCGAACAGCAGTCCGACCAGGCTTTTGCGGTGTTGTTTATTGATCTGGATCGATTTAAGGTGATTAACGACAGTCTGGGTCACTTGGTGGGTGACCAGTTATTGATCGAGTGTGCTAGACGTCTGCGATCGGTGGTGCGGGAGGAGGATTTAGTTGCTCGGTTGGGGGGAGATGAGTTTGCCATTTTAATTCATCCCATCAGTTCCATTGTTGATCCCCTTAAGGTGGCCGATCGTATTCATCAGGTACTACAGTTACCGATCCTCCTGGCGGGGCGGGAAATTTTCATTAGTGCCAGTGTTGGCATCTCCTCAAACCTCACCGGCTCAGTTAAGGCCGTAGACTTCCTTAGGGATGCGGATACCGCCATGTACCAGGCTAAGGGCAATGGGCGCGGCCAATCAGCCCTATTCAGTCCGCAAATGTACGAGCGGGTGGCCACTCAGCTGGCCCTGGAAAGCGATCTACAACGCGCTTTAGAACGGTCGGAACTCACCCTCGAGTACCAACCGATTGTGGACCTCAAAACCAAGCATTTATTAGGGTTCGAGGCCCTGCTGCGCTGGCAGCACCATCGCTGGGGGGCTATTCCGCCCAGCACCTTCATTCCTCTGGCGGAGGAAACCGGGTTAATTCTGGCGATCGGAGAATGGACCCAACAACAAGCTTGTCAGCAACTGGGGGAATGGCAAAGAGCTTTTCCCCAGGCTAGTAATCTGATTATGGGTGTCAATCTCTCCGCCAAACAGTTTGCCAATCCCCATCTGATTGCCAGCATAGATCAGGCCCTGAGCCGGGCGGGCATCAGTAGTCGCTGCCTGCGTTTGGAAATGACCGAGACGGCTTTAATTGAAAACCCAGATACCGCTGAATCCTTGCTCCTAGAGCTAAAACAGCGGGGTATTCAGCTCTGTATTGACGACTTTGGCACTGGTTATTCCTCCCTCAGTATGGTGCATCGGTTTCCAGTGCAGGCGCTCAAGATTGATCGCACCTTCATCCAGCGTATGACCGTTGATCAGCGGGGTGCGGCGATGGTGGAAGCGATCCTGGCCTTAGCCAAAAGCCTTGCCATGAACGCCATTGCCGAGGGGATAGAAACCTCTGAACAGTTAGAGCAATTGCGTCAACTGGGCTGTTCCTACGGTCAGGGCCACCATTTTTCCCAACCCCTGTCGGCTGGAGCCGCTGCCGACTTACTGGCTAGGTGGCCGAAGCCCTTGTACTCTCAACCCTGGTATGACAACACCCACGGGTAACGGGGCAAAGGCATACCAGACGATCTACCTGGTGGGTGATAAACACTGTCTTCAGGATTCTGGCTAAAGTCATATATCAAAGGAATCGAATTGCCTAGGATTGCGGACGACGCCCAAAGTTAGGGAGTTCCACTGCCGCTAAGGAGGTGATTTTCTTCGACGATCGCAAGGGGTAGACTAGGGGCGACGGGGAAGTTTTGTGGTGGCTAGAAAGTTGCCTGGGTAGGGCAGCGGTTCCCGGCCCAGGTTTAAGGGGCTGGGATGGTAATTCTAAGGTCGGACTATTCAGGGAATCAATCCTGTGGTCCCCACCTTGCCTCGCTACTACCGCCGGGACCAGATCGGGCTCAGGTTCTGGATCGGAGATGGACTGTTGAACTGGCAACGGTGTTCCCCATGGAGAGGGCTCGGTAAAGGCTGCCTGGGAAGCTACGGGCTCAACTACGGGGGGTGGAAGGGCGGGAGTGTTTTGCCAGGGGTCTTGAGTTAAAAGGGGATCGGGGGCTGTGGCTCCAGGCTCAGGGGAAAGGTTAGCCGCCGGGGGTGGAGTGGTCACCAAGGGTGGGGAGGGGG
>JBEIUS010000102.1:0-12076 GCA_040374235.1 Leptolyngbya sp. | reverse complement strand
CTGCTGGATACAGTGGGGACGACGGATGGGGGCTAACTATCAGCGCACCTCTTCAGCCGTAGAGGGCCGCAATGGCTATCTCGCCCAGCGCCATCACGGCTCCCGGGGCTTATCAGCTCAGGCCTTGAAGGTTCTGACCATCCTCCATAATTTTGACCTCCGGTGCCCGGATGGGACGACGGCGGCTCAGCGGCTCTTTGGCCATCCCTTTCCTGACCTCTTTGAGTCGGTGCTCAGTACCTTTACAGAGTTGCCCATGCCTAGGCGGTCTTCTTTATCACAGCAGCCCAATCCCTGGCACAGTCAAACCGTCCCGGCTTAAGTTGATACCCCTTAATGCTTTCCATAGCCCCTAGCTACCTGCAAAGGAACGAAGGCGAACTAAACCACCTACCCAGTACTATAGAAAAAAGTTATTGCGACGTTTACAGGGATTGTCCTATGCTAGTAAGGTTGTGAAATTTCCTGGACTCTAGCCATGGCCGTCCCCAAGAAGAAAACCTCCAAGCAAAAACGTGATCAACGGCGCGCCAGTTGGAAGCGCACTGCTACCCTGCAGGCCAAGAAGGCCCTCTCCTTGGGTAAATCCATCTTAACGGGGCGCTCCACCAGCTTCATCTATCCCACCGCCGAGGAGGACGAGGCGGAGGACTAGGACTTAAATATAAGGTTGCTCCAGATTAACCACCGGTGGTTCCAGGGATGGCGTTCTTTCTACCTCCCCTGGGGTACTTTCCTCTGGCGTCGGCTCTACCTCAAGCTCTGGACTGGGTAGGGTCGGCGCCAGGCTGGTTTCTGGGTCAAGCTGCTCTGGTGCCACCCTGGGTTGATTGCGACCGTGGTCTCTGGGGCCAGGATAGGTAGGGGGTTGGGAGGATCTTCGCCGTCCCGACAGCTTCTGGCGCCACCCTGGGACGGCGGGCTGGGCCGATTCGGGGGCTAACTCAGGCGCAGGTTGATTCTCCAGGGCTCCAGCCATGGGGTGCTGCTCAGCCGTAGTGGCCTTTAGCTCTAGCTCTGGTTCTGGGGCCGTGGTGGCGGCAGTGGACTCCGTCACTGAAGCGGATCCAGTCTCTGGAGGGGTTGGGGAGGGGCTCAAGGGCACCACGGATGATTCCTGGTCGATCTCCGCCGCTGTCGGTTGCGCTAATTCCCCCTCAGGTTCCAGGGGTGTGGCATCCAGAGCCTCAGACGGGGATAGGGGTGCTGAGTTTTCAGGGGAGGAGTTGGGGACGGCTGATCCATCGGTACCCTGGTCGCCATCCTCGGGGAGAGGATCAACGGCTTCAGATTGGGACCCTGCCTCGGGCCCCGCTCCAGGAAGGGCTTCCTCGGTTTCCATCACCTCGGGCAGGATCACCCCGGGGGCTACTTCTTTCGTCCCAACCGCCTCGGGGACAGCGGGCAGGGGAGGGACATAGGTAGGGTCAACGATGCCAAGCACCTGTTCCAGGCCCAGTTCTCCCCGCACCAGTTTGGAGAGGGTATCTTCACCGCCGGGTTGGTAATCAATGGTGCGGACCGTGTTATTAAAGGGGTTATCAATGGGTTGCCCCTGGGTATCGATCAGCTCCAGTTGCAGCCAATTACGACCGGGCTTAAACCCCTTCAGGTAGATCGGTTGCCATTGATCAAAGACAAAACTTTGGCCGTTAATGGTGCAACGCACCCGCCAGTCTGTCAGGTTATCGTTGCCACCGGCCTGGGCACTGAGGTGCAGGGGGGCATTGGTGAGGTAAAAGTCCAACATGATCGGCTCTGCCCCGTAGGTGCCCTGGGGGCGACTGTAGGTGAGCAGCGGCGCACTGGCATTCACCTCCCGTTGGGGAGTCTGGGCGAAGACATGGAAGGTGCGTTGGTCAAAGGCACCCTGGTTCTTAAAGCTTTCGTGCCAGGGGCGGGAAGCAAACACCCGCAGGGTATGGGTGCCGGGGGAGAGGTTGTCAAAGACCATCGGCTCCGATAGATCGTAAACGGCCTGGTAGGGCTGGTCGTCCAGAAAGACATGGAGATGGGGACCCAGTTGCCAGGTAGCATCCTTGAATAGGGGCAAGCCTCGCACCTGCAGCCGCACCGTCACGGTGGTGCCCTCCAGGATTTCCCCCGGTCGGGGACTGAGGATTCTTACCTGGGGAGTGTAGGCGTCAATAATCTGTTTCAAGGTGACCAGGGTTTCGGGAGGAGACACCTCCGCCACTTCACTGGTTAAGCGGTTGGGTTGAGCCGACAGCTCCGTCAGCAGGGCCGTCGGCTCGGTGGGGCGGGCGCAGCCCCCACAGATGACTATGACTACAGCGAACAGGGCAATTAGCCGCCTTCCCAGTCCGATCGAGTGTGGTGCTCTACCCATGACCCCAGGTTTATTCGAAACGTTGCATTACTACCATAGGTCAGTTTTATCGATTTACGGCAGTGATGCCTGGTAAGTCTGGAGATCGCCCCTGGGGTCGGCCAGCCTAGTAGACTCGGGGCACAAAAAACTGCTCGTTTTGGGGCGGGCGCACGTAATCGAAGGGGGGCTCTTTACGGGGGGGTAACTCCAGGGGTTCAGGGGTCATATCGATGTAGGGAATCTTGGCCAGGATGTGGCTGATACAATTCAGGCGGGCCCGTTTCTTATCGTTAGCCTCCACGGTAAACCAGGGGGCCTCAGGGATATTGGTGTGGGCAAACATCTGGTCCTTGGCCTGGGAATACTCCACCCAGCGATCGCGGGATTCGAGATCCATGGGGCTGAGTTTCCAGCGCCGGGCCGGGTCGGTGGTGCGGGCTTGGAAGCGCCGCTCCTGCTCCTCATCACTGACGGAGAACCAGTACTTCAATAGCACAATCCCCGATCGCACCAGCATGCGCTCAAACTCAGGACAGGTCTGCAGGAACTCTTGATACTGGGCCTCGGTACAGAAGCCCATCACCCGCTCCACTCCGGCCCGGTTGTACCAGCTGCGATCAAAGCAGACAATTTCCCCGGCGGCGGGCAGGTGGGCCACGTAGCGCTGGAAGTACCACTCGGTTTTTTCCCGATCGCTGGGGGTACCCAGGGCCACCACCCGACAACCCCGGGGGTTGAGGGGATCGGTAATGCGTTTGATGGTGCCCCCCTTACCGGCGGCATCCCGCCCTTCAAAGATAATCACAATGCGGGTGCCGGTGTGCTTCACCCAGTACTGCATCTTAACCAGCTCCACCTGCAGCCGGGCTAGCTCTCCCTCGTAGAAATTGCGGGAGAGCTTAGAGCTGCCCTCCCCCTCAGAAATGTAGTAGAAAACTGGACGCTCGCTGGTCTGGGAGGCTTTTTCCCTACCCTTAGCCTTGCTCTTTTTCCGCTTAGCCATTTTCGCCCTAAGGGATTTATGGGACTGAATAGAAGTAGGGAGGTTAGCGGCGCTATGACTATTTGGATCTCCCTTGGAGGTGAGGTTCATGGTAATGAAATGGCAACCGATGGGAAACAGGGGTAGCAAGGGCTTTGCTACCCCATTCAAACTTCACCTAAGCGTAGCAACTCCCAATGGTTGTAACTGTATCAAGCTATGCCACCAGCAGGCTATGGGGAAGTCCAGTTGAAGTTGCTGAGGCGAAACTCCACCAAACCGGTCTCCTGGATCGGGCTGTAGCGGACTGAGATGCCGTAGGTGCGGCGCCGGTACTCGAAAATCAGACTGGTGTCGATTTTCTGGCCCGTATCCACGTTAAAAGAGGTTTGGAAGCCGAGCAGGATGGGGCCGTAGATTTGTTGCAAAATCCCCCCGGACAATACATTTTGATCCACCGCCCGATCAAACAGAAAGGGCGATCGACTATCCCCCACAAAGCTGCTGGAGAAACCCAGGTTGAATTGGGTGTAATCAAAGAAATTTCTGGTCAGACGACCGAATTGGCCATTTAGCCCCACTCGCCCCTCCAGGGATTCCTGCAGGTCATTGCTGCTGTAGTAGGTGGCAATGCTCCGTAACCCCACCAGCAGGGAGAGGGAGGGCACCGGGGGGCGGGCAGCGTACCCCCTCTCGGCACTGTCAGGGGTCTGGGGTGTGCCCTGCCAAAGGGTAAAACTGCGGTTGAGGTCCACCGCCCCCTGCAGCCGGAACAGGCTGGTCAGTCCCAGGGTCGTGCCATCTTCCAGTAGATCAGGTTGATCGGTATTAGCGGTGACGTACTGACCGCCCGCCTGGTAGCTGAGGTTGATCTGGCTATCCCCCAGGGTAATTAGGGGAGATTGCAACAGCACCCCCAGGCTGCTTTGCACATCCTGGAACCCCAGGGAGCCGTTGAACAGGCGATCGCGATAGGTGTACTCCATGGTTAAACGGTGATCCCCCAGCCACTGCTGTAACCGCAGGCTGGCCCGTAACCGTTCCGTAACGTTACTCAAGTCCAGGCCCGGTAGGCTAAACACCCCGGTAAAGCTGGTGCGGGAGGTGACCTGGCCGTTGAGGCGACCCACCAAACCAAAGTTGGCGGGCTCAAACAGGTTGAGACTGTCCCCCTCCAGCCAGCGAGACAGGTAAATTTGGGGGGATAGGCTGAGCCGCCAGGGGCCCTCCCGGAAGACTTGAAACTCCCGCCCGATAAACAGGCCATCCCGATCGCGGCCATCGTAGCCAATGCTGGTGGGCAGGGGGTTAAAGGCATCCCGGGGGAGGCGACCCCGCTGCAGCACATAGCAATTCTTCAGCAGGGGGATGGTGAGCCCCTGGTCGAAGACCACCCGGGGGCTGTCAATACACACCTCATCCTCCTCGGGGTTGAGGGGGGTGATTCTTAGGTGATTGCCCCGCAACTCCAGCTCGGGAGGGCTGAGGGGGTCGTTGGTTACCCTCAGATCGTCGCCATACCAACCATCGGCATCGAAGGCCAGGCGACCGGCCTGGAACCTTACCTGGCCACCGGTGAAGCCCGACCCTGGCTGGCTGGTAAGGGTACTAAAGGTCAGATCTCCAGCACTGGTGATTTGGGAGAGGGAACCCACCCCCTGGCGTGGATCGTTGAGGGGATTCGAGGGCCGACCCGAGTCCTGCAGCAGGTTGCTGAAGTCGGTGCCCAGGGTCTGCGGAGCTAGTTGCCCCTGGGCGTTGGTGAGGGTTCCGGCCCCCTGCAGCAGGTTGTAGGTAAGGCTGTCAGCGCCGATCGCCTGCTGGTTGCGATTGGCGATCACGTTACCTTCGGCCCTCAGCTGGCGCTGGTTAAGATTAATCCACAGGCGATCGCTGGCCAGTCGACTATTCCCCAGTTGGGCCAGGACATTGCCCTGGGCGCTGATGATCCGGCGCTCCACCTCGTATTCCTGGTGATCGGCGGTTAACACCAGATCGGCGGCCCTCCTAGAACTGATCGCATCACCCTCTCCATCGGGACCGCTGGTGCCGACCGAACCATCGGCCCAGTCTGACGGACCAGGGGCGGGTATCGGGGGATAACCATAACCCTCCAGCGGGACAAAGGGGTGGCCCAGCGGATTAGCGTCGCCATCAACCCAGGGCGGTGCCGCACCTGGGGCTGGCCTCACCAGGCTAGGGGGGGCTGGGGGAATGGCCAGAGGGGGGATGTCAGCCACAATAAACGGCAGGGGCATGCTCTACGGGCACCTCGACAATAGTTCACGCTGATCAAGCCAGCAATTGGCCGATCAGTCAAGACTGGCTGGTCAGCCGGGGCTCCCCGCCGGGTATCGGCCTAATCCATACAAAAATAAAGCCCGACCAGCGGGCTTGGTAGAGCGGTAGCCAGATACGGCCCTAGCCCCAGACAAGGGGGTGGAGGTGAGTCAGACCATCTCTTCAGACCGGGTTTTCACCGACCCACCCTGGCCTAGGGATTCTGGCCAACGGGATATAACACTGCAAAGACCAGACCTATTCCATGTCCTGACGGCCAGGGTTACGGGAGGGGTCACCGTTTAGAAAGCCAAAGATAAACAGGCCTACGAAAAAGGCTACTACCAGATAAACCACAACTTTCAATGTCAGCATCGCTCTATCTCTAATCAGGGGGTAAGGGCAGCCAGGGGTCAAAACGGAGGATGTTCCCTAGACCCAGGGCTGGTTAATCTGGTCTTATCATATCGCCAAATGTTCGCTTCACCCCCAGGCGGCTGGCAGTGACCCTGGCATCGGTTAAAACCGCAGGTGTAGCCAGGCCCATAGCGATCGCAGCCAGGTTTCTAAGCTATGCAGCCAACTATCCAGCAGGCGCAGCAGGATCACCAGCGGGTGGTCGACGTAGTGCAGCAGCGTCGCCTCAGTCTCCAGGGCGGTGGCCGTCGGCAGGACGGCGGGCCAGGGGGGCGGCCCCAGTCCAGGTTGTCGCCCCCCTGTAGCAGCTAGGACTGGAGGACTGGGTGGGTTCTGCAGGCCTGATGCAGAACCCAGGGCCCCCAGCGATGCTGGTGGGGCCAGTCGATTCGCTTCGCCGAATAGATTGGTGACGATGGCCGGGGGGCTAGTCTGCATCCAGGTGAGGGCGCTTCCTAGCCAGCGCCCCAGATTGATCGCTGATCGCCGTAGGGATGGGGGCGCCGCCAGGGAACGGTGATGTTGCTGGCGGCCATACTCCGCTAGCAACAGCCAAATGGCCTGCTCCAGCTGGTGCCGCTGGTCGGCGGTGAGGTCGGTCATCAACTGGTTAGTAGCGACGACCAGCACCAGTTGGCCACTGGCCAGGTCACAGGCGATCCCCTGGAGGGGGGCCGGCCAGACCCGGTCCATCCAGCTGGCGGGCACCAGGGCCCCCTGCACCCCCGACCGATGGATAAACTGGGTAAAGCCTCGATCCAGGGGGCCGGGGCTAACCAGGGTCGCCTCCCCCAGACTGGGGAGGGAAAGCTGTAGGGCCAGGATTGGACCATCCCTGGGCAGGGCCGGGAGAGTGCCGCGTCCCTGGAGTCTGAGCTCCGGCCTGATCGGCGGCTGCCGCAGGGATGGGGGCGCCGCCAGGGAACGGTGGTGGTGCGATTGGCCATACTCCGCCAGCAATAGCCAGATGGCCTGCTCCAGCTGGTGCCGCTGGTCGGCGGTGAGGTCGGCCACCAATTGATTAGTAGCGGCGACCAGCACCAGTTGGCCACTGGCCAGGTCACAGGCGATCCCCTGGAGGGGGGCCGGCCAGACCCGGTCCATCCAGCTGGCGGGTACCAGGGCGGCCCGGGCCCCCGAGCGATGGACAAACCGGTTGAGGGAGCGGTCTAGGGGGGTGGGGGTAATTAGAGTGTCCTGTCCCAGGCTGGGGAGGGAAAGCAGGCAGGCCAGAATGGGGGCATCGCTGGGTAGGGCCAGGGGAGTAGGGCGCCAGCGAGCCCGGAGAGTTTGCCCCAGACCGGAGGTGGGCAACCATTGCCCTAGACGACGGCCACTTTGCAGAACTAGATAGAGGGGATAGATCACCACCTGGGTGGCCCACACCAGGGTGGTGCGGCCCCAGCGCCCGGCGGCGGCGAGCCGCTGACTGACCCGCCGATAGGCGGCCAACAACTGGGTCAGGGTTTGACTGCGCAGCGATCTCGAGGAGGAGGCCATGCTGGGGACGCCCTGGTTACGTACACTAGGGGGATAGCTTAATCATACCGGAGCCATGGCCCCCTCCCCTGTCAATGCGGATGTTGATACGGATATTAATGAAATGCTGAGCCGATTGCGGGGGCTGAGCCAGGGGTCGGTACAGGGGGACTGGCGGCGATCTCCCGAGACCGATGCCGCCACCACCGACCCCCCCTGGCAGCGGGACTGGACCCGCTGGCCGAGATCGCCCCTCAACCCCCGCCACCACATTGCCTGGCCCGCCGGTCGGGTCTGCCTCTGGTTGCATCAAGTCTTCACCTGGCCCAGCCACTGGCAAGGCTACCCCCTGGTCGGCCAATCCGCCTACCTGGCCCTGCGCTGGTGGGCCGATCAGGCGGAGATCTACGTGGATGACCGCCTGGTCCACAGCGGTGACCTGTTTGACTGCTGGACCCGCCTCCCCTTGGTGGATTGCTTGGTGCCGGGGGAGACCGTGGCGGTCTCCCTGAAGCTGATCAGCCCCGGCTATGATGCCGGCGCCCTGGTGGAGTCTTGCCTGGGGTTTGTCGCCCCGGCTGGGCAGCCCCCGGAGCCTGGCTTTGTGGCGGATGAACTGGCGGTGCTGGCCACCTACCTGGGGCGCTTTCAACCGAATCATCTGGCCCAGCTGCAGCGGCGGCTGGCCACCCTGCCCTGGTCCCAGGTGGGGGACCGGGTCCGTTTTGATCAGGCCCTGCAGGAGCTGCGCCAGGCCCTGCTGCCCCTTAGCCCCTGGCTGAAGCAACGCACCATCCACTGCCTCGGCCATGCCCACCTGGACCTGGCCTGGCTATGGCCGGTGGCCGACACCTGGGTGGCGGCGGAACGCACCTTTGAGTCGGTGTTGGCCCTGCAGCAGGAGTTTCCCGAGCTCACCTTTAGCCAGTCTAGCCCCGCCCTGCTGGCCTGGGTGGAGGCCCATCGCCCCCAACTGTTTGAGGCCATCCAAGGGCAGGTGGCGGCGGGTCGCTGGGGCATTGATGCCGGCCTCTGGGTGGAACCCGACCTCAACCTGCCGGGGGGGGAGGCGATCGCCCGTCAGCTGCTCTATGGCCAGCGCTATTGTCTGGAGAAGTTTGGCGCCGTCAGCCCCCTGGCCTGGCTACCGGATAGCTTTGGCTTCTCCTGGCAACTCCCCCAACTGCTGCGCCAGGCGGGGGTGCGCTTTTTTGCCACCCAAAAACTGCGCTGGAACGACACCAACCCCTTTCCCCACGATTTATTTATCTGGCAGGGCCGGGATGGCAGTCAGATTGCCGCCCTCACCCTACCGCCCATTGGTACCGATATTGACCCCCTGGCCATGGCCACCTATGCCTGCGACTGGGAGGCCCACACCGGCCAGGCCGACTGTCTGTGGTTGCCGGGAGTGGGGGATCACGGTGGTGGCCCCAGCCGGGAGATGCTGCTCCAGGCCCGCCGCTGGGCCGAGTCCCCCTTCTTTCCCAGGTTGGTGTTTGGTCAGGCCCAACCGCTGCTGGATCAGCTCACCCAGGCCCACACCGCCCCCCTACCGGTGTGGCAGGATGAGCTCTACCTGGAGCTGCACCGGGGCTGCTACACCACCCACGCCGACCAAAAATACTACAACCGCCGCTGTGAAGATGCCCTCTACCAGGCGGAGCTGTGGGCCAGTCTGGCCGCCATGACCCTCCAGGCCGATTACCCCCAGGAACGATTGGAGGCGGCCTGGAAACAGGTGTTGTTTAATCAATTTCACGATATTTTGCCCGGATCCTCGATTCCGGAGGTGTTTGAGCAGGCCAACGAGGACTGGCAATCCGCCCTGGAGACCGCCCAACAGGTGCTCCACACCGCCCTGGACCAGCTGGCGGAACATATCCCCCTGCCGCCGCCCCCCCGCCCCGAGGCCCAGCCGGTGCTGCTGTTTAATCCCCTGAATTGGGCCCGGCGGGAGCTGGTGGAGCTGCCCCTACCCCCCGGATCCGACCACCCCTGGCAGGGGTTGGACGGCCAGGGCCAGCCCCTGCCTACCCAGGTCAGTCAACCACCGGGGGAGACGGTCCCCCGGCTGCTGGTCCACGGCCCCGAGGTGCCCGCCCTGGGCTACCGGCTAATCTGGCTGGTGCCGACCGAACCCACCGAGTCCGCCCCTCCCCCCCCGGACTGGTGCTTAGCCAATGATCACCTGCAGGTCACCATCGATGGCCAGACCGGCAACATTGCTAATCTGGTGGATCGCCACCGGGGGCAGGCGGTGCTCAGGGCACCGGGTAACCAGATCCAGGCCTTTGCCGATCAGGGGCAGTATTGGGACGCCTGGAACATTGACCCCGACTATCAGGCCCATCCCCTGGAGGACTTTCACCTGGAGCAGATGCAGTGGCGGGAGTACGGCCCCGGCCGCCAAACCCTGCGGGTGGTGCGCCGCTTCCGCCAGTCCACCGTGGTGCAGGACTATAGCCTGGCGGTGGACTCCCCCCTACTGGTGATTCACACCCAGGTGCACTGGCAGGAGAGTCAGGTGTTGGTCAAGGCCGCCTTTCCCTGGGCTGGAGAGGCCCCCCGGGCCACCTACGAGATTCCCTTTGGGGCCATTGATCGGCCCACCACGGCGGCCACCCCCCAGGCGGCGGCCCGATGGGAGGTGCCGGCCCTGCGCTGGGCGGACCTCAGCCAGGGGGAGGGGGGCCTGAGCCTGTTGACCGACTGTAAGCATGGCTTTGACGCCACCCCCCACCAACTCCGCCTTACCCTGCTGAAGTCTCCCCTCTGGCCCGATCCCCAGGCTGATCGGGGGTTTCATCGGTTTACCTATGCCCTCTATCCCCACCCGGGGTCGTGGCGGCAGGCCGCCACGGTGCGGTGGGCCCGGAATTTGAGTATGCCGCTGCGGTGGCGCTCCCCCCAGATCATCCCCACCCTGGGTGCGCTGGATTACCATAGTTTTCTGGATTTGGGGGATAACAGTCTGGTGCTGGCGGCCCTCAAGCGATCGCAGGACCACCCCCAGCGATTTATTTTGCGCCTCTACGAAAGTGCCGGAGATCGGGTCTCCTGCCGTCCCTCCCTGCCCTCCGGCTGGCACTGTGTCGGCCCCGTAGATCTGCTGGAGACCCCTGCGGAGAAGACAGCAACTGGTGCCCCCCAGGCCAGGGTGGAGGTTCATCCCTGGCAAGTGCTCAGTGTTGCCCTTGACCGGACCCCTGGCCCAACCCCGGCATAAAACCCAGCCGTCGAGCCAAGGGCAACAGGGGGTAGGTGATACTCAAGCCGCCTTGGCTGATCGGGGATCGCCCGATCTAACCCTAGGACTAGGGGCGTCAAGGCTAAGGGGTTGGACTTGAGGAGTAGTACCCGCCGTGACCGTAATCAGGGAGTGTTCCGGGCAACTCACCCAATCGGCCTTAAACAGCGGTTCGGAGGCTAGGATGGTAGCATCGGAAAAGTCACCATGGTTTTGCAGCCAGTAAAGGGAAGGAGCCCTACCCTGGTTGTCATAGCGACAGGCGACCAGCTGCTCACCGTCGCTAAGGACAATGTTAGCCATTACCCTAACCGAATAGGTAGTGGCGTAGTCCGCCAGGTCCCGCACCACCCAGCTCAGGGCCTCGGTCAAGGTCGCCGCCCCGGACTCTAGACTATGGATCACCATGGCGAAAATATGCTCGGAGTCGGTTAAGCCGTGAATAGTCTGGTAAATCTGGTCTGGCAAATTATCGCGAAGGGGACGGTAAAGGGTGTGGCGGAAGTTTTCGATGTAACCGTTGTGGACAAAACTTAACCGACCCCAGAAAAAGGGCTGACAATTATGCAAATCCACCGCTAACCCGGGGGTAGCGCTGCGGACGTGGGCCAACAGGTTACCCGCCTCAATGTAGCGACACAGGTGGGGTAGGTTGATATCGTTCCAGGCGGGAAGGGTGTTGCGGTAGATATAGGGGGCCTCCTGGCGACTAGGATGGTACCAGGCCAAGCCCACCCCATCACCGTTGAGCAGGGCTACCTCCATTTCCTTAGGTTGGTAACTCTGAACAATTAGGGAATGATCGGGGGCATAGATTAACCGGTCCAGCTGAATGGGTATCCCCAGGTAGGCCAGAAGTCGACACATGGGCAAGTTCCCTTGCAATCACGAGCAATAAAAAAATAATATGAAACTGTAGTCGCAGGGAGCCGTTAGAACGCTTACCCAGCCATCAACCTTTCAGGGTCTATAACTGGTAGATTGGTCTGGTGTTATCAGGCTAACCGATTCACTCCGTTCCCTAAGCCTTAGCCAAAGCTGTGCCCTATTTTCCCTTAGGTTAGCCCCCTATGGTGTCCCTCAGGAACATTTCTTGAGGGCTTGAGGTGCCCTTCGCCTTTAGCCCTAGTTACCTACCAGGCAGAGGAGGGGAGCCAGAAGATTCCGCTGGTCTTAGCTTTAACCAATTAATCGTATCCTACCCGTTCTGGCCAAAGTTATACTAAAAAAAACTGCCGACCTCTAGGGATCGGCAGTAACTTACTGAGGAATATTATCCTCAATTTCTAGAAACTACTGCGACGGTACTGACCGCCACCGCTAGCACTCTTGCTGT
>JBEIUS010000090.1:0-13337 GCA_040374235.1 Leptolyngbya sp. | reverse complement strand
TCCATTTTTTTAATCCTTTGGAGGGTTTTATGCCGTTTGGAGTTCCTTCACCAACAGATACCGTTACTGCTACTAACAACAACAATATTGATGGCTTGCTCATCGGAACGAAGTGGCGGGGTGTTACGGTAAGCTTTAGTTTCACCGACAGCATTGCTGACTATGAGAGTGACTATCCAGACAGAGCCTCTCACGGTGCCAGTTTCCAAACTCTGAATGCCACCCAGCGAACAGTGACTAGGGCCTGGTTCACAATGTTTGCGAATGTTTCTAATATTGGTCTCACTGAGCTGACCGGAACTAGCGATCGCGATGCCACCATACGCCTAGCCATGTCCAACGTGGCGGATACGGCCTTTGCGTATTACCCCGATGGTTTCTACATAGAAGGTGGCGATGCTTGGTTTAATAGAAGTGACTACAATAATCCCACTATTGGTACCTATGCCTATTACGTCTTGGGTCATGAGCTAGGTCATTCCCTGGGATTAAAGCACGGTCATGAATTGGGCGGTGTTCGCAATGTAGCGATGAATGCTGATCGTGACTCCATGGAGTTCTCGATCATGACCTACCGCTCCTATATTGGAGCCCCCACCATTAATGTCTCCAACGAGGCTGGCGGCTATACTCAATCCTTGATGATGTTTGATATTGCCGCTATCCAACACATGTACGGTGCGGATTTTGGATATAGCTCAGATAACACCACCTACACCTTTTCCACCAGTACTGGTCAAATGTTTGTCAATGGGGTGGGGCAGGGAGTGCCTTCTATCAATCGCATCTTCCGCACCATCTGGGATGGTAATGGCATTGATACCTATAACTTCTCGAACTACACTACCAATCTCTCTATTGACTTAACCCCAGGCAGTTGGGTGAATCTGGATAGAACTGGTAATTTTCAGCGGGCTTACCTGGGTGGCGGCACCGGAGGTGGCCTCCACCCAGGCCATGCTCGAGCCCACATATTTAATGCGCTTCAGTTTGGTGGGGACGCTCGCTCATTGATCGAAAATGCCATTGGGGGTGCAGGCAGCGATGTGGTTACTGGTAATGCTGCTAACAACACCCTGAGCGGCGGGGCTGGGAATGACAACCTGAATGGTGGCGCTGGAGTTGATACTCTCACTGGCGGAACTGGAGCTGATACCTTTGTTTTCCAATTTGGTTGGTCCATCCTATCGGGCATAGATCGAATTACTGACTTCGCCATCGGTACGGACAAAATCGACTTACTGACGGCAGGGGGAGCCGCTATGGCAGCACCTGCGGCTTTTAGCCGTGCCATTAATAATACTGCTAGCAGTCTAACCACCTTAGTCAGCAACGTGTTTACAGACGCCAATGGTGGTCTGACCGGCAACCAGGCCTTAAACTTGAATAGTGCCGCATTGGTGGTGGCCACCACCGGTAGCATCGCCGGCACCTATCTGCTAATCAATAACAACGTGGGTGGCTTTCAGGCTGCTAGCGACCTGCTTATTAACCTGACTGGTTACACAGGTGCTTTGCCAGCACTGGGGGCAATTTCGGTCTCTACTTGGTTTGTCTAGCTATTGCCTATCCGATGCCCTATGGCGGAATTCAGATAGACGTGTTAAATTAACTTACACAGTCGATACAACGATTAATTAATTAATCAAGCCTTAGTTAAAGCGGAAAGTTGAGTTCTACCGGTCTATTTTAGAGTTAACTGTGCTCACCCAGAAAGCGAGCTTTCACTCCTTAATGGCAGCTAATTCCATCGGCATTGATGGAGAACATAGTGGATATGGCGAATTTCACTTGAGTGAAGTATACGACGAGTCTCCCCACCCCTACCTCGCGCAGTGGTTCGGAGGGCATAATTTGGGGAGCTAAAGGATGGAGCTTAGTGGACGAAAAGCTAGAGGTGGTGAAGTTGGGGAAAACTTTATCTCACTGAACTAAAAACTGCTATAGCAGTTCCTGATCGTATGAGATACACCTGGAATGAGAAGATTCCTTCAGCTAATAGCTTTTGACAATGCACTTGTACTTTATTAGAGCAAGAACCGCTATATAGCTTTTTCGCTGCGTCTGTAGTTTTCTGGTTTAGGCCCCGAATACCGATAATCCGAATACCGATAATTATGATCAACAACACCCTCGATAGCCATGTTGATCGCAGGGTGACTATATCGTCACTAACAATACCGTAACGGAGATCAACCATGGCAAACTGGCCTGAAATCACGGCCTTTACTATCTTTTTCGGCGTTCTAGTTCTGATTATTACTGAACGTATACACCTGACTATTGCTGCCTTTTTAGGGGCCATGCTGCTAATTTTTCTCCATGTATTGACCCTGGAGGAGGCGATTAGCTACATCGGTCAGAGTCACGCTACCCTGGCCCTATTTTTTGGCGTTATGGTCATGGTGCGGGCTTTTGAACCCACTAATATTTTTTCCTACCTGGCCACCCAGATGGTCTTAAGGGCCAGGGGTGAGGGCAAACGATTGTTATTGGGTATTGTGGCGATTACCACGCCGATCTGCGCCGTTTTACCCAATGCCACAACGGTGATGCTGCTGGCTCCCCTTATTCCTCCTATGGCCCAGGAGATCAATGTTAACTTTGTGCCCCTATTGATTTTGATGGTGTTCGTCGCCAATAGCGCCGGTCTGCTTACCCTGGTGGGGGATCCGGCTACCTTCATTGTCGGTGACGCCATCAACTTGAGTTTTTTAGATTATCTACTCAAGCTGAGCCTGGGAGGATTGGTGGCCCTGGCGACCATTGTGGCAGTGTTACCGATCCTCTTTCGACCAATCTGGAACACCAAGTTAGAAAACCTCGATCAGCTTCCCCATCCGGTGATTAACCATCCGCGTATGTTAGCTCTGGGGGGGGTAATTATCGCCCTGGTGTTAGTCCTCTTCGTGGTGGGTGAAAGTTTGCCGATACCTATTTCGCCGGCGGCAGTTGCTTTGTTGGGGGCTGCCCTGTGTCTTTTGCTAACCCATCACAGTGGCATTGACTCAGTGCAGCCCATTCTCCGGGATGTTGACTGGAGTACCTTGGTCTTTTTCATGAGTATCTTTGTGCTGATTGGTGGTCTGCAGCACACCGGAGTGATTAGCCATGCCGCCGACGGCCTTACCTTTATCCTGGGTAGAAATCTGATTCTGGGAACCCTATTACTGCTGGTCGCCACCGGATTACTCTCCAGCGTGATTCCGAATATTCCCCTGGTGGTGGCCATGGTGCCGATGTTGAAGGAATACCTGGTTACGGCTAACCTGGCGGGGCCAGATCTGCTTTCCCAGGGCTTTGTCGGCCAGGTGCCGCCAGAAACTTTTCCCCTATTTGCGGCGATGATGTTCGGTGCCACCCTGGGGGGCAATGGTACCCTGGTAGGGGCCTCTTCCAATATCGTGGCCGCCGGGATTGCGGAGCAACACGGTAAGTCCATTTCCTTTCAAACCTTTCTGGCCTACGGTCTACCGATGATGACTCTACAATTGATTACCATTGCGGGTTTTGTAGTTGTCAGGTTTCTTCTTTAGAACGGCAATGGGCGAGGTCAGGAGTTTACGGGTGAGGTTGCCTGGGTCAAGGGCGTTGCCCAGGTTAGATGGGAGGTTGAGAGCTGTGACTACGATATTCATTGATTAAGTTCATTTATGTATGCCCTGGGCTTAAACCGCACCTCCTGTTGAGGAACGGCGATCCTCACCCCGGCTTGTTGGAAGGTCTGATGCAGGCGCAGCTGGAACTCCCGGATGACGGTCAACTGCTGGCTGGGTTGAGTTTGGGTGCGCAGTCTCAGTAAAATACCATGGTGTTGAAACTGCTCCACCGCCAGGATATCCGGTTCACTAATGAACTGTGCTTGCCAGGTCAGGTCCGTTTGCATGCCCTGCAACACCTCCGCCATCACCGCCAGGGCTCGTTGGATGTCGGTGCCATGGTCTACCAGTACGGTGAAATCCATGCGAGACCAATCCTTAGAGCGGTTGGCCACGGTGGTGATGTCTCCATTGCGTAGGGTGATCAATTCCCCCGCCGAGCTACGGATTTGGGTGATCATCAGACCCATGGTTTCTACCACCCCTACCATCTCCCTGATGGCGATCAGATCCCCCAGGATAAAGGCGTCCTGGGTCAGTAACATCAGTCCCACCAGGGCATCTTTGGTGGAGGATTGAAACACCAGGGAGGCGATCACCCCCAGGGCACCCACCCCAGCAAACAGGGTGAGGCCGGTGGAGAGGGAAAATAGGCTATAGGCCAAAAGCAGACCCGCGATCGCCCAAAACAGGGTAATCGCCTGCTTCCAGAGGGGGGAGAAGGTGTGGGAGCGGCGGCGACGAAAGACTGGGCCGGGGTTGAGTTGAGTATTGGCAGTCTAGATCGCAGCATTCGCGAGGCCGGGTTTGCCTGCCGTCCGGTGGTCGAGGCGTTAATCGAGGAGCTGCAAGCCGCTGAACTGCTCCATCTCGATGAAACCCCGTGGTATGAGTCGGGACGGTTGTGCTGGCTGTGGGTGGCGCTGAGTTCCATCAGTGTCGTTTGCTTCATTGGCCCTCGCACCAAGGAATGGCTTTTGCAGGTGATCTCTACCGCCTTTGTAGGCTGGTTGGTCACCGATGGCTATGGGGCTTAGCGTTGGTATGACCACCGCCAACGCTGCTTGGCCCATCTGATTCGCAAGGCCCTCGCCCTCAGCCAAGCCGTCGATGGCGAGGCCCGGCAATTAGGCCAATGGCTCCTGGAGGAGATGCGAGAGCTGATTCATGCCCTGGCCACCGCTGGTCACGATGACCCTGATGACCCCGGCACGCGTCGCTTACAGCAGGTCGCGCTGCTGGCGACCGCCAGTGAGCATTCTAAGCTCAAAGCACTGGCTAACGAAATTCTCAATGACTGGCAGGCGGTAGTGGCCTTTGTCGCCCACCCTCACTTGCTGGTGACCAATAATGAGGCGGAGCGAGCCCTCCGTCATGCCGTCATTGCTCGCTATATCACTCACGGCACTCGCTCTGCTGAAGGTAGTGAGGCTTACGCCGCTCTGCTAACGGTGATTGAAACCTGTCGCCGCAGGGACCTATCCCCTTGGCCTTACTTAGCCGATGTCATTGCGCTTAGACGCAAAGGTCTATCGGTTCCTCCGGTTCCTATGCCGCTACCTCAAGCCGCTTGAACCAGGTCGCCCAGACGGGGGGGGAGTGAACCTTTACGATCTGGGAGTAGCACCCTCACCCTGGCTCTGAAGCCAAGGGGTTGGTGCGGCGGCGCGGCCACCCCCTAATCAAGGGGCAGGAATTAAGGGTCAGAAGGTCAGATCCAGGCTCTTACGGCTACCGTTGCTGGCCGGCTAGTTAAACTAAAGGCCCCCATGGGGTTGCCGCCCCCTGGCGTTATCTCGAACAACATAAAGATATTTCGTTACTTGAACCATGATCAGAGCCCAAATCGGCTATCTTCTATCGTATTGTTCGCGTTAATTGTCTCAGCGCAGCGGACGGCATAACAAATCCCTGACTGGCAAGATGCCGCCAGTCCGTTCTGTAAATAACGAAATCGGAGTGACTCACCCATGAATGGCAGAGCGAAGCAATCGCAGCAATTACCCACCAGCGGCATTGTCGAGTCCCGGCTTGGAAAGATCGAACTCAAGAACGGCTTCCCGACCGATGAGACGGTCAAGAAGCTCTACGACGACATCGACTTCCAGCGCGCCTGTCAGGCTTACCTCTGGGCGCTGCCGCTGACGTCAATGTGGGAATGGCAGCGCGAGCATCGCGAAACGTTCGGTGCGGCTGACTTGGATTATGTTGACTACCTGACCTTCACCGACAAGCTCGGTCTCCTGACTGCCAACGCGACGACGCCCTACATCATGGCGTTTCCCAGTCTAAAAGATGGCCCGCTGGTGTTCGAGGTGCCGGCTGGTCCCACGGCCGGCGGCTTCACCGACTTCTGGCAGCGACCCATTAGCGACTCGGGCCAGACCGGTCCGGACAAGGGCGCAGGCGGAAAGTATCTCATCCTTGGCCCGGACGATCCTGACATGCGCCCGGACGGCTATTACGTCTTCCGTTCGGCCACGGTTAATATCTGGTCGGCCCACCGCGCCCTGGATCCAGATCCCGCCAGGTCCCGTGCGCTAATAGACGCTCTGCGCATCTATCCCTACAGCCAGCGCGACAATCCGCCCGCCACCCGCCATGTGAAACCCAATGGGCGTGCATGGACCGGAGCACAGCCGCAGGGACTGGCCTATTGGGAAGGGCTGGCCGCGATCATCAACGAGGAACCCGTCCATGAACGGGACCGCATGATCATGGGCATGCTCCAGCCGCTGGGGATCGAGAAGGGCAGACCCTTCGAACCGGATCTGCGCCAGAGAGCAATCCTGATCGAGGCAGCACAGGTAGGCGAGGTGATGGCGCGCACGATTGGCTACGCTAAGCGCTTTGAGGGCGCGAGGGTTTGGCCCGACAAGAAGTGGGAGTTTTCGTTGTTCCTGAAGGAGACGTCGCAGGAACTCCCTGACCGCACTCAGTTCGACGAACGCACGTCCTGGTTCTACGAGGCAGTCGGCGTCTCAGTTGGCATGATGGGTCGCACCGTCGGGGCCGGGCAGGTCTACCTCGAAGCATCAAAGGACAACGGAGACCAATGGCTCGATGGCGGCATGACCTATCAGTTGCACGTCCCGCCGAATGCCCCAGTGGCGCAGTTCTGGTCCTTCACCGTCTATGACAATGAAACCCGTTGTTTCGTGGACACGGGCGTAGCGCCGGATCGCTCGTCCCGCGACAACATCGTGAAAAACGCCGATGGCTCGGTGGACCTCTACTTCGGCCCGGCAGCCCCGTCCGGAAGCTTGGAAGCGAACTGGATCAAAACCATTCCCGGCAAAGGCTGGTTCACCTATTTCCGTCTCTACGGCCCGACCCAGCCTTTCTTTGACCGTAGCTGGGTGCTGCCGGATATCCAGAAGGTGAATTGACCACGGACGGCCAGCTAACCACCACGACCTGCCCAAACTGAAACGACTCAGCAACGCCTACGAAAAAACCCTAAACACACCCGTGCAAGCACTGTTGCAATCTATGTGTTTGGCGAGCACCATTGAGCGCATCCTAAACACAGGCCTGAAATCACTAAAAATCGGCCAAAAACCACTGTTGTGATCTATGTTTATATCGATTACCATTGAGTGATAACTAAACACACCTTGGTGATCCTGATTGACTGACAAAACACTCCCCAACCCTTCTCCCGCTCTGGGAGAGAGGCTGCTTGTAAGCCGGGTTTTCGGTTTTAAGTCCCTTCTCCCCTGTGGCAGTTGGGCTTCATAGCCCTGGATTATTTTTTCTAGCTCAATCCCCTTCAAGTTGTGCTAGATTACGATCTAAACCGCGTCTAACTTGAAACCTAGAGTTTCCCTCACCTAAAATCCCTCTCCCCTCCGGAGAGATATTTTGAGGGTTTTTCCGGAATCCCTAGCCCCTCTCCCAGGGGGCTAGGGGCAGAATTACGGTTCTCATTATGGACTTGGTTTAAATCGGTTTCAGGAGAGATCAGCTCCTAGAGGTAACGGGGAAAGAGCAGTGAGAATCTGCCGCTGTATTGAAGGAAGTTTTGAGTGCTTGTGTTGAATGAAAGCCAATTCAAAATTCAAAACTTCCCCTGAGTCAGAATGTCCGCCGATGACTGTCCATGTTCTTCAACATCTGCGAGGTAAGGATGATGACTGTTTTAGATCTTATTCGCTCGCCAAGGTCTGGTCTCAGGAACGTCCTCACGAAGCTCCGCCGTCCCTGAAAGCTATAGTGACTGCAGTACGGCAGAACTTTCGGATGATGTCGTTATTAGAGTTACCCTTTCCAATTAGAGGTACCCTTCCCAGTCCAGCCGCTGGTACTCCTCCTCGGACGCCCCATCGGGCCTCCCTGTAGAGACCGTTAACGCTAATCCAACCTACAGCCTTCTGCACAGGCGAGAGGCTATAAGCTTCAACGCCCTTCAGAAACCACTTTAAAAAACACCACCTTAGAGGCAGACCTTGATAACAGCAAATAACACCATGGTCACAAAATCAGACTTTGTTTTAACGCCCTATATGCAGAGCAGTGACCGACGCGCCATCTATCAAATTCTCACTACCGTAGTTCCCTATATTGGGCTATGGATCTTGGCCCTTAAAGCGGCCTCCATTTCCCTCTGGCTGTTGCCGCCTATTGTGGGTTTGATGGTGCTATTTCTATTGCGCTGCTTTTCGCTGATGCACGACTGCGGTCACTATTCCTTATTTCGATCTAGGCGGGCCAATAGAGTGGTGGGCTTTATGCTGGGGGCCATTAATGCCATCCCTCAATATGCCTGGTCAAGGGATCATGCCTATCACCACAAAACTAATGGCGACTGGCAACGGTATCGTGGTATTGGCGATTTTCTCTCTACTGAAGAGTTTGCTCAACTTAGTGGGTTTGATCAGAAACTCTACAGCTTACTCCGGCATCCAATCATGACCCTACCAGGGGGCTTTTTCTACCTCATTATTCAGCCCAGGTTAACGTTGATATTCGGTATTTATGGGTTTATCGGGCATGGATTGACCTGCTTAAGAAGTAATGGATTCAGAAACTTCAGGTCTACTGTTTCTTCCCATAAATCCAAGCATTGGCACACGACCGGAGAGTTTTGGGATGTGCTGTTGAACAATGTTTTGGTAGTGGGTAGTTGGTTAATTTTGAGCCATCTGATCGGGCCAGGGCTTTTTCTGGGGCTGTACTCAACTGTGATGACCCTGGCTGGGGTAATTTTTATCTGTATTTTCTTTGTACAGCACAATTTCGAAGGTGCCTATGCTCGGAAAACTACCGATTGGGACTACCTAAGCGGGGCAATTGAGGGCAGTAGCTACTTAGATTTGCCGCCCATTCTACGGTGGTTTACTGCCGATATCAGCTACCATACTATCCACCACCTCTCAGAGAGAATTCCTAACTACAATTTGGCCGCCTGTCATCGGGCCAATGGTCATCTGCTCTCGAACATGACAACTCTGCGGTTTGGCGACCTACTCCATTGTTCACAATTTATTCTGTGGGATGCTGCTGCCAATCAACTGGTGCCGATACCGACGAATAAAAAAGTATGGCTGACTTCTTAAATATAGCCGATTCCACTCGGGTGAACTACGTTATTCGGAACATCGTTTGCGGGCCGTCGGCGAAATCGTTACTAAAGAACCTTGACCATCCTTCTGGCTTCTGCTCCATCGAATTTTAATATCTCTAGGCAATCAGAGCCAGAGCCCCCTGCAGGCGGGGCCTATCCACCTGGCGCTGCCGCAAAATCCACCAGGACTCCATCAGGTCGGGGCCTTGCAGGGTGCCCATCAGGGCGGCCCGCAGGGACTTCATCACCAGGCCCTTTTTCACACCCTGGCCCTGTACCACCTCCTCCACCAGGGATTTAAGCTGCGCCAGGGTGGCTGGAGGGCTGGTCAGGCCGGTGAGGACCGCCTCTAGCACCGGCCCCACTCCAGCCTGTTGCAATTGGGCCTGGGCATCGGCTTGGTAGTCCAGCACTGAGGTGAGCAACACCTGGCTTTGCTCCAGGGCATCGGTGAGACGGGTGAGGCTGGGGCCCACCAGGGCCATGAGGTCAAGCAACCAGGGGCGATCGCTCTGGTCATAGGGGCCATAGCCGGCCCCCTGCAGGTGGGGCAACACCAACTCCAGCAGGGCGGCGGGCTCCAGGTCGTGAAGGTGCTGGCCGTTGAGCCAGTCCAGCTTATCCCAGTCAAAGCGGGCACCGGCCTTGTTGACCCGGTCAAAGCTAAATAGCTCGGCGGCCTCCGCCAGGCTAAACCGCTCCCGGCCATCGGGGGCCGACCAACCCAGCAGGGTCATGTAGTTGGCCAGGGCGGGGGCGATAAACCCCATGGCCTGAAAGTCGGAAATAGAGGTCACCCCATCCCGCTTGGAGAGTTTCTGCCCGCTCTGGTTCAAGATCAGGGGAGTGTGGGCAAAGCTGGGCACCGTCGCCCCCAGGGCCTCGTAGAGCAGGATTTGCTTGGCGGTGTTGGCGATGTGGTCTTCCCCACGGATCACGTGGGTGATGGCCATGTCAATGTCATCCACCACCACCGCCAGGTTATAGAGGGGTTGACCAATCTCCCCAGCGGCGGCGGCCCGAGCCACCACCATGTCGCCCCCCAGGTCCTGGGCTTGCCAGGTGACCGGCCCTCGCACCAGATCGGTCCAAGTGAGGCGACGCTGATCGTCAATTTTGAAGCGGATCACCGCCGGTCGCCCCGCCGCCTCAAGGGCGGCCCGTTGCTCGGCGGTGAGGTGGCGATGGCCGTTGTTATAGCGGGGGGCGAAGCCCTGATCTTTCATGGCCTGGCGCATCACCTCCAATTCCTCGGGGGTATCGTAGGCGCGGTAGGCTAGCCCCTGATCCAGCAGGGTTTGGATAGCCTGGCGGTAGAGATCCAGCCGCTGGGACTGGAAAACCGGCCCCTCATCCCAATCCAGACCCAGCCACCGCAGCCCGGTGAGGATATTCTCGGTAAATTCGGGTTGGGAGCGATCGCTGTCGGTATCCTCAATGCGCAGGATGAATTGACCACCATGGTGGCGGGCAAACAGCCAGTTGAAAACCGCCGTGCGGGCGGTACCAATGTGCAAATTGCCAGTGGGGCTAGGGGCGATGCGAACACGAACGGTCATGGGATGGCAGCCTGCGGAAACACGTCCCTATTCTAGACCAAGGCTAACCCCGGGGCATCGCCGTGGCACAATGATAGGACCAATGGAAGATAAGACCGATGGAACGGTCCTGACCCGGGGAGGTGGGTAAGTGATGTCCTGGAATCCTGGTTTGAAGCGTCTATGGTGGCTAATCGGCAGCCTTACCGTGGCGATCTCCCTGGTCACCTACCTGGTGGTGGTGCCGGTGGTGCAGGGGCACACCACCGCCCTCAGGTCCCTGGAGGCCAGTTTACTGCGGAATCAACTCCTGCCCACCCAGGCCCTGGGGGAAGCCGCCGTCAGTGGTGGCCTCAGCCGTGGCGGATCCTTCAATCGCCCCGCCTCCAGCCGGCCCCAACCGATGCCCCGCCCCACCTACGACTATGGTGACCGATTACCCCCGGGGCCGGTGATTATTCCCTACCCCACCTATAGCCCCAACCCCGTGCCGGTTTACGTCGACACCAGCGATGGCGATGGCGCCGATGGGGTGCTAGTGGTAATCATCCTGGGGCTGATTCTCCTCCTCATCCTGCCCAGCTATCTCCAATCCCGCTCTAGTTCCCAGGGGAACGAGGGGTTGGGGTCAGAGCGGGTGACCGTGACTGCCCTCCAGGTGGCGCTGCTGGCCGAAGCCCGCCCCCTCCAACAGGCGTTGAACCAGATCGCCCTGGGGGCAAACCTGAGCACCGCCCAGGGCCTGGCCGCCCAACTGCAGGAAACGGTGCTGACCCTGCTGCGCTATCCAGAATACTGGAGCCACTGCGCCCTGCAGAGCCAAACCCTGAGGGGCCGGCAGACTGGAGCAGAGCTGTTTGAGCGTCTCTCCCTGCAGGAACGCAGCAAATTCAGGGTGGAAACCCTGGCCAACCGCGGGGGTCAGATTGAACGCCGTTCCCTGCCCTATCCCCCCGCCGGCGAGGAGGCCGCCTACCTGGTGGTCACCCTGATTTTGGGCACCACCCACGATCGCCCCCTGGTTTCCCCGGTCAGCTCGGTAACGGACCTACGCAGAGCCCTCCAGACCTTAGGATCGATCTCCGCCGATCAGTTGCTGGTCTATGAATTGCTCTGGACCCCCCAGGATCCGACCGATAGCCTCAGTAGCGACGAATTACTGGCCAACTACCCAGACCTGATTACCCTGTAGAACACCTCAACCGGTGGCGGACAGCCCCCAGGCCAAACCCATGGATTATTTAGAGGGGTTTTTAAACCTGCATAAGCCGGCGGGGGTCACCTCCCACGACTGTGTAGCCCGGCTACGGCGGTGGCTGGAGATCAAGAAGGTGGGTCACGGTGGCACCCTGGACCCCATGGCCACGGGGGTACTGCCCCTGGCCCTGGGGCGGGCCACCCGCCTGTTGCCCTACCTACCCACCGCTAAAACCTACGGGGCGGTGATTCGCTTTGGCCTCACCACCAGCACCGATGATCTGGAGGGGGCGGTGCTGACCGAGGTGGGGGCGGCGGGCCTCACCCTGGCGGCGATTGAAGCGCGGTTGCCGGAGTTTTTGGGAGTGATCGATCAGGTGCCGCCGGCCTATAGTGCCCTCCAGGTGGGGGGGCAACGGCTCTATGACCTGGCCCGCCGGGGCCAGGTGGTCACCCCGGTGGCGCGGTCGGTCACCATCCATCGATTACAGGTGATTAGCTGGCAACCGGGCCCCTACCCCGAGCTCAGTCTCACCATTGACTGTGGCCCCGGCACCTACATTCGCTCCCTGGCTCGGGACCTGGGCCAACGCCTGGGCCCGGGCGCCACCCTGGCGGCCCTGCAGCGCACCCACAGCGGTGGCTTTGACCTGGTGGACAGCTTTCCCCTGACGGCGGTTCAGGATCATCGGGCGGACCTGCCCCTAATTGCCCCCGCCACCGCCCTGCAACACCTGCCCGCCATCCCCCTGGAGCCGGAGCTGGCCCACCGCTGGCGACTGGGGCAGAAAATCCCCTCCCCCCAGCCCCAGCCCCTGGGTGTGCCCCACCGGGTGATGGCTGCCGCTGACCAGACCCTCCTCGGGGTGGGGGAAAACCAGGAGCGGGAGGGGCTGATTATCCTCAAGGCCAAAATGGTACTGGAGTCGGGCGGGCTACCACCGTGATGCCGGAATAGGAGTTGTTGTTCAGCCCTGTTAAACCTCCATAGACTACCAGGGCCTCTGGCTAAATGAAGCCTAAAACCTGCACCTGGGGTTCAGTCCAGTGCTGGTACTGAGTGACTTTAGTTTCAATGCTTTGCAATTGCCCCAGGGCTAAACTACAGGGCATGCCGTACTTAGCCAGCACCCGATCGCTGGCAATCTGCAACGCGGTGTGAGACCGCTCCACAAACGGGTGCATCCCAGTCTTGCAAGGCTCAGGATGAGAATTGACCATTGAGGTAAGCACAGCGATGTTGAAGCACTTGCGGAACGTTGTCTTCCTTCCACTGAGCACCTGAAATCTTTACCCTCCTGCCGATCTGCTTGATCGTTGACTCCACTGCCACCGAACCAATTGAAATCCCCTCCGCTTGGTAGTAGCTGTAGTTGACGATGCGGTGACGATGCCTAGCCAGATAGCCCATGAACTGTTCTACCTGCTCATGGGGCC
>JBEIUS010000248.1:0-2953 GCA_040374235.1 Leptolyngbya sp. | reverse complement strand
GCCGCCGCCACTCCACCAAGCAGTCCTGCAGGGCCTGAATGGCGGGGCGCAATCGGGATCGGTCGATCGGCAGGGGAGCGGCGGTGGTGGCGAACATGGGCCGAGGGTATCCGATAATAACAGAGCTATAGCCGTCGCTGGCTCGATTAGACCAAGAGGGGGACGCCATGGGCCCTGGGCACACCCAGAGCCTAAGCCGGTCTCCTCAGCTAACGGGCGCCAGCTATTAAGTAACAGCATAAACCACAACTCCAGATTCCCCCATGGCCCGCCGTCGCCTCGCCCTTCCTCTACTGTTAGCCAGTGTTTTATGGGGTTGTAGCCCTGGCCCTCAGGCGGCTCCGCCCAAGCCCCCCCTCCCTCCCCGTTATGAAACCCTAACCCTGCCCCAGGCCACGGTGCACCTAATCACCATCCCGGACCCCGTCGCCTACCCCCTGGCGGTGGCGGTGGTGGATGACCTGGCAACCGTGGATCGGATCCTGGCCCAGGTTTGTGGGGATAGCCCCTGTGCTCTGGCCGGATTGAATGCCGGTTTCTTTGATCCCCAGAATGGCCTTACCACCTCGGCGGTGGTGGTAGGGGGGGAATTGGTGGCGGACCCGCGCCAAAACCCACGGCTGATGGAAAACCCCGATCTTCAGGACACCCTGGATAAAATCCTCAACCGCTCCGAATTTCGTCGCTATGACTGTGACGGTCAAGCCCGTTACGCCATCACCCCTCACCAGGCGCCCCTACCCCAGGGCTGTCATTTGGTGGTGGCGGTGGGGGCCGGCCCCCAATTATTACCCCAGGACACTGGCCAGGTAGAAGGGTTTGTGGATCCCCAGAGGGGTCGGGATGCCCTGGGTAGTGGCACCCGCAACGCTCGATCTGCGATCGGCCTGGGGGCGGAGGGTCAGATCCTGCTGGTGATGGTGGCCCAGCGCCCTGGTCTGGCCAGCAGTGGGCTGACCCTGGCGGAGCTGGCCCAGGTTATGGCTCAACAGGGGGCGGTGCAGGCCCTCAACCTGGATGGCGGGAGTTCCGCCACTCTGGTTTACGACGGGGCAGTCTACCATGGCCGACTGAATGCCGCTGGGGAGGTGGTGGCGCGGCCGGTGAAATCCATCCTCTGGGTGCCCAATCCCTAGGATCTCTAGCTGCCTGCCATTCGGGTTAGCAGCACCGGGCAGTTGGCATAGACCCGGGCAAAGTCCGCCAGGGATTCCCCCAGCAACTTATCCAGATCCGGTAGCCCCCGGGCGATGGTGGGGCGGCGATCGGTGGAACCGAGCACCAGCAGATCAATGTTACGGTCCTCCACCAGCTGGCAGACTCGGTAGCCGGGCTTGCCCTCCGGGGCCACCAGCTTGCAAGAAATACCGGTCTGTCGAGCGATCGTCGCCGCCTCCAACAAAATCGGGTCCTGGTTAGGGTCGGTGCTGGCCACGTCAAAGGGTTTAGCCTTGAGGTTGGGGATGGTATGCACCAGAGTCAGTTCACCTCCGGGCACATCCCGTAGTAGGGCGAGGGCCAGTTTCAGCCCCCCCTTGGCGGAGTCGGACCTATCCATGGCGACCATGACCCGCCTAATGGGGCGAATCGTATAAAGATCATCCTTAACCAGCAGCATGGGCCGGGAGGAAAGCTGGAACACGTACTGGCTGACAGAGTTTTCCAGGATCGCCTTCAACCCCTGTAGACCACGGGATCCCATAACGATCAGGCTGGCATCCACCTCATCCGCCACCTGCACCACCACATCCTTAGGGTCTCCTTCCCTGAGCATGGCGGTCACCCGGTTAGGATCTAGATTGAGGTGACTAATGGTATTGGCCAGGGTCCGCCCCCCCTCCTCCCATTTGGCTACCATGGTCTCCGCTGAGATCTGGGAAGGGACGACATGGAGCACTGTGACCCCGGCCCGCTGAATCAGGGGAATTTCCATCAGCGCCTTCATCATGGCTTCGGTATTACCAGTGCCGGAGTTCGCCAGGAGAATTTTTTCAATCATGGAGGCCTCAGTGTATTACAAAACGGCATTACAAAACGCCGTTGGAACTGGCAACAATTGCCATGTTCATCATAGGCACCGCGCCGGGTCCTGGTTTTCTGCCATTCATAATTTGTAGTAGAGTCCAGATAGCGTTACCAGATCACCAAGGCCGGAGTACATTGTGGATACCATGTCCTGGTTTGATTATCCAGTGGTGGTCCAGCCCCACCACACCGACTATGCTGGAATTGTCTGGCATGGCACCTACGTGGCCTGGCTAGAGGAAGCTCGGGTTGCCTACCTAATGGCCCAGGGGCTCAGCTTTGCCGACTGGGTCAAGGCGGGGGTAGATCTGCCGGTGGTGGATCTCTCCCTGCGCTATCGTCAGTCCCTGCGGCTTGGGGATCAGGCCCTGGTACGCACCCGGCCAGAACCTCTACGGGGGGTGCGGCTGGTGTGGCATTACCAGATTCAACGGACTGACAGCCAAATTCTCTGCGTGGAGGCTCAGGTTACCCTGGCCACGGTGGATCTGCTTAGTCGTAAGCCCCTACGCCAACTACCGCCGTCCCTACGGGGCAATTTACCCTAGCCCTAGCCCCCTAAGGGTTTCCTGGAGAGTGATCAGAATTTTGTGTGGATCCTGATCTGATGTCTAGAAATCAGGGGTTTCAGTCCTATGGCGGATTTCAAATGAAATGTGCGGCGAGTTCCCCTAATTCCCCAAATTTGGGGGGCTAAAGGGTGGAGCTTAGCAGACGAAAAACTAGGGGGGCTGAAACTGAGAAAACTTGTATCTCAACTGAACCGAGAACCCCTATATCAGGCGCGATTTTCTAAACACTCCCGACAATTGGCAGTTTATTTCCCTGCTCACCCCTCAGGGTAAGGTGAAATGTGAAAACCTGTGACTACTGATACAAATAATCTTGTCCCTTTTTCTTAATCTTGTCATCTGATAGGTATCCACTG
>JBEIUS010000085.1:0-13646 GCA_040374235.1 Leptolyngbya sp. | reverse complement strand
TCCCCGGAGGCGATCGCCCGGGCCGCGATCGCCTGGCCATAGCGGGAGGAATGGATACATAAATTGGTCTGGAAGGCCTCCAGCACTTGAATCAGGGCCGGATCCCCAATGGCTATGCCCAGGCGTTCCCCCGGCAACCCCGCCTTCGATAGGCTGATGCCGTGGATCAGGTTGGGCCCAAACAGGGGGGTCATGGGAGTAAAGTTGAGGGCAGGGAAGGGGGGAGCGTAGGCGGAATCTACCAAAACTGGCACCTGGTGGGCCGCCGCCAGGTGGGTAATATGCTGGGCCTCGCGATCGCTGATCACATTACCGCTGGGGTTACAGGGGCGGGAAAACAGTACAAATCCCGTATCTTCGCCAATCTGAAGCTGGTCCAGGTCGGGGCGGTACTTAAAGCGATGGTGGTGGCCATCCACCTCCAGGGCGGGGCGGTAGGCCCGCACCGCCTCCGGCACCAGGGAAATGCCGCCATAGCCGGTGTAATCGGGGCTGAGGGGCAGTACAATGGACTTGATTTGACCCCCTTGGGTGTAGCCCGCCAGGGCATTGGCCGCCAGGAAATAGAGGGCCTGGCTACCGGGGGTAATCAGGATATGGCGATGGGTGAGATTAAGCCCATAGCGCTGGTTAAAGTCGCTACAGACCGCCTCAATCAGGGGCTCGTAGCCCTGGCTGGTGCCATAGCGGCAGACCACCTCTCCATACTCCCCGCTAGCTAGCAAAGCCCGGGTACAGTCACGCCAGAGCTGCTCCACCGCCGGTAAAATCACCGGGTTGCCGGCGCTGAGGTTAATAAACCCCTGCCCCTGGCCCGCCCTCAGGGTTTCGATGATGTCTTTCATGATCGCCCGCACCCCAGTCAGGTAGGACATCTGCTCGCCAAATTTGGTTAACCGGGGGGACATGGGAAAGATCTCACGGAAGAGGGTTTAGGACGGGGCCCGGACGGACTCCGGTCAGCCGGTCCCGGTAGGGACGGACTGGGAGGGCTCAGAGTAGGGATATTACCAGATTAAATGGGGAATTCTCCGCCTGGGGAGAGCGCTAGGATCAAACTAGGCCCAATTCCTTTGATCTATCTACCGTTTGGGTCGGGAGGTTGCGATGACCAAGGTCAATTTTATCCCCCAGGGTGGGGCGAAGGGCACCACCGACAGCCAATCCAGGGCGAGTATCCCCCCTAACCCAGAGGGGCCTACCTATGCCGATCAACGGCAAAGCATGGTGCAACACCAGCTGGTCAGCCGGGGAATTACCGATGCCAGGGTGCTTAATGCCATACTCACCGTGCCCCGCCATTGTTTCGTGCCGGCCAGTGAGGTCACCTGTGCCTATCGGGATGAGCCCCTGCCCACCAGCCATGGCCAAACCATTTCCCAGCCCTATATTGTGGCCTTTATGACCAATGCGGCGGCCATTCCTGCCCATGGGCGGGTGCTGGAGGTGGGCACCGGTTCGGGTTACCAGGCGGCGGTGCTGGCCCAGCTAGCCGCTGAAGTTTACTCCGTAGAAATTATCGAACCCCTGGCCCAACGGGCTAGCCAGACCCTGGAGCGGCTGGGCTATAGCAATGTCCAGGTGAAGCAGGGTAATGGTTACGAAGGCTGGCCAGAACACGCCCCCTACGACGCCATCCTGGTTACCGCAGCCCCCACTCGAGTCCCCTCCGCCCTGGTGGATCAGCTGGCCATGGGGGGCAAGCTGGTGGTGCCAGTGGGTTACTCTAGCCAGACCATCCTGGTAATCACCCGCCACCTCACCGGTCTGTCCACCGAGTACACCATTCCCGTGCGGTTTGTGCCAATGGTGGGGGAAGGAACCTAGGGGTACACGGCGGCAAGTCGGCTACCCTTCGAGAGCGGAGTCAGGGGTCAGGAATCCCTAAGTAGGGATATCTCCCCTTGGCCCTACCCTGCCCCAGCCCTTACCCTCATATCTATGGGCGAGTTGAGGCGAGTAACGACCAAGCCATGGGATTTTTTGACTCAGAAATCATACAACAAGAGGCGATGAAGCTGTTTCAGGACTATCAGTCCTTAATGCAGTTGGGCAGTAACTACGGTAAATTTGATCGCGAAGGTAAGAAGATGTTCATCGACCAGATGGAGTCGATGATGGAGCGCTACCATATCTTCATGAAGCGGTTTGAACTGTCGGAAGACTTCATGGCCAAGATGACCGTCGAGCAGTTGAAAACCCAACTGGGTCAGTTTGGCATGACCCCAGATGCTATGTTTCAGCAGATGCAGCAAACCCTGGAGCGGATGAAGGCGGACATCGAGCCCTAGCTCTGTTCAGCTACCTGTTGCAGAATGGTCATTGGTCCCAGGTGCTTAACTAGGGCAAGTTGGACTTCATCCTTAACCAGCAGAGACCCGGCAAAGCCCAGGGAGTTCACCGGAATTGACTGATAGCGGTCCTGACGGCGACGGACCCCAACCATCCACTGGCGAGTCACTAGCAAGTTATAGGGAAAGGTTCTCGGGGGCGTAGATAAATCGTCCCCCAGTTGGGTTAGCAGGTGACGGTAGGATCGCTCCAGAAGGGTACCGGCTTCCGGCTTTGTCCACCACCCGGCGGGTAGGGGTAAAATACCGTGGCGAAAGTCAAACAGAGGGCTTTGGTAATAGCCCTGATCGGTCTGCGGCCTGACGAATCCGGAATACGGCTCCATATCCAAAGCCGCAATCACCTGGGCCAGGGGCAGCGCTCTCCCCTCCGGCCCCAGGGGGGGCGGTATCACCTGCAAGTGTTTATGGCGCTGGCTGGCCCCCGCCAATCGGCCCCCATTGTAAAAACCCAGCCCATCGATGGCGCCTAAACAGCCAGCCAGGGCGTCCAGGTCGCCCTGGGTTAGCCAGCTGTCCTGGTCTTCAAAGGCGCGGGTGACAATTAAGATATGATCCTCCACCACGTTGTACTTATTCAGCAAACACAGGTGGGTCTCGGACAGATCGGTGACAAACAGGTCCGGATCGTAGGGCAGAAATGGGTTTACCTCCTGACCTGCCTGGCGCTGCCGTTCCTGGTTGCGATCGGATTGCTCCTTACGCACCAGATTAGCCACCACCCGCACCACAAATTCCATACCGCCCTGGGCTACCCATTCGTAGCGGGTTTGAATCGGCTGGAGAGCACCGCAGTCCAAGGCATGGCGACTACGCTGGTGAATCATTGACCGCAGACCGGCCGCATCCCGGGGGGGGGAGGGGTTAACCATAGTTAAAATTAAGGACTGGACAGGACCGGTAACTAAGGCTCACCCTGGGATCCCCGGGGATGCCCATGGCTGGGGCAGGGCGGGGCGATTAAGGTGCGGTTTAACCAACCGGCGGCCTGTTCTACCCGCAGCAGTGCTTCATCCGGTTGATCCTTGAGTAAAAATACCAGGGCCGCCGCCAGTTGTTCCTGGGCCCGAAGGCGTCGGTTACGATTCAGCTGGTGCCATTGTTCTGATTTGATCGCCAGACGACTGGCCAGGGCCTGGGCCAGCTCTAGATCGGACAGCTGGGGTAAGGGCTGATCTGCCTGTACCCAGGGTGAAGAGGAGAAAGGGGTAGCCATGGGAATAGGGGGGATAGAATGAATTCAAATCAAGCCTATTTTATTGTGCACGATGGCGCCCACTCCTGAACCCCCAATCTCCCTGCTTGCCGACCTGCTGCGCCAGGTGGAAGCGCTGGAGATCCGTCTGCAGCGCCTCAGGGTGGGCCTGGATAATCTGATTCAGCTGGAGCAGTTCGATCGGGAACAACCAGGGAGCAGGGGCGATCGCCAGGCCTCGGGTCGCGAACTCCAATCCCTGGAGCAGGCGGTTGATCACCTGGAGGCAGAGCTGGTTAGCCACCTGATTAGCTGGCAGCACCTGCAGCAACCTTTCTGGCAGGCGGTACGCTACGGTGGCCTGGGCCTCCTGCTGGGCTGGGGGTTGGCCTGGCTAGCCCAGCGTCCCTAGGGTTGGGGCCAAACCCACAAGCCTAACGCAGCAGGTCAAACAGCCCCTCCTCAATGTCGTAACCCAGCATCTTCGCCATTAACTTGAGCTTGCCGACGCCCCCCAGGCCCTGGACCTGCAACCAGGCGCTAATCACAAAAATCTTCTGCATAATAAAAATCTCCAAGGCCTCGGGATTGTAGCGAATCCCTTCGCTGGGGCTAAACTGATGGGGCACCAGCATGGCCGCATAGCGCGCCAGCTCCCCCGCCTCCCAATCCAGCACCAGGGGTAACCAAGGGTAATGGCTATCGAGGCGGATGAACCACAGTCGCACCTCCGGAATTTCCGACAGTTCCCTGGGGTCGCTGGGGTCCCGGTCAAGTTGGATATCAAAGCGCAGACCCAGCTCCAGCCCCCCCGCCGGTGACTCCAGCAGCGACCGGGCCGGGCTCAGATCCAGGGTTTGTAGGTGGGCAGCGGTCAGGGTAATGGTTTGGGCCATGGCGCAGCAACTGTCCGTAGAAAACTCAACCTCTCCTATTGTGGCAGAGGGGATGGGGCATGCCATGATGATTATCGATTTCTTCCCTTAGTGAGCGCTGACCGATGTCTGCCCTTCCCCTACCTGTGTGCATTATCCTTGGCACCCGACCGGAGGCGATTAAGCTGGCCCCTGTGATTGCCCTATTTCAGCGGGATCCCGCCCTCAAAACCCGAGTGGTGCTCACCGGTCAGCATCGGGAAATGGTGGATCAGGTGATGGCCCTGTTTAATTTGCAGGCGGACGCGGACCTGGCCATTATGCAGCCCCAGCAAAGCCTCACCGACATTACCTGCCGTAGCCTGGCGGGGCTGGCCGCCGAATTTCACCACCACTCCCCCCAGCTAGTCATCGTCCAGGGGGATACCACCACCGCCTTTGCCGCTGCCCTGGCCGCCTTTTACCAGCAGGTGCCGGTGGGCCATGTGGAGGCGGGTTTACGCACCGATAATCTCTACAGTCCCTTCCCGGAGGAGGCTAACCGTCGCCTGATCTCCCAGCTCACCACCCTGCACTTTGCCCCCACCAGCGCCGCCGTTGAGCACCTGCGGCGGTCCGGCGTCCTGGGGGAGATCCACCATACCGGTAACACGGTGATCGATGCCCTGCTGACCGTGGCCCAACAGCAACCGGACTGCCCGATCGCCGGCCTCGATTGGGACCGCTATCGGGTTCTGCTGGCCACGGTACATCGACGGGAAAACTGGGGGGATGCCCTCCAGCAGATCGCCGATGGGTTTTTGGCGGTGCTCGATCAGCAGCCCGACACCGCCCTGCTGCTGCCCCTCCACCGTAACCCCCTGGTGCGGGACCCCCTCACTGCTCGCCTGGGGCACCACCCCCGGGTCTTTTTAACCGATCCCCTCGACTATCACCAACTGGTGGGGGCGATGCAGCGCTGCTACCTGTTACTCACCGATTCCGGCGGTCTGCAGGAGGAGGCGCCGGGGCTGGGCAAGCCCGTGCTGGTGCTACGGGACACCACGGAACGGCCAGAGGCGATCCAGGCGGGGACGGCCCGGTTAATTGGCACCCAGGCCCAGGCGATCCGGCACCACACCCTGGAGTTGTTGACGGACCCCAGCGCCTACCAGGCCATGGCCAGGGCCACCAACCCCTTTGGGGATGGCCAGGCGGCCCCCCGCATCCTGGCGGCGGTGAAGCAGTACTTTACGCTATAACGAAGGCGTTGATGGTATTTTGCCAGGGACCCTGCCGTGCCCCCCTTTCCCTTTAGCGAAGAAGCCCTGCTGTTTAGCCCCGCCCGCCCCCTGGCGACGGCCCTGCCGGTGATCTTTGCCTTTCCTAACCAGTACAACGTCGGCATCACCAGCCTGGGCTACCAGGTGGTGTGGGCCAGCCTGGCCCAACGGCAGGATGTGGCGGTGGCCCGGCTGTTTACGGACCACCACGAACCCCTACCGGCCCAGCCGGAGTTGTTGGGCTTCTCCCTCTCCTGGGAATTGGATTACGGCAATATTCTGGCCCTGCTAGAGCAGTTAGGAATTCCCCTCTACGCCGCCGATCGGGACGATCTCCACCCCCTGGTGTTCGGAGGCGGGCCCGTGTTGACCGCCAACCCCGAACCCTTTGCCGACTTTTTTGATGTGATCCTCCTGGGGGATGGGGAAACCCTGGTGGATGACTTTATTGACCAGGTGATCGCCCTGCGCCAGGGCGATCGGCCAACCCAACTCCACCACCTGGCCCAGGTGCCCGGTCTCTATGTCCCCAGTCTTTACCAGGTGACCTACGCGGGCCCCGAGGCGGGGGTTGCCACCATTGCCCCGACCGCCCCCCAGGTGCCCGCCACCGTTGCCAAGCAAACCTACCGGGGAGGTATGCTATCTGCCTCCACCGTGGTCACCCCCCAGGCCGCCTGGGAAAACATCTTCATGGTGGAAACGGTACGCAGTTGTCCGGAGATGTGCCGCTTTTGTCTAGCCAGTTACCTCACCCTACCCTTCCGGACCGCCCCCCTGGAGGCGGGATTGATCCCGGCGATTGAGCGGGGGCTGGCGGTCACCAACCGCCTGGGCCTGCTGGGGGCCTCGGTCACCCAGCACCCGGAGTTTGATTCCCTGATGGCTTACCTAAACCAACCCCGGTTTGACTCGGTGCGCCTCAGCCTGGCCTCCGTGCGCACCAATACGGTTACCCCGGCCCTGGCCCAGACCCTTAGCCGCCATGGCAGTCGCTCCATCACCATTGCGGTGGAAAGTGGGTCGGAACAGGTGCGGGCGATCGTCAATAAAAAACTGGCCACCGAGGAGATTGTCGAGGCCGCCATCCATGCCCGGGCGGGGGGGCTGCAGGGGCTAAAGCTCTACGCCATGGTAGGGGTACCGGGGGAAAGCGAGGCGGATGTGGAGGCCACCTCGGCCCTGTTGCTGCAGCTGAGGCGGGCGGCCCCGGGACTACGCCTCACCCTCGGCTGCAGTACCTTTGTGCCCAAGGCCCATACCCCCTTCCAGTGGTTGGGGGTGAAGCCCCAGGCCCGGCAACGGTTAACCTACCTGCAGCGCCAGCTGGGCAAGCAGGGTATGGAGTTTCGGCCCGAGAGCTATAACTGGTCGGTAATTCAGGCCCTGCTTGCCCGGGGCGATCGCCGCCTCGCCCCAATCCTGGTTCAGGCCCGCCACTACGGCGACTCCCTGGGCAGCTACAAACGGGCCTTCAAGGATCGGGCCGGCCAACTCCCCCCCCTTGATTTCTATGTCCATGATAACTGGGGGATAGATCACCCCCTCCCCTGGGATCACCTGCAGGGGCCCCTGCCCAAGGCCACCTTACAAAAGCACCTGGAGACTAGCCAGGGAATCATCCCAGGCCGTTAGGAGGGGCATCCGCCAAAAGCAATCCTGTCCCCCCCTTCTGACCGCTGACTCCTGACAACTGCCTTGCCAGGTTACCAAAATGGCGCCGCCCGGTCCTAGAGGGTGATGCGCAAATAGGCCACCTGAGATCGCCAAGTTACGGTCTGCCCCACTAACTGAGCCAGGGTGGCAGCCTGAATCTGGGCCAGGTCGGCGGGGGGCAGGTGGCGGGCCAGCCCCTCCCCGTAGCTGGGTTGGCTGGAACCGGGGCTAAACCAGCGTTGCCCCAGGGCTGGGGTGACATACAGGTGGCTCTCCACCCAGTCGGTCTGGCATTCCACCCTGAGGCCGGCAGCCTCCAGGATCTCTACCAGGGTCTCCGCTTGCCAGTTAAAGCGGGGGTCTTCGGGATCCTCTAGGAAACGGGCCTCGGCGACTCGCCAGCGTTGGCTCAGATCCGGGGGGAGGGCGGAGGCATCCACCAGGGCGGAGATCCGCTGACTTTCCCGGAGGATGGTTTCCGTCAACAGCCCCACCCCCTCCGACCCCAGCCGAGAGCCTAGGCTGATAGCGAAGCTGGATCGCTCCGCCAGGGGGCCAAGAACGTTGTACCCCACCAGGCGATCAAAGGGGAGGCCGGCGATCGCCGCCGGGGGATCGGTGATGCGGCCCAGCAGTAAGGTAGGGCGGTGCAGTTCCGGTAGGGCGGTCACCTGAGCCGCCAGAGCCGCCAACTCCTGGGGGTCCGCCACCAGGGCGTAGACTCCCCCCTCCGGGGTCCGCCGCAGGGCCTCCCAAGTGAGCAGGCCGGTGCGGGCGTTGAGGTCGAGGATGCGGTGGTGGCGCTGGGGTGGGGCCAGGGCAAACAGGCGATCGCGGCGGGCCGCCAACACCGCCCCCGCCTGACCCAGGCTGCGCTGTAGCCAGCGATCGCGCTGGCGATCGGGCGGGCCGGCGGTGAGGGTCTCTCCCCAAGGGCGATCGACCTCCCCCAAGGCCGCCAATTGGGCCTCGCGGCGCTGGGCCACCGGGGTCTGGATCTGGGCTTCGTAACCCTGGTTTGAGGGTTGGTAAAACACCTGGCCCTGCAGGCTGGTGGGTAGGTACTGCTGCTCCACCCAGTGGTCTCGGTAGGCATGGGGGTAGCGGTAACCCTGGCCATGCCCCAAGCTGGCCTGGTCACGGCTGGCATCCCGCAGGGGGGCCGGCACCTCCCCCTCTCGCTGCTGTTCCACCGCCACCAGGGCGTCAAAGAACCCCAGGGTGCTATTGGACTTGGGGACGGTGGCCAGGTAGAGGGTGGCCTGGGCCAGGGGATAGCGCCCCTCCGGCAGGCCCACCCGGTCAAAGGCGTTGGCGCAGCTGGTGACCACGGTGATCGCCTGGGGATCCGCCAGACCAATGTCTTCGCTGGCTAAAATCACCAGCCGTCGGAAAATAAACCGGGGGTCTTCGCCGGCGTAGATCATGCGGGCCAGCCAGTAGAGGGCGGCATCGGGGTCGGACCCCCGCACACTTTTGATGAAGGCACTGATGGTGTCGAAGTGGGCATCCCCCTCCTTGTCGTAAAGCACCGCCCGCCGTTGGATGGACTCCTCCGCCACCGCCAGGGTGAGAACCAGGGTGCCGTCGGGGCCGGGGGGGGTGGTTTCCACCGCCAACTCCAGGGCATTGAGCAGGGCCCGGGCATCGCCATTGGCGACGTTGACCAGGTGTTCAATGGCGGCGGGCTCCACCTGAATGGGGCGATCGCCGTAGCCCCGTTCCCGATCGGCCAGGGCCTGCTGGGCGATGCGGCGCAGATCCGCCGGCTCCAGGGGCTTGAGCTGGAACAGGCGGGAGCGGCTGACCAGGGCCTTATTCACCTCAAAGTAGGGGTTTTCCGTGGTGGCCCCAATCAAAATCACCGTACCATTTTCCACCCAGGGCAGCAGGGCATCCTGCTGGGCCTTGTTAAAACGATGCACCTCGTCAATAAACAAAATCGTGCGCCGGCCCTGCTGGCCCCGCTGCTCCTGGGCACTGGCGATCGCCTGGCGCAGCTCCTTCACCCCCGCCAGCACCGCATTCAGGGCGACGAAATGGGCCCGGGTGGTGTTGGCGATGATCTGGGCCAGGGTGGTTTTGCCCGTACCGGGGGGACCATAGAAAATCAACGAGGACAACTGATCCGCCTGGATCGCCCGCCGCAGTAGGCGTCCCGGCCCCACCACCCGGTCCTGACCGATGAATTCCGCCAGGGTGCGGGGCCGTAGCCGGGCCGCCAGGGGGGCTTCCCGGTCGATCTGGTGTTGGCGGTGGTGGTCAAACAAATCCATCGGTTTAGTTAAGGACGGTGCCAGGGGCATGGCCCCTTGGTAGACTGGTAAAGCTTTCCACCGCCAGCCCAGCTAGGGCGGCGGCTCACCCACGGTTTATCCCTCTCCCTCCCTATTGTATGGCGACATTTTTACTCGAAGTCGGCAGCGAGGAACTGCCCGCCAGTTTTGTTCCCCAGGCCCTGGCCCAGTGGCAAAGCCGGGTGCTGGCGGACCTGCAGGCCGAGGCCCTCCCCCCCAGCGCCCTGCATCTCTACGGCACCCCCCGACGGTTGGCTCTGGTACTAGAGGGTTTACCCGATCGCCAACCCGATCGCACCGAGGCGGTGAAGGGCCCCTCCGCCCAGGCTGCCTTCAAAGACGGCCAGCCCACCGCCGCCGCCACGGGCTTTGCCCGCTCCCGGGGGGTGGGGGTGGAGGCCCTGGAAATCCGCGACACCGACAAGGGGGCCTTTGTCTTTGTCACCCAAACCCTGCCGGGCCAGGCGCTAGCCCAGGTCCTCCAGGAACGGGTACCGGGGTGGATCACCGGCCTGGAGGGGAAACGGTTTATGCGCTGGGGGGATGGGGAGCTGCGCTTTCCCCGCCCGATTCGCTGGCTGGTGGCCCTGCTGGAGGACCAGGTGTTGCCCCTGCACCTGGAGAATGGCTCAGAAACCTGCCACAGCGATCGCCAGTCCCAGGGCCACCGGGTGTTGTCCCCCGGCCCCCTCCCCCTGGCCCGCGCCCAGGACTACGCTGGGACCCTGCGGGCCGCCCAAGTGGAGGTGGACCCTAACCGGCGGCGGCAAACCATTGCCCACCAGGCGGAGGCCGCCGCCCACCGGCTTGGCGGCGAAGCCCTGATCCCCACCGATCTGCTGGCGGAGGTCACCCACCTGGTGGAGTGGCCCACCGCCGTGGTGGGCCAGTTTGAGGCCAGCTTTCTAGACCTGCCGCCGGAGGTGGCAATCATGGAAATGCAGAGCCACCAGCGCTATTTCCCGGTGCGGCAGCCGGGGTCAGATCTGGCCCTGATGCCCTACTTTATTACCATCGCCAACGGTGACCCGGCCAAGAGCGCCCTGATCGCCGAGGGCAATGCCCGGGTGATTCGGGCCCGGTTATCCGACGGCAAGTTTTTCTTTGATGCCGATCGCCGCCAATCCCTGGAGGCCCTGGGGGGTGGGCTGGCCACGGTGACCTTTGAGGAACGGTTGGGGTCGATGGCGGCCAAGGTGGGGCGAATTGGGGCGATCGCCGCCCAGATCGCCAACCAACTGCAGTTGGACTCTCCGCAGCAGGCCCTGATTCAGCGGGCGGTCCAACTCTGCAAGGCAGACCTGGTGTCTCAGATGGTGGGGGAATTCCCAGAGCTGCAGGGGGTGATGGGGCAACACTACGCCCGCCACAGCGGCGAACCGGAGGCGGTGGCGGTGGCCATCGCCGAGCACTACCTGCCCCGGGGAGCCCAGGATGCCCTGCCCCAGAGTCTCACCGGTCAGGTGGTGGGGCTGGCGGACCGCCTCGATACCCTGGTGGGGATTTTTAGCCTGGGGGAACTGCCCAGCGGCTCCTCCGACCCCTTCGCCCTGCGCCGGGCCGCCAATGCGATAGTCAGCATTATTTGGGCGGCGGGCCTGCCCCTCAACCTGGCGGCGTTAGTGACTGGGGTGGTGGATGACTATGGCCGGGATCCCACCCTGAAGCTGGAGAATCCATCCCAGGTCCTTAGCCAACTGCAAGACTTCTTTCGCCAACGGGTGCAAACCCTGCTGCAGGAGGAGGGGGTGGATTACGACCTGGTGAATGCGGTGCTGGGGGAGGCCGATAGCCCCTACGGCCAGCGGGTTTTGACGGACCTGCTGGAGACCCGCAGCCGGGCCCGGTTCCTCCAGGAGATTCGCCGGGATGGCCGCCTGCAGGCGGTCTACGAAACCGTCAACCGGGCCACTCGCCTGGCGGCCCAGGGCGACCTGGCCACGGACCCGTTGGATCCGGCGGGCCTGGTGGACCCTGGCCGGTTTGAATCCCCCGCAGAGGCGGCCTTTCTTCAGGCCCTGGTCACCCTCCTGCCCCAAACCCAGACCGCCCTGGCCCAGCGGGATTACCACCAGTTGGTGGCGGGCCTCGCCCAGGTGACCCCGGTGGTGAGTGGCTTCTTTGATGGCCCCAACAGTGTGCTGGTGATGGCCGCCGATGCCCAGGTGCGGCAAAATCGCCTCAACCTGCTGGGGCTGCTGCGCAACCATGCCCTGGTGCTGGCGGACTTTGGCGCCATCGTCAAGGAGTAGGCCCGCCATGTCCCAGGCCCATGTGATTGGTTTAGGTAAGTCCGGTGCGGCGGCGGCCCGCCTGTTGCGCCAGCGGGGCTGGGCCGTGGTGCTCAGCGATCGCCACCCCACCCCCCCCGGCAGCGAACTCCAGGCCCAACTGGCGACGGCGGGGGTAGATCTGCAGCTGGGCCATAGCTTTACGGCGGCGGACGGGGCTGACCTGGTGGTGATCAGCCCTGGGGTGCCCTGGGACTTGCCCGCCCTGGTGGCGGCCCGGGCCGCCGGCATCACGGTGATCGGCGAGATGGAACTGGCCTGGCGCCTGCTGCCCCCCCGCCCCTGGGTGGGGATTACCGGCACCAACGGTAAAACTACCACCACCGCCCTCACCGCCGCTATTTTTCAGGCGGCGGGCCTTCAGGCTCCGGCCTGTGGCAACATTGGCCATGCCGCCTGCGAACTGGGCCTGGAGGACTCTAGCCCCGATTGGATCGTGGCGGAGCTGAGCAGCTACCAGATTGAGGCGGCCCCCAGCCTCAGTCCTAAAATTGGCCTCTGGACCACCCTCACACCTGACCACCTGCAACGCCACAAGACCCTCGCCAACTACGCCCAGATTAAGGCCAGCCTGCTGCACCGATCGCAGCTGGCGGTGCTGAATGGCGATGACCCCTACCTGCGGCAACACTTTACCACCGCCTTTCCCCTGGCCCATTGGACCAGCATCGGCGGGCGGGGGGCGATCGCCCCTCTGCAACCCACCACCTACCTGGAGGAGGGCTGGGTGAAATTTCGCGGGGAGGCGATTTTACCCACTAGTCACCTGGCCATGGGGGGGGAGCACAACCAGCAGAACCTACTGATGGCGGTGACCGCCGCCTGTCTGGCGGGGATTGACCGGACTGCGATCGCCGAGGGGGTGGCCAACTTCCCCGGGGTATCCCACCGCCTGGAGCGGATTTGTACCTGGCAGGGCATCGACTTCATCAACGACTCCAAGGCCACCAACTACGATGCCGCCGAGGTGGGGTTGCGCTCCGTAGCGGGCCCCGTGATTTTGATCGCCGGCGGTGAACCCAAGCAGGGGGAGGATGGCCCCTGGTTAGCACGCATCCAGGAAAGGGCGGCCATGGTGCTGCTGATTGGTCAGGCCGCCCCCCAATTCGCCGAGCGCCTGGCCAGCCTTGGCTACAGCGCCGTGGAAAGGGTGGAAACCCTGGAGCGGGCGGTGAGTCGAGTCAGGGAACTGGCCCCCTCCCTGGGGGCCCGGGTGGTGCTATTTTCCCCCGCCTGCGCCAGCTTTGACCAGTACCCCAACTTCGAAGCCCGGGGGGATCACTTTCGCCAGCTCTGCCAGGGGTTGGTGGAGATGCAAAAGTCACTCGCCGCCGCTGAACTCAATCGTTCATAACTCTTAACTCTTACGCCCACTCCAGCTCTGCTGGTACCACCTCAATCCCTCCAGGCTGAGGACTGTCAGGCAGGTGGGCTAGTACACTCTGGGGCAAGTTGACCGATTGCTCCTGAATTCTGACCCCTGGCTCCCGGTTGAAGGGTCGCCTCATTCAGGCTGCGCAGTACTAATTACCTGGGCCAAGTGGCAGAGGTCCTAGAGCGTTTGAAGTGGGGGTCGTCGGCACGATCGCCCTTTCTACTTAAAACGGGTTTTGTTCCCCTAAAGAATGGTCATGATTCAACACCAGTTCCAAGTGAACTGGTGCAGCCGCTTTGGGCTTGTTTGGGTCGTGGATATAAATGGAGGTGCCCTCCTTGATG
>JBEIUS010000029.1:0-24604 GCA_040374235.1 Leptolyngbya sp. | reverse complement strand
TCTAATTTGAAACCTGGAGTTTCCCTCACCTAAAATCCCTTTCCCTCGGGAGAGGGATTTCGAAGGGTTTTCCCGCACCCCTCGTCCCCTGGGAGAGGGGCTGGGGGCAGAATTACGGTTCTCGTCATGGACTTGGTTTAGGGCAAAAATCTCACATTTTCTGACGGGAAGCCCGGATATTTCCCCCTAGGCAGCTTCAGTCAAAAATGCTTGTGGCCATATCTTGGTTTTGAGCCATAATAAAATCCATTCTTGAATAGGTCGTCATCGGTCAGGTTACCAATGTAGTCTTTTCCTTGCCAGCTTGCTACTCTAACATTTAGAAAAACTTATCCCATGTCCCCTGCGCGTCAAGCGATCGTTCAGCCCCGTACCCTAGTTCGATCAAGGGTACAGAAAAGTCAACGGCCTATCCCCCTGTCCCACCGCCTGAGGGTGAGCCCCAGGCGATCGAGGCTTGTTCCCCTGGTGGAAGTCGGTGCCCGGGTAGGGTTAAATGGGCTCCTTCTCCTCCTCGGTGGGATTAGTCTTGGTCACCTACTCCCTTATATCTATAACCAGGCCCAATCCCTGGCCTCCATAAAAGTTGCCATCGATAGGGCAGAAATCTCTCATCTACAGCTGCAGGCAGACCTTAATCGCTACTTTGATCCCAGCCAGTCTCAACAACTGATTCAGGAACAGAGTGGCTATCAGAATGCCAGCGAACGCGCAGTGGTGTGGATCGATCCGGCGGTCCGTTAATCCAGGATGTTGGAGGATCACAACTCGGCAATCCGGGGTGTTGGTGATAGTACTGGAGTGATCGTGAACCAAGTTCTCGCGTTAACTAGGGTTTTCCAAAGCCGCAAGATGGGCGCTATTCTGGTCTTGGGCTTTAGTTCGGGCCTACCCTTCGCCCTTATGGATGATGCCTTCCGGGGATGGATGACCAAGGTACAGCTGGACCTGCAAACCATTGGTTGGTTTAGCTTAATTAGCCTACCCTATTCCTTCAAGTTTCTCTGGTCACCCTTTTTGGATCGGTTTGTCCCCCCTGGGTTGGGGCGACGACGGGGATGGATGGTGGTGGCTCAGGTTGGCCTGATGGTAGCGATCGCCGCTCTGGCCTCACAGATGATCCAATTTTCTGTTCCAGGAGAGGCTTCCAGCCCCTTGCAACTGCTCGCCTTCACCGCCCTGGGCATTACCTTCCTCAGCGCCACCCAGGACATTGCCATTGATGCCTACCGTACCGATGTGCTAGGCAACCGTGAGGTGGGGGCGGGGGCCGCCATCTACGTCCTGGGCTATCGGGTTGCCCTACTGGTGACCGGGGCCCTGGCCTTTATCCTGGCGGACCAAATCACCTGGCCCTGGGTTTACGGGCTGATGGCGGCGCTGATGGGGCTGGGCATCCTGGCTTCCCTTTGGGCTCCAGATCCTCAAGTTGAAGTGACCCCACCGGCCTCCCTACGGCAGGCGGTGCTGTCTCCCTTTGGGGAATTTTTCCAGCGTCTGGGGATCGGCCAGGGTTTGGCGGTGTTAGCCTTCATTTTGCTGTATAAATTGGGGGATAATCTGACGGCAAAGATGGCCATTCCCTTTCTAGGGGATCAGGGATTGGGGTTTAGTGATACGGACATTGGCACCATTCGCCAGGGGTTAGGGTTGGTGGCAACAATTGTGGGAACCCTGGTGGGAGGGGCCCTCCTCAGCCAGTTAGGTATTAACCGCTCCCTATGGGTATTTGGTGGACTACAAGCCCTGAGTAATGTCAGCTACTGGATCCTCGCCATCGTCGGGAAAAGCTACCCGGTCATGGTGCTTGCCATTAACGTCGAGAACTTTTGTGCCGGCCTAGGTACAGCGGGGTTTATTGGCTTCCTGATGAGCTTATGTAATCCCCGCTTCTCCGCCACCCAATTTGCCCTGCTCTCCAGCCTGATGGCGGTGGGGCGAGACCTGATCGCGGGCCCCAGCAGCGGGGAAATCGCCGCCGCCATTCAGCGCCAGCTACCCAACTATCCCCAGCTTTACCAACAGTTTTATTTGGCTGGCGCCACCCAGCAGGGTTGGCCCCTTTTCTTTTTACTGACCCTGGTAGCCGCCCTACCAGGTCTGGCTCTCTTGCCCTGGTTTGCCCCCTGGTCTGATCGGAAACGGCAAGATTAGCCCCCCTAGTCGACTCGCCCATAGTAGGCCAGGGGTGTCCCGGCACCGCCTTCCTGGCCTACCAGCCAGGCCCAGAGCTGGTCCCCCAGGGAAAAATGCCACCATTCCTGGGGATGGCGACGGAACCCCGCCGCCGTCATGACATGCTTGAGAAGCTGGCGATGAGTGTGAAACTCCTCCGCCTGGGGATGGTCACTATGGCTAAAGTGATCGGGGAAGGACCGGGGAGAAATTTCGTCAATGGCGGACCCCATGGTCACGGGGGTGCCACTGCTATCCCCCCGGGCCCGGCCGCGGCCCGCGCCAGTCCGGGGGGGGGGTGGGGTTTCAGGGCGATCGCTGGGAAGGGCCCAAAATTGCTCTACCAGGTCCATGATCTCCCTATGTTGTTCGGCGGAAAGGCTTTCAAGACTCAGCTGGCGCTCCTGCAATATTTGCTGAAAGGTATACTCCACCATAAATTTCTGCACCGCTAGGGGGCGGTAGGCATCAAAAATCTGCAGACCCCAGTGGGGCTGGTGCTGCTGTAAAATTCCCTGAGCCTGAATCAGTGCCCCTAGCACCCCCGACCGAACCCTATAGGGGCACTGGTTACCGTAGGGGGCTCCCAACGCCTGGTAGGGATGGGGCCCTAGCACCCTAAACTGGGGGGTCTGCTTTAACTGAGCAGCCATGTTGACGTCTTCCCTGCTCCTAGCCCAGGGGATGGTCACCAGGGGTTCACCACAATCCTGGATAGGAATCTTCTGATAGGGCTTCATCCCGCTAGGCTCCTAAATCTGCCACCCTGTCCTGGATCACGTTAAAGATTTTAATCACTTATGGGCCAATTCACCTATCATTCATGGAAGCCGAGCTGATTGCTACTGCTGATTGCTATTTTAAAGATTATGAAGCCACCTTGACTTATCATCAAGTCAGCCAGATTACTACCCTCACCGATCCAGCGGCCCTAGGGGAGGTGCTTGCCTGGTTTGACCAATTTGTTACGGCACCCCTCCCCTATCAGCTACTGCTGCAATGTCAGTTGGCGGTGATTGAGGGGTTTACTAATGCTGTCCGCCATGCCCATCGGGATCTGCCAGGCCAAACCCCGATTCAAATTCAGGTGGAAATCTCCGAGCAGAGCATTGATATACAAATTTGGGATCAAGGCCCTGGCTTTGATTTACCATCAGCCCTGGAGAGTAGCCTCAACAACGACAGTCAAGAACTGGCTGGCGGCCGAGGCTTAAAAATCATTCACCAGGTGGCGGATCAGGTCACTTACCGATCCCATCTAGGTCGGGGTAACTGCCTGCACCTCTCTAGGCAGGCACCGTGGGTCCTAGGCGGGGATGGTCAAGACCTAGATGCCTAGGGCTAGCTTAATGCGATCGAGGGCGGCCGACTCCTTCTCACTGACCTTATTGCCGGACCCAAATAGGCCGCTACCAGCTGCTTCGGCAACCGCCTTGGCGCAGTCGTAGATAAACTGCTTGTAGCTGCCGAGGTCTGCAGGGGAAGCGGTGGTGCTCAGGGCCTGGAGTGCGGCTTCGATATCGGCAATGGCCCGATCCACCACGGCACCTGACTCCACCTCCGTTGGTTTAATATCGGGCTTTTCCAGGTTAATCTGACCACTTTTCATCACCTCTGCAGCAAAGGCTGCTTGAATGATGGCGTTAGTGGGGTACTTTTCCGCCGCGCCGGCGATTTCCTTGGCCAAGGCCGCCGCTTCAATGGCGGTGGAAACAATTCCTAGATCTACCATAGCCACAGCTAGACCCGTACTCATGGGGGCTCTGACAATGGCTTGCAAGGTTTCAGGCGAGTAATCTGTCATAGGGTAACACTCAGGCTAGGTTAACTACAATGAATCCCTAAGCTTTTACCCCTTCTAGGTTAAGGAAGGGTTAAGGACGGATTTCGAGGTACTATTGTTCCCTGCTTGGCAGCTACTTTTTCCATGGCCATGGAATCCACACCCTGCGAAACCCTGTTGGTTCTATGCACCGAGTACCGGGGGGCCCTGGCCCTGCTCCGGCAGCACCGGCCTTACCTGGAGTTTGTTCCCAGTATGCGCCGCCCCCAGGAGAGTATTGTATCCCTGCCTCTGCCCAATGCCCGGGTACGACATTCCTCCGGCGAAGGGGCTAGCTATTTAGTCAACCTGCCCTGCGATCTTGTCCTGATTCTGTGCGACCCAGAGTGGGAGATCAAGACAGGGGTAGAGATTCTGGTTTTCATCCATCGTCCCCAGGAAGACTTTTCTGAAATCCTTGGCCGCTGGCGGCAAACGGAGGTTTGCCTGGATGGCGGCTATAGCTGGGCCTTACCCGAAGCCCACCAGCACCTGGTCAATGATGGCAGCGATCGCGCCTATCCTCTGTTTGTGATCTTTCCCACCAGCCCAGATCACATCAGGCGAGGACTGCTGGCGGCGGGGCTGCCGACGGTTTGTTTTCCCTTCCCGACCCCTGGGCTGGGGCTGCCCCGAGAACCCCAGGAGCTTGCCAACCCGGGGGATTTAATCGATGGGGAGAGGTCCTGGACCGGGGAGGGTGATGGAGTCTCCAGTTAAGCCGGGACGTCAAAGAAAAACGAAGAGCGAAAAGAGGAAGTGTTCAGAAAACCGTGTTAGATCGGGCTGGAACCACTGACTTCTCGTTGCCAAAACCAGCATTTACACAAAGATCCGAACAGTCCCACTAAAAGGCCAGTAGATCGCAAATTCCCTCGCTCTCATCCCCCAGCCTTTTTCCCAAAACTAGGCGAGAAATTTGGGATGTAGCTTGCTTCCCGGAGAGTGGGCAAAGTCAAGGTCTAAAAATAACCTTTATGATCTACAGAAGCTTGATCAGCTCTGGACGATGTTCTGGCATAACGGCTAAGCAGGGGGAGGGTTAGTTATGGTAGCCATACAAAGGAATCACAACTGTTTCACTCCCGAAGAATATTTCATCTGGGAGGAACAGCAGCTCGAAAGACACGAGCTTATTGATGGTCGCGTCTATGGGATGATAGGGGGTACACTTTAGACTTTGCACCGTCATAGATTCTTGACACCGCTAACTCCTCCCAGGATTGGGGTGCCGGGGGTGCCCAATGGAGCATTTTGAGCGAGATGTGTGTACACTGTAGCCTTGATCAAGGGGCGGTACAGCGTGAAGCTCCTACAGCCAGATACTGGGGGGTAGGACTAAGCAATTGGAGGTCTCACTCTATCGAAAACCGCTATAGAACCTAAGCCAGGGGTTTAATGCGATCCCTGGCCTCTTGACGTAGCTGCCGGGCAATGCGAAACAGTTCTTCACCGGTGTGCAGGTAGGACTCTTCGTAGCTGAGGGTAAACCGCTCCATTTCCTCCACGCCATCCTCCAGTTGACCCAGGCAGTGGTGCAGGTCAGTGGTGACGCCGGCCAGGCCAGGGGGGCTGACCACCGACTCCAAGCGGGTGCGGGCCTGGCCTAACCAGTCGCGACAATGCCCCAGGTAGGTTTGGAAGGCCGCCATCAGCTCATCGTCGAAGGGATCGGCGGAGAGCTGACGGATCTCCCCCCGCAGCGGCGCCAGGACTTTGCCCACCCACCGATCCACCGGCAGGTAAACCTGCTTAAGCCAATTCTGGCGCTGGTGGTCGGCCCCCTGATAGGCCTGGCGTTGCTGGCGGTAGAGGTCCTGCAGGTCAGCGGTGCGTTGGGCACGTTGACTGGCGGCCACCGCCGCATCCCCAGATCCCCATCCCTGCCGCTGGCGATCGTAGGCCTGACGGCGCTGGGGGTCACCAATCACCTCGTAGGCCTGGTTAATGCGGGCAATCTGATCATGGCCGGTGGGCTGGGTCTGACTGTCAGGGTGAAACTGCTTAACCAGCCGCCGGTAGGCCTGTTTAATTTCCGCCTGGGTGGCGGTTTCCGCCACCTCCAGGGTTTGGTAGTGGGTCTGGTTGGTCATGGGGGATGACACCGCCGGGGAGGGATGGTTACCCAGATATTCCTTCCCAGGTAACCATGCTGCCTACCAACTGCGGGTGGGGGCTAGGGCGTGGCCCCGGATCAGGCTACCCAGGGTTTTGGCGGTGATCTTCATCTGCACCACCGGATTAGCCGGCACCACCGTTTTATAGAGGTAGCTGTCGAAGGTGAGCTTCTGCACGTCAATGTCAGAGCACATCTCCACAAAAGCCTCCCGGCTGGCGTCGGAGCGGTAGAACACGGTTTGCAGCAGGTCCAACACCTTGTAGGTCATACCGTACTGCCGGTCCCAGCGCTTCAGGTAGAGCTTCAGGTCCGCTTCGGTGGGAATACGCTGCCCCTGGTTAGACAGTTCTACAATGGTTTCAGCACACATACGGGCCGACTTGGCGGCGAAGTAAATGCCTTCCCCTGAGGATTTGGTGACGGTGCCGGCGGCATCCCCCACTAGGGCAACCCGCCCCACCACCCGTCGGGGGCGGGGATGCTCGGGAATGGGGTGGGCTTCCACCTTGATGATTTCCCCACCCTCCAGACGGTGGGCGGCGCGGGCCCGGATGCCGGCCTGCAGTTGCTTGATTTTGGCCTGGTTGACCCGCATGGTGCCCGTACCCACCGCCACGTGGTCGTACTTGGGAAACACCCAGGCATAGAAATCTGGGGATACATCGTTACCCACGTACATCTCCGCCAGGTCTTCGTAGTAGGCCATTTTGTCGGCGGGCAGACGGATGCGCTCCTGGAAGGCGATCGCATAGTTGTAGTCGCCGGCGTCAATCGCCTTAGCAATGCGGGAATTGGCCCCATCGGCGCCAATCACCACATCCACCTGGAGAGACTGGCTTTCCCCCACCAGGCCATCCTCCCGATGGGCGGTGTAGTGGAGGGTGTAGGGCTGGTTATCCCCCTGGGGCATTTCCAGGGTGTGGACGGTGCCGTTGATCAACTTAGCCCCCTGACCGGCGGCGCGATCGCGGAGGAACCCGTCCAGCACCTCCCGGCGGCACATGCCGATATATTCTTCCTCCTTCAGGGTGCTACCGATGTTGACCTCCACGTTAGAGGGGGAGATCATTTTCATCTTCCGCACCCGCCGGTCAATAATATTGGCGGGCAGATCAAACTCATCCACCATACAGAGAGGAATAGCGCCACCGCAGGGCTTGGCGTTGTCTAGCTTACGCTCGAATAAATAGGTTTCAATTCCAGCCTTCACCAGGGTCTCGGCGGCTGAGGAGCCTGCCGGACCCGATCCTACTACGGCTACCCGAATGGACACGGATAGGTATCCCCCATCAATAAAACGCTACGAAAGGCATCCTATCATGCCAGTTTTAAGCCGGCGGGCCGAGCTGCCAGGATGTAACCCGATTGAAACAGTCGTTAACAATAGGACATCGAATCCTGGCACTTCTCTATTCCTCCGGTAGAAAGAGTTCTATCTACTGACCCACGGGACTGGTGCAGGTCAGCACCCCCTCCGTCTGACCCGGGTTGCCCCCCATCGGGCGCACCTGCAACTGGGGGCTAAAGCCCGGATAGCAGCGCACCAGTACGGTGTCCTGGCTACGGGTGACGTACAACACATGGATCGGTCGCCCATTCAGCACCGCCGGCTCCAGGCTAGGGGGCAGGGCCGCCGTGGCCAGGGGGACCGCAGCCATGACCCGGCTCAGCCCTCCAGTGTGGCCTAGCCCTACCCCCACCAGAGCTACTAAGGTTATGGCTGCCAAAACTAGGTATTTCCTCATAATTAATCTTGACCCTTAATTCAGCCCAATTAGTCTAAGTCCTGCCTGATGCCTGGCCTCACTTCTTTTGAGGATTTTTCAGGTTTGCTGTTACCCCTTTCCCCAAGGAGGGGAACTTTGAATACCATAGAAACCAGTTCATCCCTCTTCGCCATGGCCCTGTCTCCGTTGCCTTCCAGCCCCCCTGGAGATCGGGCCTTCTCTCTGACGGCTGAACAACAGCGGGCTCTGCAGGCCCTCGATGCCTTTGTGCAGGGGGATGAAAAGTTTCACCTGCTAACCGGCTATGCGGGCACCGGCAAAACCACCCTGCTCCAAGTGTTTATCCAGGGATTGCGGCAACGGGGGGACAATCGCCCCATCGTCCTCACCGCCTTTAGTAACAAGGCCACCAAGGTGCTGACCCTGATGGCGGCCCAGTGGCGGCTACAGATCGACGCCATGACCTGTTGCAAGCTACTGGGCCTGCGACCGGAGATCAACGAGGAAACCGGTAAGCAGGTGTTTCAGAGCGATCGGCGTCAGGCCAGCCAACTGGATCGCTACCGCCTGGTGATCGTGGACGAATGCTCCATGATTAACCAGGAGCTCTGGGATCTGTTAGTCAACGCGGTGGCCAACCTCTACCAGCGCACCCAGATCCTATTCGTCGGTGACTCGGCCCAGTTGCCCCCGGTCAATGAGCCGGAATCCCCCTGTTTTGGACAAATTCTCCAGCGTAGCGAGCTGACGGAAGTGGTGCGCTACGGCGGTGCCATCGGCGTAGTTGCCGAAGACCTGCGTCGTCACCTGGATCGGCCCCAACTGCCCCGCTTCCAGAGTGATACCAATTCCACCTACACCGAGGGCTGTTTTGTAGTCCCCCCGAGGCACCTGGGAGGCCCTGCTGGTGCGGGCCTTTAGCAGTGAAGCCTACCAACAAAACCCCGACCAGGTGAGGGCCCTGGCCTACACTAATAGGCGGGTGCAGCAGCTCAACCGGATCATCCGGGGGGCTATCTACGGTCCTAACACCCTACGGTTTGTACCGGGGGAACGGTTGATCGCCCTCAATCCCTGCCTGCAGGAGGAATCGATGATTTTGCCCACCTCCGCCGAGTGCGAGGTGTTGGAGGTGGCCCGGGGGCGAGAGGGGGAATGGCCGGTATGGCTGCTGGAGGTGGAAACCGAGGAGTGGGAGTACCGTACCCTGCGGGTGTTACACGAGTCGGGTCAGGGGGAATTTCAAGCCCGACTCAATTTCCTGGCCCAGGAAAGGCGCTGGATGGAGTTCTGGGACCTCCAGCAGCAGTTTCACACCGTTGACTATGCCTACAGTCTGACTATTCACAAAAGTCAGGGGTCTACCTTTCAGGATGTGTTCGTAGACATCCCCTCCATGGCGACTAACCGCAACAGCCTAGAACGCAACCAACTGTGCTACGTGGCCTTTACCCGGGCGGCTAAACGGCTATTCCTATACCAGTAGGACAATCCCAGTAATCGCTGTGAAGGTATGCCAACCTAGGAGCTAGAGGGGGTTACAGTTGCTCACCTCCACTTGGCCGTTGGGAGCGGTTTTAACGGTTGGTTGGGGGGCACCGGCATGGTGATCACCTTGGCACACCAGGGAAGCCAGGGTGAGGTTCTGCTCGCTATCGCGATCGACAAAGACTACGCCGGTGTACCCCAGCAGGCTACTGTCCTCGGGATTAGCCACAATGGTGGCGGTTCTGGTATTAACGGGGGTAACGCTGTATTGGTAGTCACTGTCCGCCTGATTCAGGTAGCTAAAGCCCAGCTCATCAATGCTGCCGGAAAATCGGGATTGCTCATGGAAAAAACTATGCTGGGCTCGACTCATTGCGCCAATTGCATGGAGGGCTCGGGCCTGTTTGGAGCGGGCTACCTGGTTTAACACCGTTGGCCAGGCCATGCCACCAAGGATACCGAGAATTAATATCACCACTACCAGTTCAATCAGAGAAAAGCCAGCCTGTTCAGTTGAACCCCTTTGACTGGCGCGAACCAGAGCGATCAGGGTGGGTGGGTGATACTGATACATACCTTAAGAATTTGTATAATTATTTACTAGATTTAGTTATACTGACTTGTCATGGGTTAGATGAGGTAACTTAAGGGGTTTTAATCAGAATTTCACCGATCTAAAAAGTTTCACCAGATGTTTCTGTGAAATTTTTTGATCGGGGACTTGATGGGCAAACAGACTGGGAAATAGGCTTTGATCCCTTGGATCGGAACCGTAATCAGGGCAAAATAGGGGAGCTAACCCAATCCCCTGAGATGCCAAGACTTGGACAACACCATCCTGACCTCCGCCACCCCCCCTCGCCAACGGGTCTTTATGACTGGCGCCAGCGGCTGTATTGGCCACTACATTCTGGAACAACTGCTGGCTAGCGATCGCTATGACCTCTTTCTTCTGCTCCGTCACCCGGACAAGCTCAAGCTGCCGGTGGGGGAAAACCCTCGGGTCCAGATTCTGCCCGGTGGGCTAGGGGATATTCAACAGTACGCTGATCTGCTGCGCACCATGGACCTGGCCATCTTAACGGCGGCGGCCTGGGGGGGAGATTCTGACTACGTCTTTGCCACCAACGTGGATAACAACCTCACCCTGATCAGTTTGCTTGATCCCCAGCGCTGCGAGCAGGTGATTTACTTTTCCACCGCCAGTATTCTTGACCCCCAATCCCAGCCACTGGAAGCCGCTGACCAGTTCGGCACCGATTATATTCGCAGTAAATACGCCTGCCACCGCCACCTACCGGAGTTGGCGTTATACCCTAAAATTACCACCGTTTTCCCGACCCTGGTGTTTGGCGGTGACCCCGACCAACCCTATTCCTTTATCTCCGCCGGCCTAGCGGATGTGACCCGTTGGGTGGGGCTGATTCGCTTCTTCCGGGCCGAAGCCGGTTTCCACTTTGCCCACGCCCAGGATATTGCCACCGTGGTGCACTACCTGCTCCAGCACCCCTCCACCACGGGGTACCGAGAATACGTCCTGGGCAACTCTCCCCTGTCGGTAGACCAGGCGGTGGAGCAAACCTGCGCCTACCTGGGCCAACCGATTTGGTTTCGCATTCCCCTGTCCCTGTGGCTTGCCGACCGCCTAATCACTTTGTTTAGGGTGCAGATGGCCCCCTGGGACTACTATTGCCTGAATCATCCCCAGTTTGTGTACCAGGGCGCTGTCAGCCCGGCTAGCTTTGGCTTGATGCCCCACTGTGCTAACTTGGCGGATCTATTGCGGGTGCATGGTTTGCCGCAACGGGGTAGCACCGCAACGGAACAACTTCAGCCAATCCCAGTTGCCCAGCCAGGCGCCCCAACTGGCATAAATTAAGGATAAATCTTAAATCAGTTAGGGGAATCAGCGGGGCTAACCAACGGTATGAGCCTATAGTGGGGAGAATTATCTCATAACTAACAGGATGTTGTATCATCCTTCCTTGTGTCTGGAGATAACCTGTCTCCAGATAACTATGGTGGTTACATAGCTTTGGTCAGAACGCTTAGGGCAGGGCTGATCCGTCAGAACCTAACCTGGTTTAGGCCCTCTGGCTTGATTTTGCCCTAGCCCACCTGACTCCAGCTATGACGTTTGATTGGTCGTTAACGATAAAAGGGTGATGGTGGAGGACTCCCCTACTGCCCAGTGCTGCAGTGATTCTGCGGTGCGATGCTTTTGCATGAGTTATTTAGGAAAGCTGACCATGACTTTGTTAACGAATTTTAAAGCCGCAATGTTAGCCACAGCGACCCTGGGGCTCATGGGTGCTAGCGCCCCAGCTTGGGCGGTGACATCCCAAGCCCCCATCCAACCCATGGGGCCCCGGGCCGGTGCCTTGCTGGCCCAAAACTTTGGCAATGTGGCGGTTAACGCCGCCAACTTTTTAGTGGTGGCGGTCCCAGGCACCACGGTGCAACCCTATAGGTTGGTGGTGGTGGAGCAGATCAAATCCACCCCCGCTTGCTGGAGCCTGGTTAATGCCAGTGCTCGCCCCACCCAGGTAAATGACCTATGGAATAGCTTTGACTACAGCGGTACCTGCCGTGTCCAGAAGGACAGCAATGGCTACAGTGTGCGTCTTAATGGCGAAGATGTGGCCAGCCCCCGGTTTGAGGTCAACGAGCGCAACGGTGAACTCCTGCTGCAGTTTGCCCCCAGTACCTCCTCCCGCGATCGCATCACCATTGGTCGCACCGGTGGCATCAGCCCCACCCGCTTTACCCAAATCCACCTGGATCCAGGTTGGTACCTGACCAAACGTACCTTCGAAGGGCAGGTGGTGAGCTCTAATCTGGTCTACTTTACCAACGACCTCACCCTGGCCCAGCTCCAGAGTGGTACCACCACCGGTGGGGGCGGCACCACCCCGCCTCCCACGCCCCCCACGCCCCCCCCTGTCACCGCTACCTTTAGGGATATTGCCGGTAACCGCTACGCCGCTGACATTGAGCGAGCGGCTGACCTGGGGGTGATGTCTGGCTTTGCTGAAGACGGCACCTTCCGACCCAGCAACCCTCTCACCCGGGAAGCGGCAGTCTCCGTGGTGATGGAAACCGCCAAGCGAATTCTGTCGACTTCTATCCTGGCCGGCCTACCCCAGTCGGTCTATAATGCCCCCTTCCCGGATGTGGCCGCTAACCGTTGGAGCGCGGTGAAAATTGCCCAGGCCAAGCAGTTGGGCTTAATCACTGGTGACTTTGAAACCGGTAACTTCCGGCCTGGAGATAACGTCACCCGGGCCCAGTTGATGGCGATGTTCCAGAAACTGGCCCTGGCCCGGGTCAATTCCGTTGCTCCTGACCCCAACGCTCCGGTCAACCAAGCTGGGGCCACGGTGGTCCCCCCCAACATTAATAATCCGGTTGTCTTTTCGGATATCAGTGGTCACTGGGGAGCCAATGCCATTCAACAAATGGCCGGCTATTGCGCCATTGCCAGTCCCCTAAATGAGACTGGGACTAGCTTTGCCCCTGATAGTAACGCCCTGCGGGACTACACCGCTGCTGCCGCCGTTCGGCTGATTGATTGTCCAGCCGGTCGACCCCGGTAGATTAGGTATACACAGACACCTTTAAGGCCAGGGGCTGGCTTTAAGGTGATGCAGGGCCAGTCCAGGAGGTAAACTTTTACCTCCTGGACTGGTCTCAAACTATCCACAGTGATAGCCCTAGCCACTTGTAGGGGAGCGGCGGCCCCCCAGAATGCCTGCTCAATATTAGCTTTGACCGATCAACCCTGCCCTAGGCTATATTCCGTACGCCGCCAAACTCCTGACGGCTGACTTCTGAAGTCCTGACCGATCAGCACGTCCCGGCTTAACTGGATACCCGCTATAAACCCTCCTGATTAGGTTAGTTTTCCAATCAGAAACCTGGCCCCTACCGCACCGCCTGTAAAAGACCGTAGCGAATTAGACCCGTCGCCATACCCTGGCGCATCGCTCCCAACACCAGGGCTCCCTGTAGGGTTGGCCACCCGGCCTGGAATAACCCCACCAGGGCCTCCAGGCTCAGGGCTGAGGCGATAACGGCGTCCCAAAAGGGGGCCACCGCCTCGGTCCAGTCAGCGGTTTGAATGGCTTGAAACCCACAGTCCTTGGTCAGGGCTTGGTAGTCTGGTAGGGCAATGACGTAGGGCAGGCCGTAGGCCCGATAAATCCAGTGCAGTTGTCCCTGTTCTGCCGGGGTCAAGGCCCCCCCAGGGAATCCGTCGGGCGATGGCACCAGGTGGCCATCAACAGCTTGCCGCCGGGCTTGAGCAGGCGGTAACACTCCTGCAGGAAACGACCCTTGTCGGGCATGTGCTCGCCGCTTTCCATGGACCAGACCAGGTCGAAGCTTTGGTCGGCAAAGGGGGTATGGAGGGCATCCGCCACCTGAAAGCTAGCACAGGGGGGGATATTCCCGCCCTGGTTAGCCGCCTCAGCTCGCTCCGTGGCCCGTTGGGCCTGTACCGGACTAAGGGTAATGCCGGTTACCCGGGCGTTAAAACGGCTGGCCAGTACCAGGGCACTGCCGCCAATGCCGCAGCCACAGTCAAGGATGGTGTCAGCGCTGTTGACCTGGGCCCAGGCCAGGCAATGGTCAATGAGATCAACCTGGGCCTGGCGGCGATCAACCCGGAGATCGCCCCGCGGGCCATAGTAGCCGTGGTGCATGTGCTCTCCCCAAATCCGTTCCCACAGACCGGAGGAGCTGTCATAGAAAGTCTGAATCTGCTGGGAGAGGGAGTCGGCCATGGTACTGCTACTTTCCTGGGTAACAACGGGAACTAACTATTCTGGGCTGAAGAGAATGACGGTGATGTTATCCCGGCCTCCCTCCTGCTTAGCGGAGTTGACCAGGGCGGTGGCCGCGGCTTCACAATTGGGTAGGGTGATCATCAGATCGGCAATCAGGGCATCGGATAGCTCCTCGGTCAGCCCATCACTACAGATCAAAAAGCGATCTCCCCCCTGGCAGGAAACGGGTTGGATACCCAGATCCGTTAAATCTTCTCGGCCTAAGCACTGAAATAACAAATGGCGCCAGGGATGGCTGCGACTTTGATCGAGTGATAATTGCCCGGTTCGCACCGCCCTGGCGATCCAGGTATGGTCTTCGGTAATTTGCTTCAGTTGGTTGTCCCGTAGGCGGTAAAGACGGGAGTCACCAACGTGGGCGCACCAGGGTTGGGGATCGGTGGGTCGGCAGGCCAGAATCACCACCGTTGTCCCCATATCCGCCCATTCCGGATAGCGCTGCTGATGTTCTAAAATTCTGGCATTAGCCTCCCATAGAGCCTGTTTCAGTAGGTCTACCGTCGACTGCTCCCCAGTCCAATGGTTCTCCAGGATGGTCTTAATGGTTTCCGTTGCCAACCGACTGGCCTCCTCTCCGCCGGCGTAGCCGCCCATGCCATCGGCCAGAATGAAGAAACGACCAGTCCCGTCAATGTAGTAGTGATCCTGGTTGCTTTCCCGTAGCAACCCTTGATCCGATACTCCTGAGAAGTGGCCGCCCATGATCTTCAACATTAAACCTACCTGTCCTAGCGCTAGGGGTTTCCCAGAAGCTCGGCTATTCTGCATAGGCTACTTAAGCCTCTCCCCTGTCCAGAGGAATGATTATCCTATCGATTTGATGGTTTAGGGGTTTGTGGGCAAATGGTATCAACTATCTGACTAGGGCATTCGATCTGCCCGATTAATTTTAATTAATACTCGCATAAAGGCAACTCCGGCGGCCACCGCCAAAACCCCTGGAATAGCCGCTAGCCAGACCCAACTGGAGAAGAGTAGGGCGGTGGCGGAGAGGCTAAACGCCCCCAATAAAATGGCGTAGTTGTTGGCCATAGTGATCCCGCCCATCTGACGCAGGATGCGATCGGTTTCCACCGACCGTACCCGCAGGCGAATGTCCCCGCGTTCTAATCGATCCAAGGTGTCCTCAAGGCGACGGGGTAAACCCAGGGCAGAGCTACTCACCTGGGCGGCCTGGCGACTCAATTCCCCCAGCAAACTATTGGGGCCATCGGTGGGATTGCTATTCATAAGTTGGGCAGCAAACGGCTTAGCCGCTTCCATAAAGTTAAAGTCTGGGTCAAGCCCCTTACCTACCCCTTCCAGGGTGGAAAAGGCTCGCATCACAAAGGTGAAGGTGGCTGGGAAACGAAAGGGCTGGTCGTAAGCCACGGCGTACAGATCGTCACTGATCGCTTCAATGGATTGCTCCTCAAAGGGTTTATCCATGAAGTTGTCTAAAATGTACTGAATTGAGCGACGCACCGGACTCATATCTTCGATTTCCGCCAGGGCCCCCAGATCGATCAGGGAACTCATCACCTGGTCAGCGTTGCGTTGGGCAATGCCCATAAAGGTGCCCATCAGGCGTTGGCGGGTGAAGGGCTGGATCTGCCCCATCATGCCGAAATCATAGAAAATCAGGGCTCCATCGGAGTTGACGGCAATGTTACCTGGGTGGGGATCGGCATGAAAAAAGCCGTTGTCCAGTAGCTGGTGCAGGTAGGCTTGGGCCCCCAATTGGGCTAGCCGTTTTCGGTCCAGGCCGGCGGCTTCCAGGGCTTCGTAGTGGCTGATTTTAATGCCGGGCATATATTCGAGGGTGAGCACCCGAGAGGAGGTAAGGCGCCAAAATACCCGGGGTACATTCACCCAGTTGATACTGCGGAAATTCCGTCGAAAGGTGTCGGCGTTGCGGCCCTCATTCAGGTAGTCGATTTCCTGCCAGAGGATGCGACAGCACTCCTCGTAAATGCCCATCCAGTCGCGGCCCCGACCCCAGGAGGGGTGATTTTGGAAATAGTGGGCAATGCCCTTAAGAATGGCCAGATCGATGGTGAACAGCGATCGCAACCCCGGCCGCTGCACCTTTACCACTACCTCCTCACCACTGGCTAGTTCGGCCCGATGCACCTGACCCAGACTGGCCGCCGCCAGGGGGATGGGATCGAAGTGGCGGTAGAGGGTGTGGATCGGCTTCCCCAGGTCGGTTTCCACGATAGAACGGGTCTGCTCGTAGCTGAAGGCCGGTACCCGGTCTTGGAGCTTAGAGAGTTCCTCCACGAACTCTATGGGGAAAATATCCGCCCGGGTGGAAAATAGCTGGCCCAACTTGATGAAGGTCGGCCCTAGCTCCAGGAGGGTTTCCCGAATCCAGACCGCCAGTTGCCGCCGTCGTTGGGCTTGCTTCTCTGGGGTAATAGGGCCGCCGCCATAGCTCCAGGCTTTGCCGTACAACCAGCGGGCCACCAGCAGCCGCAGCACAAAGCCCCAAATATCCAAAAACCGCCGTTGACGGGAGTAGCTGCCGCGGTTCCACCGGTAGGAGTTGGCGCTAAAGCTAGGGGGCGGGGCAGCTAGGGGAGAGGGTCCTGAAACCGCAGGGGTAGACGGAGCCGGATCGGGTTGGGCAAAACCTACCGCCGTCGGCTCCTCTGTGGATCCCAACCTCTCTATCCCCATGGCAGCTTTGGGGTTAAAGGGTGCATTCAAGACATCTTCACCCGGGGGGGGTGAAGCTCCATTAACCTGGCCAGCGGCATCAAAGGTGGCGGACACTTAAACTCCTGACTGGGGGGATATGGGACAGCCGCATCAAGCATCTAATCTTAGGATTGATTCTGGTTCTGACGGTACTGCTGCAGGGCCACCCGCACCTGGGCCACCTCCGCCCGCAGAGTGTCAATGGTAGCCTGCAGATCGTCCTCAGCCTCGACGCCAGTGGCCGCAGCAGGGGGAGTGGGGGAGGCACCAGCGGTAGCTTCGGCCTGCTGGGCCCGAGCCAGCACCTCCTCCGTAAGCTGACGGAGATGTTCTCGCTGCTCAGCATCAAACTGGCCGAGCCAGGCCAGGGAATCAGTCAGTAGGTGTTCAGCCCGTTGATTGACGGTCTCCGCCAGGGCCCGACCGACGAAAAAAGCATGGAGCATGGGACTGCTCATAGTCAAACCTCAGCCTATCCAGTCAAACTGTTTAGAATTATAACGCCCTTACTGCCCTGACTGGCGGGCCCCATGGGTAACCAGGGCCTGAATAATTTGCAAATTGGCCTTTGGGAAGGGGTAGTTCGCCAGATCCCCTACCCTCACCCAGCGAATCTGATCAGAGGCCAGGGGTTGGGGGTCACCCGTGAGGTGGGTGCAGTGGTGGGCCTCGAGGGTGATCCTAAAGTGGGAGTAGGCGTGGGTAATGGTACAGAGGTGATCCCCCACCTCCACCACTATGCCTAATTCCTCTAAAATCTCCCGGCGGATACAGTCCTCCACCGTTTCTCCAGCTTCCAGTTTGCCCCCAGGAAACTCCCACAGCCCCCCCAACAGGCCCTCGGGTTTGCGCTGATCGATCAGCACCTGCTGCTGATCATTCCAAATTACGGCTACGCCTATGTGTTTGTGGGGCAGGGGAGCTTGGGGACGGGTCATGGGAACTTCCGATTGCAGCTGCAAACGATAGGATTGACACTGATTCTGCCAGGGGCAGCGGGGGCAGTCGGGCTGACGGCGACGGCAGAGGGTGGCCCCCAAATCCATCAGGGCCTGGTTAAAATCCCCAGGGCGGTGGGGGTCGAGGAGTTGCTCCGACAGTTGCCAGAGGTGGCTGAGGGCCTGGGCCGGGGGCACCGGTAGGGCGACCAGACGAGCCAGTACCCGCTTAACATTACCATCCAGAATGGCGTAGGGCAGATTAAAGGCAGCGCTAAGGATAGCGCCTGCAGTGGTACGACCTACACCGGGCAGAGCCGCAATCTCATCAAAATCTCGAGGTACTTGCCCCCGGTGGTGGTGGACAATGTGCTGGGCCGCCTGGTGCAGGTGGCGAGCGCGGGCATAGTACCCCAGCCCCTGCCATAGTTTTAAGACGGCTTGCAAGTCAGCCGCCGCCAACACATCCACGGTCGGGAATTGGGCCAGCCATCGCTGGTAATAGGGCAATACTGTTGCCACCTGGGTTTGCTGCAGCATGATTTCTGAGATCCAGATGGCATAGGCGTCACGGGTTTGGCGCCAGGGTAGGGAACGGCCGTGGTCCTGATACCAGGTGAGGAGTTGCGATCGCAGCTCCGACGAAAACAATTGGGGTACCCGCTGCGGTAAGTTTGGCCCAAAGCGATCCACCTTCAAATAGGCCCCTTCTCCGTCCTGTAGGGAGCGAGGGGGGGTGGGATAGGAACTCACCCCACTTCATTTCCGGATTCAGCAAAGCAAAGGGACCGCTCCATGGTCATCCGCTGCTCTGCCCCCCGCAGGAAATACCCACTCATCATGGCGGAGGCCAGCAGGCGCCCCAGGCTTTCGCGGTTTGTAGTGATTTCCACATCAAAATGCTGAGACGGCAGCCCACCCAAAAGGCCAATGATGTTGTTCTCCATCATTTGCTGTACTTCCATGGAAGCCGGACTGGAGAGCTGAGCAACGGTCTCAGGGCTCATGGCATGGACATACTGCATCAGGGAGTTGCCATACTCAGAATTTTTGAAGCCGTTGAAAAGTTCAGGAGTTTTACCGGAAGAATTGTTCACAATGATACCTCATCTGACTAAACTTAAGAACTCGGCCGCTTCCAATCAATAGGCTAGATCAAGGGATCTTTCAATTAGGGAGGACGCTTGAGTTACAGCAAGCCACCATCGATGCACCGCCGACTTACGGACAAACTGTTCTAAACCCTCACTGTATCCCTAAGGTAACAGGGAAAATCCTGATGACGGGTGGGTAGAACCGTACCGGTGATGGAGGGGTTCTGCCCTGCCGGCCATGGGTCGTAGCTGGCTACAGCCTAACCCTGCAGAAGGAGGTGCAGCCGTTACACTTGCTTACAAAGTTGAAAGTTTTACAAATCTATAGAGAACTCCCCTGGTCTGGGTTAGGGAGTTGACAAAACTGACCTGGGGTTGGACTCGGAGGTTGCCCTGATTAGCAGTGGCCCGGGCAGGAGTAACAGCCCCTGGCGCCCCCCAGGGGTCAGAGCTATGCTGAAGTCCGGTCAGGGCAACCCATCAATCCGCCCAGGCTGTGGCCCCCAGGATAGACAAGGGAAATCGACCAGATGCCGATTTTACCGGGCCAATGGACTGCCGGGCTGGGGCCGGACTCACCGATTTTGCAAAAGGTTTTTTGTTTTTGTATCTATTTTCTAAAAATTAAAACCTAAAAACTTTCCTGATTTCCTTATTGACTTTCAAGGTCGACCTCAGGCTTATTATTGTTTTATCCATCCATTGCTGTCACTCAGGTCCTGATTTCGCTGTGGTTCATTTTTGTGCCCCCTTTTCAAGTCCCTGGTGCTGGGCGGATAATCGCAGCAGCCGAAACACCATGGCCTGCGTCAGATCAGCGGCGTAGCCCCAGTTTGTTCTATGCGTCCAGTCCCTTCCACGGGTTCTAATCTGCCCCTGGGGGGCTGGGCCCTATCCGCCCTACTAAAGTATCGTCATCCTATGGAACACCAACCTTTGAAACTTGCCGTCTACGGAAAAGGGGGCATTGGCAAATCCACCACCAGTTGCAATATCTCGGTTGCCCTGGCGAAGCGCGGCCGTAAGGTTTTGCAGATTGGCTGTGACCCCAAGCACGACAGCACCTTTACCCTGACAGGCTTTCTGATTCCCACCATTATCGATACCCTGCAGGAGCGCTCCTTCCACTATGAGGATGTATGGGCGGAGGATGTGATCTACAAGGGCTATGGCGGTGTGCACTGTGTTGAGGCGGGAGGGCCCCCAGCAGGAGCGGGTTGTGGCGGCTACGTGGTGGGCGAGACCGTAAAGCTCCTGAAGGAACTCAACGCCTTTGACGAGTTTGACGTGATTCTCTTTGATGTGCTAGGCGACGTGGTTTGTGGCGGGTTCGCTGCTCCCCTTAACTACTCTGACTATTGCATGATCGTCACCGATAACGGCTTTGATGCCCTGTTTGCCGCCAACCGCATTGCCGCCTCCGTGCGGGAAAAGTCCCGTACCCACCCCCTACGTTTGGCTGGCTTGATCGGCAACCGTACCGCTAAGCGTGACCTGATTGATAAGTACGTGGAGCATGTACCCATGCCGGTGCTAGAAATCCTGCCCCTGATTGAGGATATTCGGATCTCTCGGGTGAAGGGCAAGACGGTGTTTGAGATGGCGGAAACCGATCCCGGTCTGGAGCCGGTGTGCCAGTATTACCTGAATATTGCCGACCAGATCCTGGCCCGGCCGGAGGGGGTGGTGCCCCAGGAAACCGCCGATCGCGACCTGTTCAGCCTGCTCTCAGACTTCTACTTAAATCCCCCCGCTGGGGCGACCCAGACCCCCCTGGAGGATTTGGACCTGATGATGGTATAACCCCCGAGGTTCCGATGCCCGATTTCCAGTTCCTCCTTAGACTTTGACGGGCGCTTTTCTGGTTTAATCAGTCTCTGGATAAACGGTTGACACAGTCCAGGGCTCTGGAAAGAGGATCTGTGAATAGTCAAGAACTGCGGCGATCGCTCAGGCTAAAGTGGTTATCCTACTACCGCCATAACCGCCAGTGGATCGACAAATTGGGCATCTGGGTAAACGCTGGGGGCCAACGCCGCCCCTCCGCCAGCTTTATGCTAGGCACCCTGGCCACCCTGGAACCGGACCTGGCCAGCCTACTGCCTCTGGTGGTGGACCTCAGTAATAGCCCCGATTGCATCATTGCCGCCCTGGGTTTAAATATCAACCCGGTGGAGGCCCTCAAGGCCCTGGAGCAGGAGCACAAATTGTTGCCCAGCCCAGGGCAGGAGTTCTTGCCCAGCCCAGGAGAGGCGGAGATTTCCCTATCGCCGGTGGCCCCCACCTACGACGATGATGCCTGTAGCGGCGTTGGCGATCGGGAGAACGATAGACCCCGGCCCTAGTGGCCCGTCCCTTACCCTACATCCTTGCCATGACCCTTGCCCAAACCCAACCCCAAGCCCTGGAATTTGACTGTGACACCGGCAACTACCATACCTTTTGTCCGATTAGCTGCGTGGCCTGGCTTTACCAAAAAATTGAAGATAGCTTTTTCCTGGTAATTGGTACAAAAACCTGTGGTTATTTCCTGCAAAACGCCATGGGGGTGATGATTTTTGCCGAGCCTCGCTACGCTATGGCGGAGCTGGAGGAGGGGGATATTTCCGCCCAGTTAAACGATTACGAGGAACTGAAGCGACTCTGTGAAGATATCAAGCGCGATCGCAACCCCTCTGTAATCGTTTGGATTGGCACCTGCACCACAGAAATTATCAAAATGGACCTGGAGGGGCTGGCCCCCCGCCTGGAGGCGGAAATCGGTATCCCCATCGTGGTAGCGCGGGCCAACGGCCTCGATTATGCCTTTACCCAGGGAGAGGATACGGTGCTGGCGGCCATGGCCCAGCGCTGCCCCACCAGTGCCGAGGTGACCAGCCCCGCCGAGAAGGAGGAGCGCCATAGCTTGCAAAGGCTGCTCAACTTTGGCCGCAAAAAGGAAGAGGTGGAGGCGGAAGCCACCAGCTACCAGGACCATCCTCCCCTGGTGTTATTTGGATCGGTGCCTGACCCGATTGTCACCCAGATCAGCCTGGAGCTGAAAAAGCAGGGTATCAAGGTCTCGGGTTGGCTACCGGCCAAACGCTATACCGAATTACCCACCATTGACGAAGGGTACTATGTCGCCGGCATCAACCCCTTCCTCTCCCGCACTGCCACCACCCTAATGCGGCGGCGTAAGTGCAAGCTGATCGGAGCGCCCTTCCCGATCGGCCCCGATGGTACCCGGGCCTGGGTGGAGAAAATCTGCTCCGTCCTTGGCATCGAGCCCCAGGGCCTGGCGGAACGGGAGGCCAAAGTCTGGGAGTCCCTCGAGGATTATCTGCAGATTATTCGGGGTAAGTCGGTTTACTTCATGGGGGATAATCTGCTGGAAATTTCCCTGGCCCGGTTTCTCACCCGCTGTGGCATGACTGTTCAGGAGATTGGCATCCCCTACATGGATAAGCGCTACCAGGCGGCGGAACTAGCTCTGCTAGAGCAAACCTGTCGCGAAATGGGGACACCCCTGCCTAAAATCACCGAAAAGCCCGATAACTACAACCAGATTCAGCGCATTCAGGCCCTGAAACCTGACCTGGTGATTACCGGTATGGCCCACGCCAACCCCCTGGAGGCCCGCGGGATCAGCACCAAGTGGTCGGTGGAGTTTACCTTCGCGCAGATCCATGGGTTTAGTAATGCCCGGGACATTCTGGAGCTGGTCACCCGACCCCTGCGCCGCAACACCAGCCTCAAGGATCTGGGCTGGGAGAAGCTGGTGAAGGAGGAAGCCAGGGTGTAAACCTGCCCGAGGTGCCAGGGTTGTTTCTACCGACTCCTGGCACCTTTATCTACTCAGGTCTACCGACTACCCTCTCGCCATTCCCGAGCCCCGTTTCCCCCCTGGGGAACCTCCACGGGTTGGGTAACCTTGGTGGGGCCCAGGTTACCCAATTGATCTTCGTAGGGGAGTCCCAGCATGCCGCTGTAGAGCTTGACGTACTCCACCGCCGACTTGGACCAGCTAAAGTCCTCGGCCATGGCCCGTTGCTGCAGGGCTCGCCAGGCATCTTTATAGCGATAGCCTTCCCAGGCCCGAATCAGGCAGGTAAATAAATCCAGGGGTTCATAACGGTCAAAACAATAGCCGGTACCCGCTTGATGTTCCGGGTCGTGGTGCTGCACCGTATCCACCAGACCACCGGTACGGCGGATGATGGGAATGCAACCGTAGCGCATGGCAATCAACTGGCTGATGCCACAGGGTTCAAATCGGGAGGGCATCAGGAAGGCATCGGCGCCAGCATAGATGCGGCGACCCAGGCCCTCACTATAGAGCAGGTAGGTGGCCATGCGGCCGCGGTAGCGGGAGGCCATTTGCCAGAGCTGGGTTTCGTAGTAGCGATCGCCCGTGCCCAGCAAGATAAACTGGGCATCGGTATAGGAGAGGAATCGATCGAGGATTTGCAGAATCAGATCCAACCCCTTTTGCTCCACCAGGCGCCCCACCAAACCCACTAAAAATACCTTGGAATTCACCTCCAGCCCCAGTTCCTCCTGGATGGCCACCTTATTGCGGCGACGCTGGTCCAAGGTGTCGACGGTGAAGGGCTGCTGTAGATACTTATCCATTGCTGGGTTAAACACCTCCTGGTCAATACCATTGAGGATGCCACTTAATTTGCCGCTGACAAAGGAGAGCAGACCCTCCAGGTCTTCACCGTAGTCGGCGGTCTGGATCTGACGAGCATAGGTGGGGGAAACGGTGTTGACCCGATTAGCAAACTGTACTGCGGCGGCCATGGTGTTATGTCCCTGCATATACCAAGGACACCAGGTAATCTGCTCCAGTTGCCAGCGCCAGGGCCCCTGATAAGCCAGGTTGTGAATGGTAAAGACCGTTTTAATATCAGGGGTTTGGTGCATCCACACCGGAATCATACCCGTATGCCAATCATGGCAGTGGATGATCTGGGGTTTCCAATAGTTCCAGACAAACTCCGCCGCTCCGTTGGCAAAGAAAGTAAACCGCCAGAACTCATCCTCACCACCATAGACCTTCCGGGGGTCAAAGGCCGGATGGCCAAACAGGTAAAGGGGGACGTCAGAGCCCGGTAGAACCGCTTCATAGATAGCAAAGTCATTAAACATGGCGTTACTGCGCCATACTGGCTCTGCTGGAATATCAACCTTATCGGGTAGAAAACCGTAGTAGGGAATCAGGATCCGAACGTCATGCCCCATGCGACGCAGCACCTTAGGTAAGGACCCCACCACATCCCCCATACCGCCAACCTTGGCCAGGGGCGCTGCCTCCGCCGCCACGAAAAGAATATCCATTTAACTCCCCTACTGCATAGGCCTAGGTCCAGTCTACGAGGGTGTGGGCATTCTGCCTAGATCCTCAGGCTCAGGATAGTTGGGGAATGGGGGGTGACAGCACCAGGCAGGAGATTTTAGGGGGACAGGGGGCGGAAGTCAGAGCTCGGAAGCCGATAGCCTGCTTATCTTCTGACCCCTGGGGACTGAATTCCTTGCCCATCGGGGTATGTGGCCTAAGTTGACACCCTGGAACCACTGCCCTATGCCGGGATAGCCGTCTCCCATCGGCAAGTCACCGGGGCTACCCAACCCTGGCATCTTTACGTTTCGTAATGGGAGACATAAAATTAATCGATCTACTCTGCTCTAAGGGCTCTGGTCAAAGCTATACCTTAAATAACTCTGACT
>JBEIUS010000104.1:0-11994 GCA_040374235.1 Leptolyngbya sp. | reverse complement strand
CCCAAACCCCTCTCCCAAGCTTGGGAGAGGGGTTTTAATCCGATCCGGCGCCCCTTCTTCCAGGTTTGGGAGAAGGGGCTGGGGGGATGAGGGCCAGGGAACTTTGCGATCTACTGAGCCTGAATCCCTTGACATAGAAAGCCAGAATAGCCCTTGAAGGGGGTAAGATTACCGATTTGGTAATCCAAAGCCGAGCACCTAGGAGTCTCATGCCAAGGTGAAGTTAGCCCCTTACCTGGGTAAAAGCTAGGATGCCCCGACGATGGATGTATTGGTATGGCCCTAACCTCCCCCCGGTAATACCCTCGCCAATAATTCCCCTGGCAATCGGGACAGGGTGGCCTGTTGGGCTCCCATGCCCAGCCGATCAAAGGTGAGTTGCAGGTGATGGGCCACTGCCTGGCCAAGAATGTCAAGCTGTTGGGGCTGCTGTTGCCAGCCTTGATAGGCCTGCAGGTAATAGTTGAGGGCTAATTGTAACTGCGCCTGCCAATCGGATTCTTGGCCACCAGACCTGACCTGGGCCAGTTGATCCTGGACAACGCCAGCGCTATGACAGGTGGCGGCTAGGTCAAACCCCAGGAGGGTAGCTGGGTCCTGCTGGAGGGCTTGCTGGGACGCTTGAAGGGCCATTTGGTAGGCCTGGAGGGCCTGGACCAGAGTCTCTTGGTAAATCTGGGGCGGTTGGCTTTGGTGCTGGGCTAAGTCCCAGTAGGCCGTTCCCAGGTTATTTTGGGTGGCGGCGCAGCCAGCGGGGGTGGTGCCCTGGGTACGGTAGGCTAGGGCTGCCTGGTAGGCGGCGATGGCTTGCTCTAGCCAGAAAACGGGTCGCTCATGCTGGGCCAGACTCCAGTAGGCGATGCCCAGGTTGTTTTGTAGCATGGCGTAGTCCTGGGGGTGGGTCTGGGGCGATCGCTGATGCAGCGCCTCTTGGTAGGCAGCGATCGCCTGGTGAAGATAAACCGGCGGGCGATCCAGCTGGGCCAGACGCCAGTAGGCGGAACCCAAGCTATTTTGCAGGTCGGCGTAGTCCTCCGTCTCTTCGGGATTGATAATGGTTTGTAGGGCCTGGTGAAAGGCCCGAACGGATTGCTCTAAAGCGGTTAGGGGGACCTCGACATTGGCTAGCAGACCATAGACCGTGCCCAGGTTCGTGTAAAGCCGTTTCAGGTTGGTCGCTGGCACGGTGGTCTGCGCCCCTGTCAGGGCTTGGCGATAGGCGGCCACACTGCGGTTTAGCCAGAGGCTAACCACTTCTGGGTGATGCTCCAATTGGCCATGGAGCCAATAGAGGCTGGCTAAGTCATTGAGTGCATCACACCAGTCTAAATCCCCCTCCGGCAGACCCGGCACAGCCTGCTGGTACAGGAAAATAGCAAAGTCGAGGGTGGCGGGGGCCGTAGCACCGGTTTCTACCCGATCTCGGCAGAACTGGGCGGCGGCCAGGTAGGCTCGTGCCCGGGTTAGGGGGCCAGCCTGGGACTCCTCCAGTTCCTGTAAATAGTGGCTGTAGCTGATCAGAGTAGGGTCCTGGAGAAGTTCTGGGGGCAGAGCTAGGGCAGGTGTGGATGGTTCGGACTGGGGGGCAATGTGGAGGTCGGGGTTAAACTTGACCGTCGACGCCGTCACTGGCTCGGAGGTGTTGGCTGGGGTAGGGTCGCCCACAAACTCGAACAGGCCACTGCGCGATCGCCAAAACCCAGGCACCGATTGACGAATCTTACCCAGCCAGGGACGGGACAGCCACACCAGCAGACGACAGTCGAGCTGGGTAAGCAGGGTATCAACCTGGCTGAGGGAGGCAAGAAAACGGTTTTGAACCGTTAAGGACTGGCAAGCCAGGGCTTCCACCCCCAAAATCTGAAATGTGGGAACCACCTGGTTGGAACTGGGCAGGCGTCTATGTTGCTTCAACCACATCAATATCTGGCGCACCAAGTCGGGCTGGTGACCATCCAGGTGGAGGGTTACCAGGGGAGATACTTGCCCATCCCTTAGATCGATGGTTAGACGCTGTACCAGCTGACTTTGCAATTCACTATCGTCACAAACCACCAACAGGAGTTGCCGTCGCAAGCTAAGGTTCAAGACCTGGCGGAGATGTTGGTAGGTTTCCTGGTTATGTCCCAAAAAGGTCTGGGTCGAGAGGGAGAGAACAGCGATCACCGTAGTTAAGATGCATACTACCTATTTTAATAGGGTGCCCTAGGGAGTTTTTCCTCGGATAAATTCACCCTGCCCTTGGTTAAAGCTTCATAATTGAGTCTCTCTTTGATCTTGACCCGACTCCCATGCTCCAGGCAGTGGGGTCCAATTTGCTTGTTGGTCAGCTTCTCCAGGCCCAATTCTTCTTCAATCCCCCTATCCTCAGGGGAGGGACTTGGAAGGGTTCTTCCGGTTCCCCATCTGGTGGGAAGCAAGCTACGCCCTCTGGGAGAGGGGTAGGGGGTATTGATGGGGCTTGGCGGTTAAAGCCCTCTAACCAACAGATCTCGAATCACAGGTCTGTTAGAGCGAATATAGTGACTTAATTGATCGGTTTCGCTTTGATTAATTGATTGGTTCAACCTGAACTGTTCCATCAGCCAGTGGGCTAGACCGCTGTCGTCAAGGGACAGGAGATGACTACCCTGGGATCGATCGACCAAAGACCATAAATGGTGCAAAAGCTTTGGGTTCATGGCCGCGCCTTAATAATTTCTTTAGATTCTAGGTTGCTAAACCTGTGATGTACAGCTATCGCATTGATTGTTAATTTTATTTGGCTAAAAAAATCCCATAGGCTAAGATTTTGGAGATGAAGAACAGATTTCTGCTGATCAGGATCCTGAACCTAAGGCAGTTCTCGATAGCCGTTTTCAATGGTGCCCACGGTGCCTTGAGTCTCTGTGGTATTGCATCGATTTTGGGCCTGGTGCTTGCTCAAGCAGACACCAGGCCCGTAGTAATTCGGCCACTGTCCAGGCCTGGGCAAAGGTACCGCGCGGATCGTGGGGCATGTCGCCATCAAAGATTTCGTTGAGGTTGCCAATGCAACCGCTCAATAGGTGATCGGCTAGGGGCGCCAAGAAACTACGAGCCGCTACTGGATCCTGGTAAACTTGCCAATGCGCCTGCACAAAGGGGCCCATCAGCCAACCCCACACCGGCCCCTGGTGGTAATGACTATCCCGCTGAACGGGGTCGCCGCCATAGTGACCTGCATAGTCGGGGTGGTGGGGCGACAGCGATCTCAGCCCATAGGAGGTCAGCAACGCCTGGGCGACCCGATCTACCACCGCTTTCTGTCGCTGAGGGGAGAAGATGGGCCGATGACTACGGAGCGAGGTCTGGGAGGAGGGTTGGGGCCAAGGGCTGAGCCCAGGTAAGGCCACCGCAAAAATTTGGTTGGGTCGTAGGCTGGGATCGTCACCATCAGGCCCGTCGATCACGTCGTAGCAGTAGCCTAGATAATCGGACCAAAACCGCTGCAGGCCTTGGCGGGTCTGCTCGGCGAGGAGGCGATAGTCATCGCTGGGCTGGCCGAGGGCTTCGCTAAACTGGGCCAGGCTGAGTAGGGCGTTATACCAGAGGGCATTGATTTCAATGGGCTTCCCTATGCGGGGGGTAATCACCCAATCGCCGATTTTGGCATCCATCCAGGTGAGCTGTACCCCAGGCTGGCCAGCGTAGATTAGTCCGTCATCATCCAGGTGAATGTGGTACCGGGTGCCCTGCTGATGCCAGCGCACTACCTCCACCAGGGCGGGGAAGAGTGCCTTCAGCAGCGCCCTATCCTGGGTGGCGGCAACGTACACCCGGATCGCCTCAACGAACCAGAGGGCAGCATCCACGGTGTTGTATTCTGGTGCTGTGCCGGCCTCCGGAAATAGGTTGGGCAGCATCCCCTGATCTAGATATTGGGCAAAGGTACGCAGAATGGGTCGAGCCAGACTAGGGCGGCCGGTGGCCACAGTCAACCCTGGCAGGGCAATCATGGTGTCTCGGCCCCAGTCACCAAACCAGGGATACCCAGCGATCACCGTTTTACTGTTGGCTTCTCCCACCACCGGACGAGCCACGATGAACTGGTCAGCGGCAAGGACTAGCTGTTCCACCCAGGGTGGTGCCCGACGGGCTGGCGCCTGGGCGTACCAATCCTCGATGCAGTGGCGATCGTGGGCCTGCTGTCGCTCCAGGGCGCCAGCCCACTGCACAGTGTCTGGGGCCGCGGTGGTAGCGACCAGCATGAGGGATTGCCCCACCGCCAATTTCGCCCTAAAAGTGGCGCAGTGCAGATGGTCGTCGTGGGGGGTAATACCGCGATGACGCTCCACCGCCAGGTCATAGCCCTCATACCAAGCATGGGTGGGGGTGCAAAGTCCCCCATCCGCCATCAGGTAAAACGGAGTGGCCCCCTCAAAGGCGATGACCTTGACCCCCCGGGGGTGATCATTCTCCAGGGCGTCTACTTCCATGACCCAACCTTTTCCCTGGGTAGTGTGGTGGTGGTCACGATAGTTGACCAGCGCAGTGATCGATAGGCGCCCCGGGCCACTCCCCCGGCTCAAGTGGTACCGTAGGTAAGTGGTATTAGATCCCTGCTCCATCCAGATCTGCTTGATCAGAAGGGCATCGCCTAAGGCATAGGTCCAGGTGGGGATGGTGCCCTCCAGGGCAAACCGCTCAAGGCAACGATATCCCTGGGGGCTAACGCTGGCATCAGCCCAGCGGTTTGTGGCCAGGGCGTAGGTTTCGTTATCGTAGAGGACGGTTTCATCCAGCTTGGTTACCAGCAGGGTGCGGCCCAATGGAGGTTGTAGTGCCGCCACCAGCAAGCCGTGGTAGTGCCGGGTGAGCAATCCTGCCACGGTACCACAGCCGTAGCCGCCAATGCCATTGGTGATTAACCATTCTCGCTGTTCGGCGGTGACCAGATGGCTACAAATATCCCGTCCAAGGTGAAGAGTCATACACTAGTTTAATCATCCTTATCCCTCCACGGCCAGGTGGCTAGCCGACCTTTCCCTTAACCTTCACACCTATCTATCTATCCAACCTTGGTGTCCAAGCCAATGCTATCTTCCTAGCCTTGGCTCGCCACAGTCCATAATGTAGCCATTTTCCGCAAATTCAATGTGATTTCTGGGATCGTCAGAGGCTAAGATATGTAACGACTCTCCGTTAACCATATGATGGGAGTTGCTACTGTTTACGACTAAACTCGGTACGTTAGTGCAACAAGACTGATTCCGAAACCCAGCTGGAGGGGCGGTTCCAGATAATCAAGCTGTCATTGATTCAGGCCTGCCTTTTACCCTCCAAGATTTGAAAAATGCCATCCCAGAACAGTGTTTCCAACCCTCTACCTGGCGATCCATCGCCTATTTTCTGAGGGATGTCGGTTTGGTTGTAGCCCTCTACGTCGTGGCCTATCGCCTCGATTCTTGGTGGTTTTATCCGCTGTTTTGGCTGATGCAAGGCACTCTTTTTTGGGCTTTGTTTGTGGTAGGCCACGACTGTGGCCATGGGTCATTTTCTAAGTGGGCCTGGCTGAATAATCTAGTCGGCCATCTCTCCCACACTCCCATTCTGGTGCCCTACCATGGCTGGCGAATTAGCCACCGCACCCACCACGCCAATACCAGCAATATTGATACTGATGAGAGCTGGTATCCCCTCTCAGAAAGCCAGTATCGCAACCTGCCCCCCGCCCAACGGTTTGTTCGCTTCTATGCATCCCTATTGGCCTACCCCCTGTATCTATTCCTTCGATCCCCTGGACGGAAGGGGTCTCACTTTCTGCCCAGCAGTCCGCTGTTTCGGGTCTCTGAACGGTGGGGCGTGCTGATAAGCACCCTCTGTTGTGTAGTCATGGTTATCCTACTGCTAGGGATAACGCTGCAGTACGGGGTCAGCTTTATGGTGAAATTCTACTTAATGCCCTACCTGGTGTTTGTGGTGTGGCTGGATTTAGTTACTCTATTGCATCATACTACCCCCGAAATCCCCTGGTATCGTGGAAAAGACTGGACCTTTTTGAAGGGCGCCCTCTCTACCATTGACCGAGACTACGGGGTGTTCAACGACCTCCATCACAACATAGGGACCCATGTAGCCCACCATATCTTCTTGGGCATTCCCCACTACCATTTGAAAACCGCTACGGCGGCTCTCAAGCCCATCCTCGGTGACTACTATCGCCAGTCTCGGGAATCCCTGTGGGCCAGCTTTTGGCAGGCCTTTTGGCAGTGCCGCTACGTGTCCGACCACGGTTCTAAGGTTTACTATCAACCCCATTCCGGCCATCGTCCTTAGCCACTAGGCTAAGTTCGGCCTTCCTATTTTGGATTCTCGTGGCCATGTTGCTGCTGAAATCCGCCGAGTCTAGCAGATTTAACCCTCCCTAGGTCATAATTGTGCCCCCCAGCAGTTTGTCGTATCGGTGCTGTAGTTCCGCCGCCAGCTGGGGACACTGGCTCAGGGAAGGGTCCGTGGCCAGGATGTGCTCCGCCGCCTGGCGGGCCAGTATCAGCACCTCTTGGTCTGTCATCAGACTAGCCAGGGCAAAGTCCGGCAGGCCCGATTGGCGGGTACCTAACACCTCCCCGGGGCCCCGCAGGCGTAAGTCCATCTCGGCGATAAAGAAGCCATCCTGGGATTGCTCTAGTACCTGTAGCCGCTGGCGGGCTTCCTCGCTGCGGCTGCTGCTCAGCAGCAAACAAAAGGACTGAGCCGTCCCCCGCCCCACCCGGCCCCGGAGCTGGTGCAGTTGAGATAGACCGAAGCGTTCCGCGTGTTCGATCAGCATCACCGTGGCGTTGGGTACATCCACCCCAACCTCCACCACCGTGGTGGAGACCAGGATCTGGCTTTCGGCCTGGCGAAACCGGCTGATGGCCGCCTCCTTCTCCCCTGACCCCATGCGGCCATGGAGCAGGTCTACCTGGAAATCGGGAAAAATCACCTGGGCCAGGCGTTGGTGCTCCTCCACCGCCGATTTCAGGTCCAGCTTTTCTGATTCCTCCACCAGGGGTAGCACCACGTAGGCCTGGCGGCCCTGGGCGATTTCCCGTTTGATCAGGTCGTAGGCCTGGGGCCGCTGCTGACTGGTTAGCAGGGTGGTTTTGATGGCCTGGCGCCCGGGGGGTAGCTCGTCAATCTGGCTGACATCCAGGTCGCCGTGCAGGGTGAGGGAAAGGGTGCGGGGGATGGGGGTGGCGGTCAGGGTGAGGACGTGGGGATGGCGGCCCTTCTGGGTGAGGCGGGCCCGCTGCTGGACGCCGAAGCGGTGTTGCTCGTCAATCACCACCAAGCCCAGGGCGGAAAACTGCACCGGGTCTTCAATCAGGGCGTGGGTACCCACCACCAGGGGTAATTCCCCCGTCGCCAGCACCGCCAGGGTCTGGCGACGTTTGGCAGCGCGGGTCGAGCCGGTGAGCAGCTCCACCGGCAGGTGTAGTTGAGTGCACCACTCCACCAATTTACGGTAGTGCTGCTCCGCCAGAACCTCGGTGGGGGCCATCAGCACCGCCTGATAGCCCGCCTGCACCGCCGCCAGCATGGCCACCACCGCCACCACGGTTTTCCCTGACCCCACATCTCCCTGCACCAGCCGGTTCATCGGTACGGTTTTTTGCAGGTCGGTGAGGATGGCATTCACCACCCGCTGCTGGGCCCCGGTCAGCTCAAAGAGTAGGATCTGGTAAAAGCGATCGATCAGCTCGCCGCTGGGGGCCAGGGTAATGGCGGTTTGGTTCTGTTGTTGTTGCTGGCGGCGACGCAGCAGCCCCAGTTGCAGGTAGAAAAATTCATCGAACACCAGGCGCCGGCGGGCCTGGGCTAGGCTATTTTCCTCCTCAGGGAAGTGAATTTGGGCGATCGCCCGCGGCAGATCGATTAACCCATGGGTGGTCCGCATCTCCCCCGGTAGGGGATCGGTGAGCAGGGCCACCGCTGGTAGAGCCGCCGCTACCGCCCGCCGCACCAAGTCCGCCGGCACCCCCTCCGTCAGGGGATAGACCGGTACCAGCCGACCAATGGTGAGGGACTCAATCTGGTCGCCGAGGCTATCCAGCACCTCCAGGTGGGGGTCCTCCAGGGTGAGGCCAAATTTACCCTGTTTCACCAGCCCGGCGGCGGCCACGATCGCCCCCAGGGGATACTGGCGTTTTTGCTGCTGCTGCCAGCTGGAGGTACTGTAGCGGTTGCCGGGGTAGAAGCGGTTGAGCTTGATCTGGCCGCTGTCATCCGCCAGCAGCAGTTCAAAAATGGTGAGCTGGCGATTGCGGGGGCTGGTGAAACAATTCACCCGCTTTACCCGCCCCAGCAGGGTGACGGTTTCCCCCGGTACCAGGGCGGTAATCTTCACCTGTTGGGCGTAGTTGAGGTGGTCGCGGGGGTAGTAGGAAAGGACATCGTTGACGGTGTGCAGGCCCAGGCGAGCCAGGCGATCGGCATTTTTAGGACCGATCCCCTTCAGGTAGGTGAGGCTCTGATCGGGGCTGACCGAGGCAGCAGCGGTGGCCACCGATCCGCCGCTGGCGGCCGCTTTTAGGGAGGGGGCCGCCACCTCCGCCAGGCGGTTGCCCTCCTGACGATGCACCTGGGCCTGACGATGCACCGTCAATAACTGGCGGGTATGGTGAAGCAGCCGTCGGGTTTTGACCACCAGGTGTTGGCGTTGAGCAAAGCTGAGTTCCGGGTAGCGATCGTAGGATTGAGCTACATCCTGCCAGACCGCTTGCTGATCGAGGGGTAGCACCGGGGGCGGCTGACGCAGGCTGTCAGCCAAGAACTGGCTAAAACACTGCTGCTTACCCACCAGGTCATTGAATCCGCTTTCCGCCTCCAGGGCCAGGGCGCGATGCCAGCGCAGCCAATCTGGCTGGGATGGTTCTTGGTCAGCCCCCATGGTCGCCCTTTCCTCCTTTCTGTTGTCCCCAGATCGGTTCAACGGGTGCTGACCCTAAGACGGGGGATCTTCATGCCAGACTGCCCGCCAGGCCTGCTCTGCAGAGGAGATGGCCAACTCCCGTTCCAGTTTTTGATACTGCTTACCCAGCTTCCGTAAAGTCCCCAGGGTGGTGCGCAACTTACTGCGCCCCAGGGAGGATTGTACATCGTTGAACTCCAGATCGGATAACCGCAGGTTAATGGCCGCCAGGTGGGTCATGGTGCTTTCTGAATCATCTTCATCTTCATCTTCATCTTCATCTTCATCCTCCCGACCCCCATCGGGACTTTCCGCCATCAGGGAGGGATCCGCAGAGTGATTAGGGTTTCGGGTCGGATCCGAAGCAATGGCCACCATCACATTCAAAATGTTGGGTACCGATCGTCCCCGACCTGGGCCAATTTCCGCATCGGAAGCGGCATTGAGGATCGCGTCAGGCAGGTTGGGCAGGATCTTGGCACTGTGTAGCCGCTGATTGGCCTGGCGGGAAATGCGCTGCAACAGGTCCCGGATTTGCTGTTCCAGGTAGATGTGGTGTTTGGCTAGGTGCAGGGGGGTAAGGTCATCACCACTGAACAGGCGATCGCCCAGATTCTCCGGTCGTTCCTCCGCCAGGGCCGCCATCACCATCTGCTTCAGTAGGGATGGAATGGCTAGGATCGCTTCCTCCCTCTGACCCATGGGTAACTCGGAGAGCGAGTTGAGGTCCACCTCCTGGCCTAGACCGGGCTCAGTTGGTCGCTCAAAGGAGATGGGGCTAACGGAGGACTCCTGGCCCTCTGCTAGCTCCCCAGCCTCCCTAGTCACCGGACTCACCTTTGGGGGGGGCTCTGGTGCATCGCCCCCTGCTTCTAGACCAGGGGGCGGGAATGGCTCCACCTGGAGCTCTGGGTCTAGGGAGTCCAACAGGTTCAGATCGGTTTTAGGATCAAGTAAATTCCCCAACCAGTTCTTACCCTTCGCCCCCATCTGGCGAATCTGTCTCTGCAGAGATTCCCGCTGACTCACCGACAGCGTCAGAAAGCTCTCGGGATACACCTGGGTACACAGGTGGTAGGCCGCCATTACCACCTGCCGTTGCAGGGTGGTGCCGAGACTGCCCAGGTAGTTACTGTAAAGGTGGGTAAATTCCTCGGCCAGGATTAGGGTAGCCTGCTTAAGGCCATCCATATCCCTCCGAATTACCTCCACCGGCCTGACCATGGTTGCGACTCCTAACTAACCCCTGGGCGGATTATCAAACTAAGCAACCCACGGGTGTCAGGGCTTGAGGGCACCGGTCTGGGCCGCAACCTCATCCGCAAAGTTGGTTTCTTGTTTCTCAATACCTTCACCCATGACAAAGCGGGAGAAGCGCCGTACCTGGATATTTTCCCCCAGTTGGGAGATAGCCCGTTTAACCAACTCATCGATGGAAATGTTTTGATCCTTAATGAAGGGCTGATCCATCAAGGCTAACTCCTTTAATCGCTTTTGGATGCGGCCATCGACAATTTTCTCCCGCATTGCCTGGGGCTTGCCAGCCAGGTCCTCCCGACCCATTTCAACGGCCTTCTCCCTGGTAATGATGGCTTCCGGAATGTCACCCACCCGCACGTACTCAACGTTAGGGCAGGCGGCAATTTGCATAGCCACATCCCGCACCAGAGTCTTAAACTCCTCGCGACGGGCCACGAAGTCAGTTTCGCAGTTGACCTCCACCAGCACCCCCACGCGTCCACCGGTGTGGATGTAGCTGTCAACTAACCCCTCCGCCGCTACCCGGCCTTCCTTTTTGGCGGCGGAGGCAATGCCCTTCTGGCGTAGCCAGTCTATTGCCTTTTCAAAGTCCCCCTCGGTTTCCTTCAGGGCTTTCTTGCAGTCCATCATGCCTGCGCCAGTTTTATCGCGCAGGTCTTTTACAAGCTTTGCAGAAATGTCTGCCATGGTGATCAAACGTCCTAACGCGTGTCGTCAAATGGAACCTAGCTTTAGAATACGATCTACCCGCCCGAACTAGTCGTCGTCCTCATCAGCGGCGGGAATATCATAGCCGTAATCTTCCTCCTCGGCTCCTTCGTAGTCGTCGTAATCCTCGTCGCCCCGGCCCTGGGCTCCGTGAGACCCCTCGTAGATGGCGTCCGCCAGCTTACCCAGGATCAGTTTGATGGAGCGAATGGCGTCATCGTTGGCCGGAATTGGCACATCCACCAGGTCAGGGTCACAGTTGGTATCTAACAGGGAAATGATCGGGATGCCCAGCTTGTGACACTCCGAAACGGCGTTGTATTCGCGTTTGATATCCACAATGATGGCCACGTCTGGAACCCGGCGCATGGTTTTGATCCCCCCCAGGTATTTCTGCAGCTTCTCCAGTTCCCGGCGTAGTACTGCGGCTTCCTTTTTAGGCCGCAGGTCAATGGCGCCGGTTTCCTCCATGCGTTCTAATTCCTTCAGGCGATCGGCGCGGGACTTAATGGTAGCCCAGTTGGTCAGCATGCCCCCTAGCCAGCGCTGGTTAACATAATGGGATCCGCAGCGACTAGCTTCCTGGGCGACAATGCCAGCGGCCTGTCGCTTAGTACCGATAAATAGAAATCGTTGCCCCTGTTCTGCGGCTGACCGGGTGAAGGCGTAGGCTTCCTCCACCAGTTGGGCGGTTTGCACCAGGTCAATAATGTGCACCCCGTTGCGGGACGTGAAGATGTAGGGGTCCATCTTCGGATTCCAGCGTCGGGTTTGATGTCCAAAGTGGACCCCAGACTCCAGGAGCTCGGGGAGGGTAATCACTGCCATGTTTTTTCTCCATTCGGGTTTATCCACCATCTAGATGCGCTGTTAGAGTAAGCCCTACAGACCCGAAATTCTAGATGTGCGATTTTGACAACTTTTCTACCCTACCATAAGTTGGCGGTCTAGGAAAAATCGAATCGTCAAGCGTCAGCAATTCTCATTTTAGAACTCTTGTACCAAAGATAGCGTTTCGAGCCTAGGTTGCCTAACGGGAGCATAGGCTTTTCAGGCAGGGCTATTGAGAATCTTCTCAATAGCTAGGGTCAAGATGCGGTCAAGATTTTCAT
>JBEIUS010000047.1:0-20423 GCA_040374235.1 Leptolyngbya sp. | reverse complement strand
TTGGCCGCCTCATGGATGGGGTTGACGCCGATGTGCTGGAGACCCTGGATCACGCCCTGAGCCATCGGCCCGAGGGGGGGGTGGTTAAGGGGGTGCGGGCCCGCTGGTTGGGCCATCGCCTCTACGCCGAGGTGGAACTGGAGGCAGCGGCGGACCTAACCCTGCAGCAGGGGGATGCGATCGCTACTACTCTACAGCAGCAGTTACAGGCCCACTTACCCTACTTGGGGGAGGCCAGTATTCGGGTGGTGCCCCGGGACCCGATCCCCTAGCCTGGCCCATCCCCCCGATCCTTGCTGTGGGGCGGTTCAGGGCGGCAGGCCTGGCTGGATTGGCGGCCTCTGACCCGTTGCCAGGCTTGGCCTAACCCCAAGGCGATCAGGGCTAGGGCGGCAAGCCCCGCAATTATCCAGGGAATTGGCGAGGGCGGGTTGGGTGAGGCCTGGCCCGTGGGGGGAGGCTGGGCTGGGCTGGCTGGCTGTTCCCCTGAGGGTGGAGCGATCCTCCCGGCTTTGGAACCCACCCCCACCACCGTGGTGTAACTCAGTTGGAATGGGGCGAACTGGCCAGATAACTTGGGCTTACCGGTTAACACCAGGCGATACTCCCCCACCCTGGGAAAGCTCAGATCGGCCCCAGGAATGCCCCGAAAGACCTCCGGAGAGAGGGCCTGCAGGGTGGGGGTGAAGACCGCCCCCGCCTCCGGATGGTTAAGATCGTAGACCGCCAGTTGACAATCACACTGGTCTAGGGGAATGGCATGGCCGCCAGCTCGAGTCAGGGCAACCCAGACCCGGGCCGGTTCTCCGACTCGGGGACTGTGGTCAGGTTCCAGGTGCCAGGTGCCCGCCACATCCCCCGATCGCTGAATTTTGTGGGCTGGGGCTGGCCAGGCTAGCCCCAAAACTAACAGCCAGGCCAGGACGGGATAAATAGGGCGCATAGAACCGTTGCGGGTAGATAGGGTTTTGGCCAGAACGCTGAGGATAGGGTTGATCGGTCAAAGCCAAGGCTGGACAGACGTTCTAGGGCGCCAGCGTAGCCCCAGAACGATCAGGGCCAGACTGCTTAGGCCGATCGCCGCCAACCCGTGCCGAGGAGATCGGTCAAAGTTGCCCAAATAACTCGAACCCAACAGCAGGGTATGGACCACCGCCAGGCCAAAGATCGGCACCACTAAGCGGTGCAACTGTCGCCAGTGCTGGCCCAGCTTAGTCTGGGCCTGATTACTGCTGGTGGCAGTCAGGGGGATCATTAACCCCAGGGCGATCACCCCGGCCCAGCCCCCCACCTGTAACGGAGGCAGCAAAAAGGGTAGAGCCCTGGGGTCCCAGCCCAGGGTGACCATATGGGCGACGTGGGCGACGGATAGAACAAAAGCCCCCACACCCAGGGTTCGGCGGTAGGTCAATAGGGCCGGCCAACGGTGGCTCAGGGGGCGGGCGATCAGGGCCAGAGCCAAGGTGATTAAGGCCCCATGGCCGGTGAAATCAACGCCATTGCTGCTGCGCAGTAGGGTGAGCAGGCCTACCAACAGGGTGATCCAGCCCGCTAGGCGAAAGAGCTGGCCCCGCCGGTCAGCACTGAGGGCCGTGGTGGCCGCCCCTAGCCCCACCATGGTGGGTAGGGTACCGATTCCAAAGGCCAGCATGGCCGCGCCCCCTCTCCAGAGGTTAGTGGTTTCCGCCGCCTTTAGTTGGGCCGCGTATAGGAAACCACAGGGCATCAGCCCCCACACCAGACCCAACAGCAGCGGTGTCCAGCCCCGGGGCTGGCGCTCTAGGGCTGTCATGGCTCGACCCAGGCGATCATGCCAACTGGCCTGGGCCATGGGGTTGAGCAGTGGCACCGGCGGCAACTGACCAGGGTTAATTTGCCCTAGACCAAACCATATTAGTAAAAGCCCTGTGGCTAGGGCGATCGCCCGCCGCAGCCAGCTACCTACCCCCGCCATCTGACCGCCAGCCACCAGCACGGACCCGAGCCCGCCCACCATCGCCCCCACCAGGGCATAGCTGATGATGCGGCCCAAGCTCAGTAGCAGGTGAAACCGCACCTGGGATCCCCGACCCTGGGCAGTTGGCCCCTGGGATAGGGAAAAGGCAACGGTGATAGGCCCGCACATACCCAGGCAGTGTCCAAAACTGCCCAGAAACCCCAGGCTGGCCATCAGCAACAGATCAAGCATTGCAGCAGTGCCGGGCTTCGGTAAATCTGTCCTAGCCTAACACCCCGGCCGATCTCCTGTCCTTTCTCCAGATCAGGTTTGGGGTTCTAGCTGACGGGTCAGGGTCAGGTTTGTTCGGTAGGGATTAATTTGGTGCAGTAGGATGATGGCTCCCTGGAGCGGGCCCCGATCTATCACTGCCCTGGCATCAATGATTTTGAGGTCCGGGGCATCTGCTGGACTGGCCCTGAGGAGCACCAGGGGATAGCTCGCCAGATCGGGTAGGCGGCTGATCTGCATCAGATCCTCTGCCCTGGGGGGGGCCTGTTGATTTAGAACGATGGCATCGGGCTGCCAAATTCGGCAGAGCAGTCTGGCCTGGTCGATGTCTTCAGCCTGTAACAGACAACACTGGTGGTTTTGTAGGGCTTGGTGCCACTCGGGAGAGAGGGCTGGAGCCTGGTCTGGACTATGGAGGAGGAGTAGGGTGAGCGGCTGGGTCGTGGCGATGCTCTCTAGGATGGCCGCCAGGGTGGGTAGTAGGGCTAGGGGTAGATCCCCCCGAGCCAGGGTGGTGGCGTCGAGACCACGGCTGGTGGCGGTTTCGGTAATTTGCAGGAGACCTCCCCCCAGGCCGGCTGGGGGCGCTAGGGGCGGGCTGAAGGAGTCGCCATCCCAAATTATTACCCGGGGTGTGAGCCGATCCGCAACCCTGGCCACCTCCCTAGGGTTCGTCATCACCACCAGCCCGTAGGAGCTGCCCTGGAGTTGGCTATGGATGACATCAATGGTTGAGATCGCCCGACTGACTAACATCACTACCACGGATTCCGTTGTTGCCGCCCCCTGGGGTAGGGGGATCAACAGGGTCAGGTGATACCCCAGGTGGGGGGAGCAAAACCCCCCTAGCTCACCCCCGTGGGCCCGGCAAAGCTGGCGGGTGAGGGTGAGTCCCAGGTAATCTAAGGCTGACCCCCCCGGGAGCATCAGGTCGGGGAAGGGTTGGTCCTTGGGGTAGGTGCCTCGCAGGTGCAAACTTAGCCAGGGGCCCCAGCAGGTGAGGGTGAGGCCCAGGGGTTGGGATTGCTGTTGCAGGAGGTAATCTAAGCAGCTGTGCAGGGCTTGAACTAAACGTTGTCGGTCTCCTCCTAGGAAGGCCAGGGAGGTCTGGTCCTCAAGGGTAAACTCCTGCACCCAGACCGGTGGCGGCTGATCCGGTAACCGGCTATTCACAAACTGCGGTAACAGGTCCGCCAGCAGGCTGGCCAAATTTAGCTCCTGCCAATCTAACACCAGGTCGCCGGACTCGAGCCGTAACCAGTCGACCCATTCATTCACCATGCGAATTAATTGACGGATGGCCCTACGCATCAGGGTGGCGTAGCGAGTTTGGCGATCGCTCAAGGTGCCCACCCGGGAATCGAGCAGCAGACTGGAGAGTCCCAGCAGGGAGGTCAGGGGAGTTTTGAGGGCGTGGCTCAAGGCCATCAGCCAGCCCTGGGTTTGGGGGGCTAAGTTCAGTTGGGGCAGTAACCAGGCCAGTAGCCCCCTGGCCTCGATGTAGGCTTGGTAACCCCCGGTGCTGTCCACCGTAACCCAGTGCCCCTGGGGTTGGGCCTGAAGGTAAGTTCCCAGATCCGTCGCGGTGATCTGGGCGGGAATGGCTAGAACCGGCTCCCAGTAGGCCTGCCAGTCCTGCAGTACGGGCGGATCCGAGGGCTGGGGGCTGGGGGGGAGATGGTGATAAAAAGCCCACAACTTAGCCAGGGACATTACCCCCAGGGGCTGGTGGTGGCCATCCACCACCACCAGGTAATCAGGGGTGGCGGGGAGCTGGGTTGCCAAGGCTCTCATTACCCTATTCAGATCGGTGGTGGTGGGAAAACTGGGGGGATGGCTTAAAAATTGGGGAGGAAGCATTCTGGCTATCAGCCCTTACAATTAAAAAATGTAAACTAAATTTTTCTATTGAAATGGAAATGGGGTACTACACCCTATTTTGATTTCAGAGCGGTCTACCCATTGGTCTCCAGCCTCGTTATCTTGAGTTACTGCCTTGGTTACTCCCTTACAGATATACCTCCTGGCCCAGTCTAGGGAGCTGATAGAATCGCCTGGTTTGGGCCTCTCCCCCGACCGCTATGCTGTCCATACCGCCAGGACGTTAGGGGAAGGAGTAGCCTGGCTCAGCGATCGCAGCCACCCCATGGACTGTCTGGTGCTTGAGGCAACCATGGTAACCGAAGATCTCCGTGAGCGCCTGAGTAACCATGGCGTTCTCCTACCGGTGGTGGTATTAGTCAATTCCACCCCTCTAGGGTTAGAACCCTGGAGTGCTACCTACCACGGGGCGGTGGTGACCTTGCCGATGGATCAGCTTGATCAACTCGACAGTACCATTCGCCGGGCGATTGATTGTTTCCTCCAACTCTCAGCTCCAGACTGTCCTCTGCCCCCCCTCCCCTCCCCTGTGTCCTTGCCCTCCCCAGATCTACTAACGGCTCAACAGGAGCGACTCACCGAGAAACTCAATGCTCGCCTCGGTTATCTGGGGGTCTACTACAAGCGCAACTCCGATCACTTCCTACGGAATATGAGTCAGCCTGACCGTGAAACCCTTTTATGCCAGCTCAGGGCCGACTACCGTAAGATTATCCTGGGGTACTTCGCTAATGACGCCGCCCTTAACCAAAATATTGACAGCTTTGTTAATCAGGCTTTTATGGCGGATATTTCCGTATCCCACATTGTGGAAATTCACATGGATTTAATGGATGAATTCTCTAAGCAACTAAAATTAGAGGGCCGCAGTGAGGAGATTCTACTGGATTACCGGCTTACCCTGATTGACGTAATTGCCCACCTCTGTGAGATGTATCGCCGTTCTATTCCCAGGGAGCCCTAGCGATATTCCCTCATCCTTACCGATTCCTATGACCTCTCGAACCTAGTGTCCATGAGTGCCGTTAAGAAAACCTATATCCTGAAGCTCTACGTGGCTGGCAATACTCCCAATTCGATTCGGGCGCTGAAAACCCTCAACAATATCCTGGAGGAGGAGTTTCAGGGGGTTTACGCCTTGAAGGTAATCGATGTCCTGAAAAACCCCCAACTGGCAGAGGAGGACAAGATCCTGGCGACCCCGACCCTCTCTAAGATTCTGCCCCCCCCGGTACGAAAAATTATTGGCGATCTCTCCGATCGGGAGCGGGTGTTAATCGGCCTGGATTTGCTTTACGATGAGCTGCGGGAGGATGAAAACTATCACTGAGGACGGGTGATCTCTTAGTCAACCCCTACTTCAGTGGCCACCAGGCCACCTTATCCCGGGTAGCACCGTAGACTTCCTTCAACCCCTCCGGGTCGACAATATGGAGCTGATCAGCCCCCTGGTTATCTGGGTTCTTGTTAGCCTTAAGATAACCCGCCCGGGTAAGACCCTTGAGCACCTGTTCTACGGTGCGATGGTTAAGCTGGCAGGCCCGGGCAATTAGATCGATGGGTAGGTCAAAGGTGTAGTCGTTCCTCGGGGCTTGGGGCTGGCTGCCCAGGCTGCGTTCCTGGTAGATTAGGGCTCGCAGTAGGGCGGCTACGGATTGGGGGGGGTAGGCGCTGCAGTTGAGCAGGTGGTACTGAAACTTTTCTTGTAGTTCAAATAGCAGGTTGTAGCGGTTTTGGAAGGCAGTGTTGTCACGGTAGAGGGCGGTGATCGCCGCCACTGGCACCTTCACCACATCGGTGGTTTTATAGGCCTCCACCAGGCTAGGGAAGGCCCGCGCCGCCGTGCCAAAGCCCACCGGCAAGCTGGAGTAACCAAAGCACCCCCCCGGGTAGGTAATGCCAATCACCCGATCCAAGGGGGTGCTGCGCATAATTACAGGACCGCCATCGATAATGATGTAGAGGTACTCTAGCCAATTATCGGGGCGGAAGGCGGTGTAAATCGGTCGATTAGAGTAGAGCTTTTCCCTGACGATGGGGTTGTCCGGCAGGTAGCTCTCTAACTCCGTCTGCCCCAGGGCAGTAAACAGAAAATTATTCTGGAGGAGTGTGGTAATCGGATCGGAGACAACATTCTGACGACTCTGCTTGGTCATAGCCTGGGCTCCTGCCGTTGAAATCCCCTCCATTTTGCCTTGAAATTCAGGTTAAAGGTAGGTGTTTTAGAAATTAAAGCTCTTGACCCCTGATCACTGTCCCCGGATCTGGCCACCGAGGTTTTCCACAATGGCGCGGGTATTGGCCATCATCATTTTGCCGTAGGTATCCCCCTCACTGCCGGCTACTCCCAGGGAGTCGGAGTAGAGGGCGGTGGGGGCCAGCCTGATTCCAGATTCCGTCGCGACGGTGGTAATCAGGGTCGGATTGAGGGTGGTTTCGGTGAAGATCGCCGGCACCCCCAGGGAGCGAATACTACTCACCAGTTGTCGCACGGTTTGGGCACTGGGCTGTTCCTCTGTGCTGATGCCAATCAAGGTTCCCACCACCGTCAGACCGTAGGCCCGGGCGTAGTACTGAAAGGCATCGTGGGTGGTGACTAATTGCCGTTGGTCGGGGGGGATGGTGGCGGTTTGCTCCCTGATCCACCGGTGCACCCGCTGTAGTTCGGTTAGGTAGCGATCGCTGCGATCGCGAAACTCCGCCGAGTGGTCTGGCGCCCGGGCAATCAGTTCGTCCCGCAGGCGTTCCACCATGGGCTCCACCTGACTGACATCCCCCCAAACGTGGGGATCGGGGACGGCATGGCCCGGCAACTGGGAGGTCAGGGGCGGCACCGCCTCCCCCAGGGCCACGGAGCGTTGCTGCTGGCCGGTGGCGGCAATCAGGCGAATCAGGCCTGGCTCCAGGTTATAGCCGTTGTAGAGGATCAAATCCGCCTGCTCCAGGGCGATGGTATCCGCCGGGACCGGCTCATAGACGTGGGGATCGTTGCCCGGTTGAATTAGGGACTTGAGTTCAATCTGGTCTCCACCGATTTGGCTGGCCCAGTCAGCGATCAGGGTGGTGGTGGCCACCACCCGTAGCGGCCCTCGATGGGTTTCTGCGCCTGGGTCTGGGGTGGTGGCCTGGCAACTGCCCAGGCCCAGGGCGAACAGGGCCAGGAGCAGGCCTGGTCCTGCTCCTGGAGGGGTAGCGGCGATCAACAGGGGGGCAGGTTTTTTCATAGTCCTTTCATTTTTAGACTACACTGGATTTCATAATCCTTTCATAGTTCTTCCCCCAGGGGAGCTATCCTAGCCCTAAAAGTTCTAACTAACCATGGCTGCTTCGCCCTGCCTCACCGTTGCCCACCTCACCGTTAACTACCGCGATGTCCAGGCCCTGCGCAACCTCAGTTTTACCATCCGGCCAGGCCAGTTGGTGGGGATTTTGGGCCCCAATGGGGCGGGCAAAAGTACCTTGATTAAGGCCATGCTGGGGTTGTTGCCCCCGGTCACCGGCCGGGTCACCTACGGGGAGGATAGCCTGGCCCACCAGCTGGATCGGGTGGCCTACGTGCCCCAGCGATCGCAGATTGACTGGAGTTTTCCGGCGACAGTTTGGGATGTGGTGATGATGGGCCGAGTGAAACAAACCGGCTGGCTGCGGCCCTTTTCCCCCACCAGTCGGCAGGCGGTGAAGCAGGCCCTGGAGCGGGTGGGGTTGGCGGATCTGAGCCAGCGCCCCCTGGCCAACCTGTCGGGGGGCCAGCAACAGCGGGTCTTCCTGGCCCGGGCCCTGGCCCAGGGGGCTGACCTGTTCTGCTTTGATGAGCCCTTTGTGGGGGTGGATCAAAAAACCGAAACCCTGCTGTTTGAGGTTTTCCAGGAGTTAGCCCGGGCCGGCAAAATCCTCCTGGTGGTGAACCATGACCTGGGGGAATCGATTACCCATTTTGATCAACTTTTGCTCCTGAATCAGGAACTGATTGCCGCGGGGCCCCGCCAGTGGGTGTTGACCCCAGACCATATCCGTCGGGCCTACGGTGGTCATGTTAGCTTCTTTGGCCATGCTGCCTGATTGGTTCCATTGGCTGCTGGATCCTCTCCAGTATGGTTTTATGCTGCGATCGCTGGCGGTGGCGGTGATGGTGGGGGTGATCTGTGCGGTGGTGGGTAGCTACCTGATGGTGCAGCGCCTGGCCCTACTGGGGGATGCCATTAGCCACTCGGTGCTACCGGGACTGGCCCTGGCCTTTTGGCTGGGGGTGAATATTTTGGTGGGGGCCTTTGTGGCCGGGGTGGCCAGCACCGTACTGATCGGTTGGATTCATCGGCGATCGCCGATCAAGGAGGATGCGGCCATGGGCATTGTCTTCTCCGCCTTCTTCGCCCTGGGAATTACCCTAATCACCGTGATTCAAAAAAGTAACAAGATTGATCTCAATCACTTTTTGTTTGGCAATATCCTGGGGGTCACCGCCGGTGATGTTAGGGACACGGTCCTGATCGCCGTGCTGGTGCTGGCGATCTTCGGGTTGCTCTACAAGGAGCTATTGTTCTATAGTTTTGACCCCCTGGCGGCCCAGGCCAGCGGTTTACCGGTGGCCTGGCTGAATGCCGGGCTAATGGCCTTGATTGCCCTGACGGTGGTGGCCAGCATGAAGGTGGTGGGGGTGGTTTTGGTGCTGTCCCTGCTGATTACCCCGGGGGCTACAGCTTACCTGCTGGTGCCACGCCTGCACCAGGTGATGGGAGTGGGTAGTGCGATCGGCGTGGCCGCCAGTGTCACGGGCCTTTACCTGAGTTACTACTTTAACCTGCCCTCTGGCCCCGCCATTGTTCTGGTGGTGTCCCTCTTGTTTAGTCTGGCCTTTGTGTTTAGTCCCAGTCACGGGATCTGGAACTGGTCTAGGAAACGGTAGCTTCTCTTGATGGCCTGATTTTAGTGAGATGGCTGCTATCACAATTAACTCACTGGTATATTGCTATACCTGTCTTGGCCAAGGCTGTAAATGGCAGTTTTTGAATAGCCTGTCCTTTCCCCGTCCTGATAGTATTAATCTGCTAGTTTCTTGGTATGAGTAGCTAGTCATGACCATAGCACCACCTGTTCCACCATTGGGGTTGGTGCATCCTACGGCCTCTTGTCACTAGGGGTAGTGATCCTATCCTTCTCCATCATCCATTCCTTAGTTATGTCAATGTCTACCCTAAGGTCCTCCCTCCCCACCCCGGATCGTCCCCCAGCTAAAGATATGATCTGGATTTCTGGGAGTACCTTTTTAATGGGCTCTGACCACCATTATGAAGAGGAGTCCCCAGCTCATCAAGTTCGGGTAGATGGTTTTTGGATCGATCGCTATCCAGTTACCAATGCTCAGTTCCAGAAGTTTGTTAAACTCACTGGCCATGTCACCGTGGCTGAGCAGTCCGCTAACCCAGCAGACTATCCCGGTGCAGACCCTACCCTGTTAGCCCCCTCTTCCATTGTTTTCACCCCACCTTCTGGACCGGTTGATAAAGCTAACCATTACAATTGGTGGACCTACGTTAGGGGAGCGAATTGGCGGCATCCCGAGGGTAAGGGAAGTAGCTTGAAGGGACGGGAAAAACATCCCGTCGTTCATGTTGCCTATGCTGATGCCCTTGCCTACGCCCAATGGCTTGGTAAGGAACTACCTACGGAAGCGGAGTGGGAGTTTGCCGCCCGGGGCGGTCTGGAGGGCAAGGAATTTGCTTGGGGAGAAGAACTTTACCCTGACGGCAAGTTCATGGCGAATACGTTCCAGGGTCAATTTCCTTACCATAACTCCATTGCTGATGGCTACGATCGCACCTCTCCTGTCGGTAGTTTTCCTGCCAATGGCTATGGTCTCTACGACATGATCGGCAACGTTTGGGAATGGACCAATGACTGGTATCAGCAACATCAACAGATTCAAAAGCCAGCCTGCTGTACGCTGAATAATCCCCGGGGGGGCAGTCAGCAAGCAAGCTCCGACCCCTCCCTAGCTGGGGTTGCCATTCCCCGTAAAGTAGTTAAGGGCGGATCTTTTCTCTGTACTCCCGATTACTGCCGCCGCTATCGCCCCGCCGCCCGCATGGCTCAGGGTGTCGATACCTCCACCTGTCATATGGGTTTTCGCTGTATCATCCGTCTATCTGCTTGAGCTGGTTAATCTTAAATCTCTAGTAAAGAGTAACCGTTCACATCCCCCCCCCTCATTCGAACGAGGGATCATGGGTTGTAGCGGTTTAGCCGGGGGGGGAGTGAATCATTACAGTAAAGAGGCCGTTTGAAACGCCTAATAGGCATGGATATCTAGCGATTAGTGCAGTAAAAAAAGATACATGAACAATAGCCCATGTATCCAAAAAATAATTAGCTAGGAATACAGCCTATCAACTAAACGAAAGGCTAGAACGAGTTGAATTCGAGTATATCAGCCATGGCAACCATTGCTTGATTACCTCTATCAATGGAACTGCTAGTCAGATCGTCCACGTCAGTGTCGATAAAACTCCTAACGCTGTAAATGCCTACCTTTTTTTACCAAATAATACTAAGCTAGTTAAACCAAAATCTTTTCTGTAAAAAAGTTTAACTATACCTAGGTTTTCAATAAAAAGAGGTATTAGGTCATTCCATCAATTAGAAAACTTGCGATTAGCATTCTGCCTGCCACCAAAGCTACCTTTGGACTCATTTTTAGCTTTAGGACGAGCTTTGTTGACTTTTAACTCTCGACCCATCCATTCAGCTCCATCGAGAGCCTCAATGGCGGTATTTTCGTCAGATTCCTTCTCCATTTCCACAAAAGCAAAGCCTCGAGGACGTCCGCTCTCTCGATCTGTGGGCAAGGTTACCCGACTAACGGCACCATACTCAGCGAAGACATCGGTAATATCTTGTGCTGTAGCAGTGTAGGCCAGGTTCCCTACATAAATCGACATAATACAACTCCAAATGAAACATGAATGTAGACAAGTTAGATTCGGAGTGGTATTCACCGATTATCCGAAAATTGAGATTAGACTGTGATTAACCAGCCTACCGAAAGCAAAACATGTTACTTATTTACTCTAGCATAAGGGACTCGACAGAGAAACGCTGATAGGGAGCATCCCAGCTTTTTGCCAAGCACTAGTTTTTGTCAAGCAAAAAATAAGATAATCGGTACGTGACCATTTACATGCCTCCTACTTCTAAAGGATACATCAGGAGCTTCGGTGATTTTGTCAGGAGGGAGTGAATTATTGCATCGGTATAGTAAACCGCTTTGATACTGCTCTGACGTCTCTCTCCAGGGTGGCAGCCAGTATCGAATTTTAACCCTAAGATTGGTCTGTGGAATAGTTGACTGGTCCGATGACCTAGCATTGCCTTTATTAAAGGCGATGGGGCTATAAAACAATATTACCAAAGACACTATGCTTAGTACGTAACTTAGTCTAGAGCCCCCAGGATGCAGTAGATTTGTCAAAATCTATTGGCCTGGGGGTTCTGACTTGTCTACCTGGCGCCCTAGGCGTTAGGCAGGGTGGTGACGGCGGTGGCACCATCCACCGCCATGGCAATCTGTTTTGCCCTCTCCAGAACCGACTCTGCATCGGGGTTGTATTTGAGGACAACGGTGGAACCGGTCTGGGCTACCCAAAGGCCGACCGCATCGGACACATTGGCGTCATCTAGGGCCTTAGCTACTCGCTTAGCCAGGCCACTTTCGTCAAACTGTCCATCTAATCCAACTTTGGCAGCGTCAATTTGGGCGGCGGCGGCAGCCTGTTTAACGTCAAACTGCGGAGCAGCCTTAGCCTTGTCTTCTTCTTTTTTGCCAAAAAGTTTGCCTAAAAAAACCATGATTTCTCTCAGAGCGGTTTACAAAAGTAAACTATGCTCAGGTCAACCTATAAGGCCTGAGGTGAGCCAGGCTCTCAATATCCTTGGCCCATGGTGAGATTAGCATAGGCAAAGCCTAGCAGCAAATTCTAAAGCCTAGCTAAGAGAACATTTTGTTGGGTGGACCCTATCACCGTAGCTGCCTGTAAAGTCCCAAAGGGGAGCTAGCAAGCTTATCTACCAGGTAAGCTTCAGGCCTTGCTGCACCATGAAAGCCTGTAGGGATGCCATATGGCCCTGGGGTAGGATTTGGCTGGGGGCCTTGACCGCGGCACCTGGGCCTACTAACCAACCCGCCGTTACTCCGGCGGCGGCCCCAATTTGCCACTCACCGTAGTGAATGCGGGTGGAGGCATTGGCAATGTGGGTGGTAGCCATGGCCTTACCGCCCATTAGTAGGTTATCAACACCCTGGGGAATCAGAGCCTCCAGGGGAATTTGTAAGGGTTTGACCAGGGCCTCCTCGGCGGGGGCACTAATGGCGTCCCCAGAGGGTAGCCAGTTGCGGTAGCGGCAGCCATGGATATCAATGGCGTAATGGGTCAGACCGACAGCACTGGGGGCGAAGTCCCGTTGGTCAGGAAATTGGTGGCGCAGGTCATTTTCCCGAATCATAAAGGCCGGCTGGCCGTAGGCCGATCTCCCCAAAATCCGCCGCCCCTCCCGCAGGTAGGGCACCATGCTGAGGCCCGATCTCGTCCCCATGGGGCTGTCAATACCGTAGAGGTAGGCCAGGGGATAGGCCGCCGAAGACTGGGTCTCCAGCAACCAGCGGGCAAACATCAGGGCATTCTCCTCAGCAAACTTCAGGGCGGATTGGGACAATCCCCCCATCCAGTTTTGGTATTGACCGGCCTGGGCTAACTCCCGCTCTCCGAGCACCAGGGGTGGGTTCATCCAATTCCAGTCATTGCCCTGGTTCCAGTTAATCATGGAGATATCCCCCACCTGGGGCCGACCGGTGTAGGGGTTGCTGCGGGTGGGGCTGACAATGCGGCGATAGTTAAACAGGCTTTTGCCGGTCAGGAAGGGAAAGCCCTCCAGGTCGTAGCCGGCCTGGTGCTCATGGAGAGCATAGGTGGGTTGCAGGCGAGCAAGGGCCGCCTGGCTGTCGCCGTGATCGTTGTAAACCGCCAGGCTAAAGGGATAGGTAAAGGCCTGGGTACAGTCAGGGTTGTCAAACCGGGAGCCATTGGGCTCACCGGTGGTGGCCCGAGCCTCTGACCCCAGGCGGTAAGGAACCCTGGCCCAGCCCACCAGTTCGCCGGTGTCAGTGGCATCAATCACCACCATGGTTTGGTCAGGGGGGGCCTGCAGCTTAATCGGCAGCCGTTCAAAATCCTGGGTGGGGGACCAACTATACCAATCCGATAGTTCCTCCGACAGCCGACCCTTAGGTAGATAGTCAGGATGTTTAGGGATGCGATGCACGGCGTAAATCGCCGTTATGCGACGGCCGCTGGCATCGAACTCAGCCCCTTTAAAGGCGGTCATGGTGGCCCAACGACTGGCCTGGGCGTTGGCCTGGGTCTCCCTTAAAAATTGCTGGGCAGCTCCATGGCCCGCGTCTGGGGGAAAGCACAGGGTCGCCACCCAACAACTGTTGATTGCCGCCACCTTCACCCCGGCACCGACCCCCGTCCAGGGAGGTAGGGATACCGGCTGCTGTTCAATCAGGTGCCGCAGCCGCAACCAACTGGGGGAAAAATTCTGGCGCTGGCGCATGCGTAGGGACTCATCCAGGGCGGAGACCCCCTGGGCGCTGATTTGCCCCCCTAACCAGGGGGAAACCTCGAACAGGCAGGTTTGGGCCCCCGTTGCCATGGCCTGGGCCGCTGCCGCCACCCCTCCCAGGGAGCCCCCCACCACCACCACCTGACATTCCCAGATTTCCGCTGCTTGAGGTTTAGGATCTAGCTGGGGCCGACCATTCAATACTAGGGGCTGGGCTAGTTTCCCCAGGTGGGGGGCCAGGGGGGATTCCACCGGGCTGGCGGCGGTGGTGGTGGGCGATGGGCGGGAGGCGGTCAGACCGGCGATCGCCCCCAGGCCAAACATGCCGACCGCCAGCACTGACAAGGGCTGCCATCGTTGCCACCAGTTTTGATGCCTCACCGGTCCATCTCCCACTCCGCTGAGGTTTTACCATAGCTCAGGGCTGGGCTAATGGTCCGTCAACGTCGCAAAACTTCGACAAACCTGGAACCCTAGGCCCGGGCGTGGCGGCGATAGAGAGTGGCGATTGCCAACCCCACCGCCCCAGCGCACAGGATATGCACCAGGTTAAAGGGGGTACCGCCAAAAAACCACGAGTCGGTACGGAAAAACTCCAGGAAAAACCGCCCCAGGGGATACCAGACCAGGTAACCCAGGGCTAAATCACCGGACTTTAGCTGGGCCTGGTAACGACGGGCCACCCAAGCCAGTACCAAAAAACCCGCCAGGTTCCAGATTGATTCGTAAAGGAAGAGAGGGTGGAAGCGGGTACTGTCGGGGTACTGGCTGAGGTGATCATAGGGGGCGAGACGGTGTTGGGTATCAATCCGCAGCCCCCAGGGCAGATCGGTGGGGGGGCCGTAGAGTTCCTGATTAATGAAGTTGCCCCAGCGGCCGATGGCCTGGGCCAGGGGTAGGCCCAGGGCAATGCCGTCCAGGTAGGGCCAGGGGTTGAGCTGGCGCTGGCGGGTAAATAGCCACAGGGCGATCGCCCCAAATATGAAACCACCAAAAATATGAATGCCCCCCCCCCAAATCTGCAGAATCTTGCCGGGGTGACTGAGGTAGTAACCCAGGCCCTCTGGCCCCCGGGGAGATTGGATAAACACGTAGTAGAGCCGGGCCCCAACAAAACCGGGGATGAGTATCCAGAACAGCATGTCCCAGAGGTTCTCCGGGTCCTCCCCTTGCCTGGTTACGTAGCGACTGGCGATGGTGGCGGCGGCCAGGATGGCGACCAACATCAGCAGGCCGTACCAGCGCAGGGCAAGGGGGCCAAACTCGAAGATAATCGGTGAAACCGGAGGATACATGGCAGTACTGGGGCTGAACTAGCTCTGGTCGGCTTCGGGCTGGCGCAAATGGCGGGGACGCCAGCCCTCGTAGACCTGCTGGGGCGATCGGGAAACCACCAGGCAGTCATCGGGGACGTCGCGGGTAATTACCGACCCTGCTCCCACGGTGACATCGCAGCCCAGGGTAACCGGGGCCACCAGCACACTATTGGATCCGGTCTTGCTGCCACTGCCAATCACTGTTGGGTGTTTACGATAGCCATCATAGTTAGCGGTGATGGTGCCCGCTCCGATGTTGACCCGATCGCCCAGGGTAGCATCCCCCAGGTAGGAGAGGTGGGCCACATTGGTGCCGGCCCCCAGGGTGGCCTTTTTCAACTCCACAAAGTTACCAATGCGGCACCCTTCCCCCACCTGGACCTGGCCCCGCAGGTGGGCGTAGGGGCCAATGCGGGTGCCCGCCGCCACAGTGCTGTCGGTGATTACCGAAAAACTAGCGGTGACGTTGGGGCCAATCTGGCTGTTTTCGATCATCGATGCCGGCCCCAGGCGACTGCCGGTGCTAACGGTGGTCTGGCCTCGCAGATGGGTTTGGGGTTCAATCACCACATCGGGCTCCAGATGCACCGTCGTGTCAATGGTGATGCTGTCGGGGTCAATCAGGGTAACCCCCGCCGCCATCCAGTAATCCTTAACCCGGTCCTGGAGAATGGCGTAGGCTTCCGCCAGTTGTTTGCGGCTATTGATGCCAAAGATTTCCTGACTGTCGGCCACGTCCACTGCCATGGCGGGGTGCAGATCCCTGACCACATCGGTGAGGTAGTATTCCTGCTGGTCGTTGTCCGCCTTCAGGTGGGGCAAAACCCCCATCAGTCGGGGCCAGTTAAAGCAGTACACCCCGGCATTGATGCGGGGGTTTTGCCGCTGGGCGGGGGTACAGTCGCGGTGCTCAACAATTTCGGTGACCACCTGCTGCTCGGTGCAGAATACCCGACCGTAGCCGGTGGGATCGGCGAACTGGGCGGTCAGCAGGGTGGCGGCGTTGTGGTGCTGCTGGTGGGTACTGACCAGGGCGGCTAGGGTTTCCGGCCGCAGCAGGGGGACATCCCCATTCAGCACCAGCAAGTCCCCCTCAAACCCCTCTAGGTGGGGAATCACCTGTTGCACCGCATGGCCGGTACCCAGTTGCTGCGTCTGTTCCACAAAGGTGAGATCGGGACGGTGGGCCAGGGCCGCCCGCACCTGATCCCCACCAAAACCCACGATAATAAAGATGGCGCTGGGGTGAAGGCTGGCTAACCCGTCCAGTACCCGTTCCACCATTGGTTTGCCCCCCACCGAGTGCAGTACCTTGGGCAGGCTCGACTTCATGCGGGTACCGCGTCCAGCGGCAAGAATGGCGACCGCAACCATGGTTATGGATATCCTCTAAACAGTTGGGCAAATTAAGGCTGCTCCATGGGAGTATATCGCGGTTTATGATCAAAACGTTTCAGTTTTCCTGGCTCGGCGACGATGGTGCCGGGCCTGTTGTTCCTCTAGATAGCCCTCCTCCTGAAGCTGATCACCGATGAATCAGTCTCAGTCTCCTCCTCCTATTCCCTGGAGTGATCTACACGCTCGACTCCATGGGGAACTGCGGCGGCGATCGCTGCTACCGGCCCACAGCTCCCTTTGGTTGGCGGTGTCTGGCGGTCAGGATTCCGTTGCCCTGCTGCGCCTGTTATTGGATCTCCAAACCCACTGGCACTGGACCCTGCAGGTGGTGCACTGCGACCATGGCTGGCGCCCCGACTCAGGCCAAAATGCCACCTTTGTAGTGGATCTCTGCCAGGCGTGGGGGGTGCCCTGCCGGGTGCTGCGGGCGGATCAACCCAGGCGGCAGGAGGCGCAAGCCCGCCAGTGGCGCTACGGGGTGTTGGGGCAGGTGGCGGCGGCCAGTGGCGGACGGTGGATGGTCACCGGGCACAGCGCCAGCGATCGGGCGGAAACCCTACTCCATAACCTGATCCGAGGCAGCGGCAGCGATGGTCTCCAGGCCCTGGACTGGAGTCGCCCCCTCAGCCTTGATTATCCCCAGATTCAGCTGGTGCGTCCCCTACTTGGCTTTACCCGCGATCAGATCACCGAGTTTTGCCAGCGGTTTGCCCTGCCGATCTGGCTAGACAGTACTAACCAGGATCTGGGCTACGCCCGTAATCGCCTGCGCCTGACGGTGTTCCCCGAGCTGCGACGATCCTTTAACCCCCAGGTGGATCGCACTCTGGCCCATACGGCGGAGGTGCTCAGCGCCGAAGTCATCCTGCTGGAGGACCTGGCGGCGGACCTCTACCGGCGGGCGGTGATGGCGGTACCCCCGGAGGAGGGGGCGGCAGTCGGTCAAACCCTGCCAGTCTTGAGCGATCCATCCTGTTCCGAGACTCCTGAATCGGGCCATTCCCTACCCCCGGGGCAGGCCGGCTGGCAACTGCACCGGCCTACCCTGCAAACCGCTCCCCTGGCCCTGCAACGGCGGGTACTGCGGCGGGTGCTGGGGGACGCGATTGCCGCTTCCCCCAGTTTTGATCGGATCGAAACCCTAGTCAGCCTGCTCCATGCCCCCCAGGGGAGCCGGTCCCCCTCCCTTCCCCGGGGACTGGGGGCCGTGGTGGCGGGAGATTGGCTTGTGCTATCCTTTGAGTCCACCGGGGAAGGGATTTAAATGGAAACAACCTCCTATCTAGATGGGCTGCTGGTCGTTCTGGCCTTGGCAATTCTTGTGGCTGGGGTCTGGATGCTGTTGAGCGGCGTTGGCGATCTAAACCGCTGAAACCAGGGGAATAGGTGATGGGGGGCAGGTTTGGTCTAAGGGTGAAAAGCTAGCCTGTCCCCCTGAAGTGGGAGGGTATTATGCTATTGTTAGAAAGCGTCAAATGCATTGGCGGGGCGTAGCGCAGCTTGGTAGCGCACCACTTTGGGGTAGTGGGGGTCGTGGGTTCAAATCCCGCCGCTCCGATAGGCTGAAACCTCCCAGTAATGGGGGGTTTCGCTTTTTATAGGCATAGGAGCTACAGTCTTATCGGGGGCACCTAGGGCAGCTAGCTCTTCACCAGCCCAGGTGCTAGACCCATAGCCTCCATTGGTGTCGAGATGGACATGGGCTTCATCGGCAAAGGTGTCTTTCACCCAAGCCCCAAGACCTTTGAGGGTTTACCGGGGTAGGGGATTCTCTGAGCGCTCTTGGGGGGGAGTCGCCGCCTGCTCCAAGACCTGACGAAGGGTCTGGTCTATTCCCTGTCTGACGGCATCAGACAAAGGGGGGGGCGACCACCGCCGTGCTGGTAGGTCAATGCCTCAGGTCCGTTATCGTTGTATCGGTGGACCCAATCCATCACCGTTTGCGGATTGCGGTTGCTCTGGTAAGCCACTTCGGTCGCACTTTGGCCTTGGGTAATCTCGTACAGGGCGAACAGACGTTCTCGGGTTCTCGGGTGTTGCGCTTGCAACGCTAACGCTCTCAGACTCTCTGGGGTTTGCTGCCACTTCTCTAACTGAACTCTTAGCATCGATGTTCGGAATCCATCTAGGACTAAAATTAAGTCTAGCCCTTAACCTACATTCCGCAGGTTGACAGGATATTTCCAATATGTATGCCAGGAGGCAATAGCTGAGATGTATATTCGACAAGGATTTCAGGGTTAGAGCAGATTCCTCGTCGCGTCACATGCTTAATATTTCGAAACTCAGGTTGACCCTGGATCTCGAATCGTAACCAACGAGGTTTCAATGGCTTTAGCAACCGGAAATTACATACACACCTAGAAACCAAAAGCAACCTGCGGAATGTGGGCCTTAAATCCTAAAAACTCCAGTTCCCAAGTTGGACGAGGTATAAATTGTCGATTTGCAAGGCAGGGGTCTACCGCTAGAAGGACTACTCCTTGGCCCAGAACACCCCACATCTTTGTATTTTCTATCAACCTGCGGAATGTAAGTACTAGGTTGACGAATTTTGTCCCTCCCAAAAAAAGAAAGCGCCTGAGTTAGTCAACTCAGGCGAAATGTGGTGTGAGGAGTGAACGGAAACTTTCGTCTCCGCCTCTTTGTATTGTACAGTGGACGATCTGAAATCTGCCACTCTAGCTCTACCTTGATAAAAGCTTTAATGTTATCCAGGAAATAATCGTTAACCCCCTAACGGTGATGTAAATTTTGTCTTGGATTAAAGGTTTCTACCTGCCGCAGTTCCTGATAGATCGCCTTTTCCCGATCGCTGAGGCTAGAGGGCACCACCACCTCCAATTCCAGTAGCAGATCGCCCCGCTGACCTTGCCCGATCGGGTAGCCCCGGTCCACTAAGCGCACCAGTTGTCCTGTCTGAGCGCCCTGGGGAAGGGTGGTGCGCAGGGATCCATCCAATGTTGGTACCTCAATAGTGCTGCCTAGGACGGCTTCACTAGGGGTTATGGGCAACCGACAGAGGATATCACTGCCCTGTAATTCAAAAAAAGGATGGGGTTCTACTTCAATTCGCAGGTAAAGGTTGCCACCGCCGATGCCTTGGCCCCGTAAACGAATTCGCTGACCGGTCACCATGCCAGCGGGCATATTGACTTCCAGGGAACGACCATCCTCCAGTCGAATACGCTCTCGACCTCCCTGGAAGGCCTTTTCTAAGGGAATGGTTAAGTTGGCTTCCGCATCTCGACGGCGCCGATCGTCACTACTCCGACCTTGCCCTTGGGGAGATTGATCAGGGTCAGGGTTTCCCTGGTAGGTCGCAGAGGGGGGGTGTCGGCTGAGTAATTGATCAATAAAGCTGTTGAAGTCCAGAAACTGACCAAAGTTAAAATCCTCCAGGGAGAGTCGGCTGCTGGTCCGTTCCTCAGGGATGATAGGCTTACCGTCGTGGCCTCGGCCACTCGTAAAACCTTGCTGTCTCCAGTATTGACTGAATTTTTCATACTGGGCTCGCCGTTCCGGATCGGAGAGTACTTCATAGGCCTCTCCCAATAGCTTAAACCGCTCTTCGGCAGCACGATCATCCGGGTTAAGGTCCGGGTGATACTGACGGGCTAGCTTACGGTAGGCCTGCTTGATTGCCGTGCCGTCGGCTTGCCTGGAAACTCCCAGAATCTCGTAGTAGTTCCGAAAGTTTTGCATATCTACTGTTTGCTATGAATTCCCTGAGGTATTGGCGACACTACATTGGTGCCTGACCCTGTCTGACTTGAGGGTCTTCAATCCCCTCGCCAGCAATATCCGGGTATCTAAGTCCCCACCGAGGGAAGAAGCTAGGACCTGGATAAATCAGGTTAGGACCTACTGGCTTTGGTTATCCCAATTGCTGTCGTAATCAGAATCGGACTGGCGTGGTCGGCGACGGGGGGGGGGAGTGTCCTGCCAGAGGTCTTCCCCAGTTGCGGTGGGGGGCTGATTCCAGG
>JBEIUS010000088.1:0-13397 GCA_040374235.1 Leptolyngbya sp. | reverse complement strand
TTACCGAGGATAGGGCGCAGGGCGGCAGGCGATAGGAGAGGGGGAGCAACTGACTTACGTCTTCTGACCACTGACTCCTGATCACTGATTGCTGACCCCCTCCTGAGGTTTATGCCCCCAGGGATGAATTCTATTCTTCTGGGTCCGTCCAGGTGGCTGCTCCCCGTAGGGTCTCTGGAATTGTTTGGGAGTGGGGAAATTCCAGTAGGGTTTCGTCGTACCCCAGGTAACCAGCCTCGGCAAAGCGCAGCAACATCCGTTCCAGGGCGGGCCATACGATCGCTGCAAATTCCCAGTCCTGGTTGAGGTGGGCCTGGTCGGCGATGGAGCGCAGGGCCCAAAAGTAACTGTTGCGCACCACGGACCCGGACTTTTTATAGTGGGGCACATCCGCCTGGTGCAGGTAGAGGATATCGTGTTCAATTCTGGCACGCATGGACTGGGCTCTGATCAGGGGGAGGAGGGCGACCAATGCTATATGATCGGCAGGGGAATGTCTCCCAGTCTATCTCTACCGGTGGCTATGGTTAGCGCGGTTTGTTTGCAAAATGTCCATAAGGTCTACAATGGCGCCCTGGTGGTGAACGACCTCTCCCTGTCGATTGAGGCGGGGGAGGTGTTTGGTCTGCTGGGGCCCAATGGTGCGGGGAAGTCCACCACCATTCGCATGCTCACCACCCTCACCCAGCCCAGCCAGGGGAATATTGTGGTGGCCGGTTACGATGTCAACCGGCAACAACTGGAGGTGCGACGCCAGATTGGGGTGGTGTTGCAGCAAACCAGCGTCGATGGTGACCTGACCGTCTGGGAAAATATGGAGTTCCATGGCCGCATGCATCACCTCTCCACGGTGGAGCGGCGTCAGGCGATCGACACCTGGCTGGAGTACGTGGAGCTGGCAGATCGCCGGGACGACAAGGTTAAAACCCTGTCCGGCGGCATGAAGCGCCGTCTGCAGATTGCCCGGGCCCTGCTCCATAACCCCCAAATTCTCTTTTTAGATGAACCCACCGTGGGCCTTGACCCCCAAACCCGGCGGCGGCTTTGGGAAATTATCCAGCGGCTCAACCAGCAGGGCATGACCATGCTGCTCACCACCCACTATATGGAGGAGGTGGAGTACCTCTGCCACCGCATTGGCATCCTTGACCAGGGTAAATTGATTGAAATGGGCAGCCTCGATCAACTGCGCCAGCGCCACGGCGAAGGCATTGTCATGAGCCAACGGGGCGATCGCTGGGACTACCAGTTCTTCCCGACCCTGGCGGAGGCCAACCACTACCTGGAGGCCCAATTGGATAAAACCGGCATGATGGTGCGGCCCTCTAACCTGGAGGATATTTTTGTGGAGTTAACCGGTCGTAATCTGGACTAGAACGGCAGTAATCAGTAATCAGGAGACGTAAGTCAGTTGCTCCCCTGTGCCCTGCGCCTGTCGCCCTGCGCCCTACCCTAGAAATCCAAATCTCCGCTACCCTAGGACAGGGTTTATCGTAGAAGTGTCCATGTCGAGCCTAGCCACCACCATCGAGGCCATCTTGTACCTGAAGGGACAGCCCCTCACCATTGCCAAGCTGGCGGAATTGGCCCGCAGCGATCGCCCCACCATTGAGGCGGGCCTGATCGAGCTGATGGATGACTACGCCCACCGCGATGGCGCTCTGGAAATCGTCGAAACCCTGGAGGGCTACTCTCTACAGCTGAAAGAACGCTATCGCTTCCTGGTGGATATGCTAATTCCCCTAGATCTGGGGGTGGGGGCCCTGCGTACCCTGGCGGCGATCGCCCTGAAGGGCCCCCTCAGCCAGACCGACCTGGTGGACCTGCGCGGCTCCGGAGTCTACCAACACGTTCAGGAATTGATCGCCCAGGGGTTTATCCGCAAGCGCCGTCCCGCCGAAGGGCGATCGCCCACGGTACAGGTGACCGATAAGTTTTACCAACACTTTGAGATTGATCAACTGCCGAAATTGCGGCCTAAGGTGGCGACACCCGTCCAGCCCGAGGAGGAGGGGGCGGTGGAGACGGAGATCGGGGGTGAGACCTAGCCCCTATTTTATAAATTGTTACGCTATTATCGACTATACGGATAGATACCCGTCAGGGAAAGGGCAGTGTTGGCTACAGCGGGGTCATGCCTTTGTCGCCTTATACTTTACCTGCCCCTGGATTTTTACCAGAGGTCTTTAAGTTTCTATGGTATTTAACCCCGAAGACGGTGAATTCATTACCCTATCAATGGATACGGACCACTCCAATGAGTTGTTGAAGTATCTCCAGCACCAACCTCCGGAAGTGCTGAGCCGCGTCGCCCAGTCCGTCAGCAGCGAAATTAAGCAGATTATCTCCCATAATGTTCAGGGTTTAGTCGGAGTTTTACCCGGTGATAGTTTTAACGTGCAGGTGACCACCGATCGGGAGAACTTGGCCGGGCTGCTGGCCTCAGCCATGATGACCGGTTATTTCCTGCGCCAGATGGAACAACGCATGGAGCTGGAGCACAATGTTTTTGGATCCTTCATGGCCAGCGACAGTTCCGATTCCGAGACGTAAACCTTTTCTCCTTAGCCTTTTCTCTGGCCAGTCACGCTCTTGACAGGGCCCCGGCTCCACCTGTTATATTACGAAAGCAACGTTAATGGGGTGTCGCCAAGCGGTAGGGCAGCGGGTTTTGGTCCCGCCATTCCTAGGTTCGAATCCTAGCACCCCAGTTTAAATTAAAGTTATTTAAATTTTCGATCTGCAAAGTCACAGCGGATTCAAGAAGCTTATTTTTAGTCCTGACTTTACTCAACCTCAGCTACACTTCAATCTCCTGCCTGCGCGCCACTGTAGATTGGTCCTAGGAGGTGAAGGCCCACAGCCCATCGCCGAGGGGCTGTGGGCCTTCACCCATGGTGACGGGTTTGATCAGGGCGGGGATCACGACGCGCTGTTACCCCATAGTTTCCTGAACGGTCTCCTCCTGGCTTCTGAATTCTGATCACTCTTGATCCTATTTGATTCTCCATAGGCTATAAGAGAGAAGCAACTATCTGCACCCAATATCCAACTCTATGGAAACCCTTGACCAAAGCTCCTCTCCTGGACTAGACGATCTCGATCTCAAGATTATTGATCTGATGAAGGTAAACGGACGCATTACCTACAAGGAGGTCAGTGATCGCGTCAATATTCCCGAAGCCACAGCCCGCTATCGGGTCCAGCGTCTCCTCAACGGTAACCTGCTGCAAGTTGAAGCCTGGATTAATCCCACTCACCTGGGAATACCCCAATCCAGCATTATGAACGTGTCTGTGCAGAATAGTCGAATCAACCAGGTCGCCGAAGAACTAGCCAAGTTAGATGCGGTTCAGTTTTTATCCATTGTTTCTGGCTGTCACAATATAGTGGTGAATGTTAACTTTGATAGCCAGAAGGATTTACTTGAATTTTGCGACAAACTAACGGCCATGAGAGGGGTGATCAGCTACGAAACCCAAATCGTAACCCGACTAGTCAAGGCCCGCTATGATTACAGCCTGAATTAATACCAAGTTCGAATCACGTACCCCCGATTCCCAAAAGGCCAAGTCCCAGGGGCGAATAGCAGGCCTCCTGTTGAGACGGGGGTATACAAGCAGAATCCGCATTATGTCCCTCAGGTTAGGGCCATAAATAAATCAACCCTGACCCCAGGGTGAGGGCCACCGCCCCCCAGAAGAGTCCCTGCACCAGTCCTTCCCAGGCCGTGGGATGGGGGGCGATCAGCAGGGCGATCGCAGCGATTTGCACCACGGTTTTAGCCTTGCCCCAGAGGTTAGCACCGGTTACCGTGTTGTGCTGCAGGGCCGGGTTAACCCGCCAACCGGCAATCACCAGTTCCCGGGCAATAATCAAAAAAACTCCCCATGCGGGCACCTGGCCCAACTGCACCAGCATCAGCAGGGGGGCCATCACCAGCAGCTTATCCACCAGGGGGTCTAAAAACTTACCCAGCTCCGTCACCTGGTTGAGGCGGCGGGCCAGGTAGCCGTCTAGCCAGTCGGTGCCGGCGGCCAGTAGAAACACCGCCAGGGCTAGCCAGCGTTGGGGGGGCTGGGGGTCGTTGAGCAGGACTAAGATGACGGGTACCCCTAGCAATCGGGAAACCGTAATCCAGGTGGGTAGGTTCATGGCGTTCAGTAGATTAGCGGCGGCGATCGCAATTTTATTGTTTTGACCGATTTATTGTTTTGACCGATTACCTCGGTCCTAGGCAACCTCCAGGTCGGCCTGATGGCTAGCCTCTCCCCCATCGCTCGGGGCCAGGGCTAGGGGGCAAACCGGTCCGGCCTAAACCTTAAAAAAGGTTGACTAAACCCCTCACCCGGACGATCGCTTTGCCATGCTAGCAGGGAGAGCTCCGCCTTGACCTCACCCCATCCAGGGAAAACTGCCTCCGCTATGGATCGCCTCTCCCCCTCCCCGCCCACCTCCCTATCTCCGGAGTCCTGCGTTACCCTGGCCCACGGCAGCGGTGGTACCGCCATGGCGGATTTAATCCGGACGGTGTTTGCCGCCAGCTTTGATCATCCGGCCCTGGCGGTGCTGGGTGACCAGGCGGTGGTGACCCTACCCCCCGGCCTGACAGTCGGAGATCGACTGGCCCTCACAACCGACTCCTACGTGGTGGATCCACTTTTCTTTCCTGGCGGTGACATTGGTGCTCTGGCGGTGAATGGCACCGTCAATGACCTGGCGGTGGGGGGTGCCATTCCCCTCTACCTGACCTGTGGCTTCATCTTGGAGGAGGGCTTCCCCCTGGCCACCCTGCAGCGGGTGGTGGAGAGCATGGCCACCGCTGCCGCCGCCGCCGGAGTTGCCATCGTGGCGGGGGATACCAAGGTAGTGCCCCGGGGCAGCGCCGATCAGTTGTTTATCAATACCGCTGGGGTGGGGCTGGTGCCCGCTGGCTGTGAGCTCTCCCCCCAAAGCATGGGGCCAGGGGATGTGATCCTGGTGAATGGCTACCTGGGGGACCATGGTGCCGCCATTACCGTGGCCCGGGCAGACCTGGCCCTGGAGAGCTCAATTGAGAGTGACTGTCAACCCCTGCACGGTCTGGCCCAGGCCATGCTAGCTGCCTGTCCCCAGGTGCGGACCATGCGGGATGCCACCCGGGGTGGCCTGGCCACGGTGTTGAATGAATGGGTACAGGCCTCTGCGGTGGGCATCCGCCTGCAGCAGGGGGATCTGCCGGTGCGCTCCGCTGTTCAGGGCCTGTGCGAGATCCTGGGTTTTGACCCCCTCTACCTGGCCAACGAGGGTAAATTGGTGGCGGTGGTGCCCGCCGCCGCTGCTGAAGCGGTGTTGGCGGCCATGCGATCGCACCCGGCTGGTATCCATAGCCAGCGGATTGGTGAGGTAGTTGCCGATCCCCCGGGTCGGGTGTTAGTTAACACTGGCTTTGGCGGCGATCGCATCCTCGATCGCCTGGTGGGGGACCAACTGCCCCGGATTTGCTAGATCCCCAGGTCTTACCCATGCACGAACTCAGCCTCACCCAAACCCTAATCGACACCGTTGTCACCCTGGCTGCCGGTCAGCCGGTGCAGCGGGTGGTGCTGGAAATCGGCGAACTGGCGGCGATTTTGCCCGACTCCATGGTCTTTTGCTTTGGCGCTTGCAAGGCCCATACTCCCCTGGCGGAGACGGTATTGGATATTGTGATCCAGCCGGGCCGGGGTCGTTGCCGGGCCTGTGGCCATGAACAGACCATGGAGTTCCCCTACGGCCTCTGCCAGCGCTGCGACAGCCCGGCCCTGGTCATCATTGCTGGTCAAGACCTGGTGATTCAAACCATTGTCCTACAATCCCTGGAGACCGAACTATGTGTACCACCTGTGGCTGTTCCGATGACGCCCAACCCCGCCTCACCAATTTAACCACCGGCGAAACCCTTAGCTTTGATGCCCCCGGCCAGAGCCATAGTCACCGGTTGGCGGATGGTCGGCTGATCACCCACCGCCATGGCTCCGACCCTGGGGCTGATTCCCCAGCCGGGCTCGAAACCGGAGGTTCCCAGGGTCTGGGGCTCAGCCTCCTCGCGGAGAACGATCGCATCGCCGCCCAGAACCGGGGCTGGTGTGAGGGTCGCCAGGTACTGGCCCTAAACCTGGTTAGCTCCCCCGGGGCAGGCAAGACCACCCTGCTGGTCCGTACCTTGTTAGACCTGCAGGACCGGCTCCGCTTCACCGTCATCGAGGGGGACCAGGCCACCAGCCAGGATGGCGATCGGGTGCGGGCCACCGGCTGTCCAGTGGTGCAGGTGAACACGGGCACCGGTTGCCACCTGGAGGCGGCCATGGTGCGCCGGGGTCTGCAGGCCCTCACCCCCCCCGCCCATTCCGTGTTGATGATTGAGAACGTCGGCAACCTGGTCTGTCCTGCCCTCTTTGACCTGGGGGAACGGGCCAAGGTCACCATTCTCTCGGTGACGGAGGGGGAGGACAAACCCTTAAAATACCCACACATGTTCCGGGCCAGTACCCTGCTGCTGATTAACAAGATCGACCTGCTGCCCTACGTCACCTTTGATATGGATCGCTGCCTCGCCTATGCTCGCCAGATCAACCCCGATCTGCCGATCTATCCCCTATCCGCCGCCACCGGGGAGGGGCTGGAGGGCTGGTACCATTGGCTGCTGGAGACCGCCGGTGGGTCTGATTAGGGGCCAACCCCATGGCCAACTACAAAGAACTGTTACACTTCCTCAACAATTGGTATTACTGGCCCTACCTGCGATGATAGGATGCCCAACAAACGGTTGAGAGATAGGAATTCATGACTGAAACCCTGACAGGTCAAACACCGATTTTCGGAGGCAGCACCGGCGGCCTTCTGACCAAAGCCGACGTTGAAGAAAAGTACGCTATTACCTGGACCAGCCCTAAGCAGCAGGTCTTTGAAATGCCCACCGGTGGGGCAGCCATCATGAACGCGGGGGAAAACCTGCTTTACTTGGCCCGTAAGGAACAGTGCCTGGCCCTGGGTAGCCAACTGCGCACCAAGTTTAAGCCCAAAATCGAAGATTACAAAATCTACCGTATTTACCCCAGCGGCGAAATCCAGTACCTGCACCCGGCGGACGGGGTCTTCCCCGCCAAGGTCAATGCCGGTCGGGAGGCGGTGGGCAGTGTTCCCCGTAGCATCGGCGCCAACCCTAACCCCGCTACGGTGAAGTTTAGCGGCAAGGCCACCTACGAGGTCTAGCTCTGGGGCTGGGCAAACCAGGCTGGCGATTTTGTCCATTGGTTATTGTTCTCTTTTTCCCAAGCATCTACGCTAATCTGTTAAGGGCATAGTCAGACTATGCCCTTTTTATTGCCCGATCGCCCCCGGCCCCGCGGAGTTCCGCCATGATTTGCCCCACCTTCGATGAGTTTCAAGTCTACGCCAGCCAGGGTAACTTTGTGCCAGTTTACCAGGAGTGGCTAGCGGATCTAGACACCCCCGTCTCCGCTTGGTACAAGGTCTGTGCCGGGCAACCCTACAGCTTTTTGTTGGAGTCGGTGGAGGGGGGGGAAACCCTGGGGCGCTATAGCTTTTTGGGCTGTGACCCCCTCTGGGTGGTGGAGAGCCGCGGCGAGACCTCCACCCAAACCCATCGGGATGGCCGGGTAGAACGGTTGAGGGGTAACCCTTTTACCATTCTGGCGGACTGTTTAAGGCCCTACCATCCGGTCAAACTACCGACCCTGCCGGCGGGCATTGGGGGGCTATTTGGCTTTTGGGGGTACGAGCTAATCCACTGGATTGAGCCTACGGTGCCCATCTATCCCCCCACCCCGGGAGATTTGCCCGATGGCCTCTGGATGCAGGTGGATAGCCTGTTGATTTTTGATCAGGTGCAACGTAAGGTCTGGGCGATCGCCTACGCTGACCTGCGGAATCCCCAGGTGGATCGACGGGCGGCCTACGAGAAAGCCTGCGACCGGGTGCGGCAGCTAGTCCACAAGCTCACCCTACCCCTGTCCGCTGATTTACACCGGCTGCCCTGGATACCCCCCGGTCGCCCGGCCAGTGATCCCCTGGTCTACACCAGCAATCGCAGCCAAGCGGAGTTTTGTGCCAGCGTCGAACGGGCCAAGGCCCACATTCAAGCCGGTGACATTTTCCAGGTGGTGGTTTCCCAACGCCTGACTACGGAGTACGGGGGAGAACCCTTTGATCTCTACCGTTCCCTCCGCCAGATCAACCCCTCCCCCTACATGGCCTATTTCCACTTCTATGACTGGCAGATTATCGGGTCCAGTCCAGAGGTGATGGTCAAGGCCACCCTCAGGGATGGGTCTGACTCCCCTCGCCTAGCCACGGTCAGACCGATTGCCGGCACCCGGCCCCGAGGCAAAACCCCCCAGCAGGACCAGGCCCTGGAGGTCGATTTACTGTCGGACCCCAAGGAGATTGCCGAACACGTCATGCTGGTAGATTTAGGCCGCAACGATCTGGGCCGGGTGTGCCTCAGCGGCACGGTGGAGGTGGATCAACTAATGGTGGTGGAGCGCTACTCTCATGTGATGCATATTGTTAGCAACGTGGTGGGTCAGCTGCAGCCTGACCAAACCGCCTGGGACCTGCTGAAGGCTTGCTTCCCCGCCGGTACTGTCAGCGGTGCCCCTAAGATTCGCGCCATGCAAATTATCCACGATCTGGAACCCTGTCGTCGTGGTCCCTACTCCGGGGTCTATGGCTACTACGACTTTGAGGGCCAGCTTAACACCGCCATCACCATTCGCACCATGGTGGTGCAACCCCAGCCCCAGGGAGGGCATCGCGTTAGCGTACAGGCGGGGGCTGGTTTAGTGGCGGACTCGGTCCCCGAGCGGGAATACCAGGAAACCTTGAATAAGGCCCGAGGCATGCTAGAAGCCATCCGCTGTTTACAAGCGCTGCCGGCCTAGCGCCCCAGGCTACCGGTAGGTGGATAGGTCGGAGACCCGCTCCCGCTGCTGCAGGGATTCCTTAGTGAGGATACCGAGGGCGTGGATCAAACTGGCGATGCAACCGGTCCAGCCGGTTTGGTGGCTGGCGCCAATGCCCGCCCCGTTATCCCCATGGAAGTACTCGTAGAACAGAATTAAGTCTCGCCAGTGGGGGTCGGTTTGAAAGGTTTCCGCCTGACCGTAGACCGGACGACGCCCCGATCCATCCCGCAGAAATAGACGGCTGAGGCGCGTGGCAATATCCTGAGCCACATCAAACAGGGTGAGGGATTGCCCAGAACCGGTGGGGTACTCGATGGTGAAGTCATCCCCGTAGTAGCCGTATAGCATCAACAGAGCCCGTACCAAGAGGAAGTTGACCGGCATCCAGATCGGCCCTCGCCAGTTGGAGTTGCCGCCAAACATGCCGGTGTTGGAGTCCCCCGGCAGGTACTGCACTTTGTATTCCTGGCCAGCATGGTGGAAAGAGTAGGGGTGCTCCAGGTGATAGCGAGACAGGGCTCGAATGCCGTAGTCGCTGAGAAACTCATTTTCATCCAGCATCCGGCTCAGAATCCGCCGTAGTTTACTCTCGTTGACGGTGGCCAGCATCAACCGGCCATTGAAGCCTGGCTGGCTGGGCAGGTGGGTGCCCTCGGTGAGTTCCGGATGGCGCTTCAGGAACAGGTGAGCCCGTTCGGTAAACTTCGGCAGTTTTTTAAACACATCCCCCGGGAATACCGTAACGGCCATCAGGGGCAATAGCCCCACCATGGACCGTACCTTCAGACGTACCGCCGTGCCATCGGGTAGCCGTAGCACATCGTAGTAAAAGCCATCCTCCTCATCCCACAGCTCATCCTGGTTATCACCGATGCGGTCCATGGCACCGGCGATCCACAGGGTGTGCTCCAGAAACTTAATGGCCAGGTCTTCGTAGAGGGGGTCATGGAGGGCCAGCTCCACCGCAATCTGCAGCATACGCTGGCTAAAAAACACCATCCAGGCGGTGCCGTCGGCCTGCTCCAACAACCCACCGGTGGGTAGGGGGGAGCTGCGGTCAAACACACCGATGTTATCTAAGCCCAAAAAGCCCCCTTCAAAGACGTTATTACCGCCCTCGTCCTTGCGATTAACCCACCAGGTAAAGTTGATCAGCAGTTTTGAGAAGGCATACTTGAGGAAGTTCAAGTCCCCCTTGCCCTCGTTGCGATCGCGATCGAGGATGTAGATCTCCCAGGTGGCCCAGGCGTGGACCGGTGGGTTAACATCGCCAAAGTTCCACTCGTAGGCGGGAATCTGGCCATTGGGGTGGAGATAGTCTTCCCGTAGCATCAACATCAGCTGGTCCTTGGCGAAGTCCTGATCCACCAGGCTGAGGGGCAGCATATGGAAAGCCAGGTCCCAAGCGGCAAACCAGGGGTACTCCCACTTGTCGGGCATGGAAATCACATCATCGGTGGACATGTGGAACCAGTCGCTGTTGCGCACGTGTTTCCTTTGCCCGGCCCCCATCCACGGGGTGACGCCGTGCTCCTCCAACCATTGCTCCAGGTCGTAGTAAAAGTATTGTTTTGACCACAGCATGCCGGCCAGGGCCTGCCGCATCACATTAGTTTGATCGGCATCTGCCTGGATGCGCTCGGGGATGATAGCCGCGTAGAATTGGTCCGCTTCCCGGTGGCGATCGCCCAACACCGTTTCAAAGTCTCCAAAGGGGTTGGCTAGGGGCTCTACCCCAGCGGCACAGAGCCGCAGGCGAATCACCTGGGTTTCCCCAGCTGCCACGGTCAATTGATAGTGGGGGGCCACCTTCGTACCCCGCTGCTCAGGATTTACGGCCCCGGTCTCCCCCTGCACCACATAGTTGTTAATCCCATCCTTAAGGTAGGGGCTGGGGTTGGGGGAACCAAACAGGCGCTTCTGATTAGTGTCATTCTCCGTAAACAGCAGCGGTACATCCCCCTCGCAGTAGAAGTAGTAGGGGTCTAGCTTAGGGCTCAGCACCGGATTGGTCTGGTAGGCGTAGATTACCCCTACCCCCTCGGCCTGTCGCCCTTCTAGCACTGGTTTTGAGCCACTATCTGTCCAGGACCAGGTATTGCGAAACCAGAGGGTGGGCAGCAGGTGCAGGGGAGCGGCCTCCGGCCCCCGGTTCGTTACAGTCACCTGAATTAGCACATCGGTGGGGGAGGCCTTAGCGTACTCCACAAACACATCAAAGTAGCGGTTATCGGCAAAGACTCCCGTATCCAGGAGCTCGTACTCCAGTTCCTCCTTACTGCGGCTTTGGTTGGTTTTAACCAGGTCCTCGTAGGGAAAGGCCGCCTGGGGATACTTGTAGAGATACTTCATATAGGAGTGGGTGGGGGTACTATCCAGGTAGAAGTAGTACTCCTTCACGTCTTCCCCGTGGTTACCTTCACTGTTGGTGAGGCCAAACAGCCGCTCCTTGAGAATGCCATCCTGGCCATTCCAGAGGGCGAGGGCGAAGCAGAGCAGGTTGTTACTATCGCTAACCCCCGCCAAACCGTCTTCTCCCCAGCGGTAGGCCCGGGAGCGGGCTTGATCGTGGGAAAAGTAGGCCCAGGCATTGCCATCGCTGGAATAATCCTCCCGCACCGTGCCCCACTGTCGTTCGCTCAGGTAGGGTCCCCACTGTTTCCAGTTGGTCTGACCAGAACGGCTATCCTCTAAGCGTGCATGTTCGGGGGTAGGGGCTGGGTGGCTCATGGGTATCCCCAAGGGTTAATAGTGAACAGTTTGAGTAAACCATGACAGGGATGGTCATTCCTACCTTCACCGTTTTTCTTTAGGTTCCCTGGGTTTGGGAGAAAAAACTATCCCAGGCGGAGTTAACCGCCTGGGATAGGGGATACTGTTAAAGGAATTAACGGATTTAAATATTTTCCTAGGAAGGGCTACCTACTGCCACTTGGCGGCCATCAATTCGGCCAGATCAACCACCCGCTGGCTGTAGCCCCACTCGTTGTCGTACCAGGCCACAACCTTGACCATGTCGCCCCCCATCACCATGGTCAGGCTAGAGTCAACAATGGAAGACTCATCGGTCTTCCGGTAGTCAATGGAGACCAGGGGCAGATCGCTGTAGGCTAAAATACCCTTCATGGGACCCTCTGCCGCAGCCTTAAGGGCTTGGTTGACCTGTTCAGCGATGGTGGGCTTTTCCACTTGGGCTACCAGGTCCACCACCGAGACGTTGGGGGTGGGCACCCGCAGGGCAATACCGTTGAGCTTGCCGGCCATTTCCGGAATAACCAGGGCCACGGCCTGGGCTGCCCCTGTGGTGGTGGGAACAATGTTTAGGGCGGCGGCCCGGGCCCGACGCAGGTCACGGTGGCTGGCATCCAGGAGGCGCTGATCACCGGTATAGCTGTGGGTGGTAGTCATCGTACCCTTTATAATGCCAAAGCTTTCGTGCAGCACCGTCACCACCGGGGCCAGACAGTTAGTGGTGCAGCTGGCGTTACTAACGACGTCATACTGATCGTGACTATAGTCACCATCGTTAACACCGATTACGTAGGTGCCAATGTTGCTGCCCTTGCCGGGGGCGGTAATCAAGACCTTCTTGGCGCCGGCTTCGATGTGGCGGGAAGCCCCTTCGGCACTGACGAAGACCCCTGTAGATTCAATGATCAAATCAATTTCCCAGGCGGCCCAGGGAAGGTTGTTGGGGTTGCGATCGGAGTAGCACTTAATGGTTTTACCGTTAACCACCAGTGTGTCGTCGGTGTAACTAATATCTGCGTCCAGTCGACCCAGCATGGAATCGTACTTGAGCAGATGGGAGTTGGTTTTAGGATCGGAGGTGTCATTGATGGCTACCACCTCCAGTTGACTATTGCTACGGGTTAACCAACACCGTAGGAAGTTCCGTCCAATGCGACCAAACCCATTAATGGCTACTCTAATCACTGCGTTTAACCCTCTGCTTTCAGTCTAGGTATGTATTCTTAGACATTCACCATCATATCCCAAAGGATGATCAACTTTAATAGCTGCCTTCTTCTGAAGGATATCTGTGCTACGGTCTGGGATTGTGGGTCTAGTCTATGGTGTTTATTGGGGTTATGGCCTGGACCTTCAGGCCCATCTTTAACCAGAACAGCTATAAGTATTTCTGCTGATATCGTCTGAGCTTTATAATATTTTGCTATCGATGGAGGTGGCTAGGCTAGGAGTAATGCAATGATGACTGCATCCCTAGGATCAATGTAGATTGAGATCGCCGATCGCTCTGTGATGATATTTAGAAAACTTAAAACCTATCCTCAGGGAGTCGACTTAGCAGGTGAGTCAAGGCTCAGTCCGGCTCTCCTAGTTTTGCTTAGATTAGTTCTTAGGCAATTAATCGTTTATGGCTTACCTGTGGGCAACCTAGGCAGGAATTCAGGAATTCTGGTCAGGGATCCGGGATATATCCTGTGC
>JBEIUS010000095.1:0-12864 GCA_040374235.1 Leptolyngbya sp. | reverse complement strand
GCTAAATGGGTCGGAATACATAATTTATTATCGATCATTTTCCAAGCTGATGCCAGACTAAAGTCAGTACCCTAGCTAAGGGTTCTGTGAAAATTTCCTATTCCCTACATTAGTTTTATTTTCTTTCGCCCAAAGGATTCTTACTATATGCTTTGACTATACCCCGTTGAATTACGCATCTCGCCATGGGCCGCCTTACCACCCACGTTCTGGATACTGCCCTAGGTCAGCCTGCCACTGGCCTACGGCTGACGGTCTGGGCGGTGAATGACGCGGCGGATATTAAAACTGCCTTGAAGACGGTGGAAACTAATCTGGAGGGACGTACCCCAGAGCCCCTATTGGAGGGGCGGGAGTTTAAAAAAGGCACCTACGAAATTACCTTTGATGTGGCTGCCTACTTTGCCCAAACTGCGGCGGCCCTTTCCGATCCACCTTTTCTTGACCAGATTCCCATTCGCTTCACCGTGGCGGACCCCAACAACAATTACCATGTGCCCCTGCTGGTTTCCCCCTGGGCCTACAGCATCTATCGTGGTAGTTAACTTCTTTAGGTTGTTTACCAGGGAATGAGTACGGTTCTCCATCCCGATCCCCGTCCCGGTCACCTCTACGTGGTAGGTACCCCCCTGGGTAATCTAGAGGATATGAGCTTTCGGGCGGTACGCATCCTCCAGTCCGTAGACCTGATTGCGGCGGAGGACACCCGTCACACCGGTAAGTTATTGCAGCACTTTGAGATTACTACCCCCCAGATCAGTTACCACCAACACAACCGCCAGGGGCGCACCCAGGAACTATTGCACCATTTACAGGTTCAGCACCAGGCGGTGGCCCTGGTCAGCGATGCCGGTATGCCTGGGATTTCAGACCCCGGTCAAGAGTTAATTGCGGCCTGTGTCGAAGCCGGGGTGCCGGTGGTGCCAATCCCCGGGCCCACCGCTGTCATCACCGCCCTGTGTGGGTCGGGGCTGGCCAGCGATCGCTTTCTCTTTGAGGGGTTTTTACCCCCTAAGGGGCGAGCTCGCCGCGATCGCCTCACAGCCTTAGTGCGGGAAGAGCGCACCATGGTGTTCTACGAAGCCCCCCATCGTCTGGTCCAGACCCTGGCGGACCTGGCCACCACCCTGGGGGAAGACCGTCCCATTGCCCTCGGTCGAGAACTGACCAAGCGCTTTGAGGAATTCTGGCGAGGTCACCTGGGGGAAGCCTTGGCCCATTACCAGCAGCAGACCCCCAAGGGGGAATTTACCCTGGTGGTGGCGGGGGCGGTCCTGGCCGTTGCCGTCGTCTCCGAGCAGGCCCTACAGGAGGAACTGGTGCGCTTGCTACAGCAGGGGCTTTCCCGCAGTGAAGCCAGTCGCCAATTGGCCCACAGCACCGGTCAACCCCGGCGATTGATCTATCGCCTGGCCCTGGGTATCACCCCCTAGACGCCTACCCACCGATCCAATGCTTGAACCAATTACTGACCTGGGTAAAGCCCTCCCCAGGGGCCGACTGCCCCAATGGGAAGGCCATCTTGCTCTCTGCCTGGCGAATACTTTCCGCTACGAATAGTTCCTGTAGGTAAATGGGGCGGTACTGCTGGCGTTCCTGGGCCGCCTTCAGCCAGCGGCGGTAGCGCTGGAGTGCGGCCTTGGGCAGTAAACCACTGGGGTGGCGTTGTTGCCGTTCCCACTGTAGAGCCTGCATTAGCAGGCGGGTGTGGGTGCGATGGTAGGTGGCGTCGGCCCTCAGGGTAGCTAGCAACTGCTGCCCTTCGGGGCTGGCAGCGAGGGGATGGCTGGCCTGTCGCAGGTCTAGCCAGGCCATGGTGCGCAGGGGGTCGGGGAGATGCTCTACGGCAACACTATGGAGGAGCACAGGGACAATCCGCTTATTCATGCTTAAGGCAAACAGCAACCCCTGCAGGCAGAGGGCGTTGTGAATGGCCTGGGCGGACAACAAAAAGACATAATTATCACAGGCTTCGGTGGCCCGGGAAACGGCGGTTTCCCAGTCGGTTTCAGCAGACCTATGGCCATGTCGATCCCAGAGGCTGAGACCAGCCTCCAGGAGTAACTGGCGAATCGCCTCAATGGCATGGACAGGGGTTTTCCCCAGGGGTAAGGTCAGGTCCTCATCGGCGTAGGCTAAAAACACCTGGATTAGGGGCTGGTCCGGGGATTCGTCCCTCCACCCATGGTTAACGGTAACGGGGGCATTTTCAAAGGACGTCACGGTTTTCACCTAACCATATAGCTATAGCGTTGGCCAGAACGCTGCGGACAGAGTAGATCGGTCAATTGGGTGCCTTGTAACGGTTTTGATGCATGGACCCCAGTCACCTTGCCTCCGATCATACCCATTCCCATCCTGACGCCCAGGAGCTTTCGCCCATCTACTCAAATGGGATTTTTCAAGCTATCCTATACAGCTCGCCCGCAATCTAGGGCTGTCACTCAATCCCCTGATCGGCTCACCACCGGCTCCTGAATCCCTTGCCTATCCTTAGTTGTGGCTTGACGTGGTCCCCCCCGGCAGAGGCCATTAGACCCTGGACATAACTCCAGACTCTATCTACTTCCCCTGACTCCCCCTTGAGGCATCGCCTAACTGACGCCCCATAGCTAGAGATAGCCCATGGGGTTGACCGGGTTGCCGTTGCGTCGGACCTCAAAGTGCAAATGGGGGCCTGTGGATAGCCCCGTCGATCCCACCGACCCTATGGCCTGTCCCTGTTCGACGGTTTGCCCCTCCCGCACAAATAGTCGGCTGGCATGGCCATAGAGAGTACTCAAGCCACTACCATGGTCAATTACTACCGCTTGGCCGTAGCCACCATACCAACCGGAGAAAATAACTCGACCGGAGTCGGCGGCTCGAATGGTGCTGCCGTAGGTGGCGGAGAAGTCAACCCCAGCGTGGAAGCGGCTATAGCCCAAAATCGGATGGACGCGGTTGCCGAAGCCACTGGAAATGGAGGCATTGGCCGGAAAAATAAATCGCCCCGTACCCCGCACGATGCCAGACTGGGCTGCCAGTTTTTGGCGAATTAAACCTGCCAGTTGTTCCGAATCCCGTAGGAGCTGAGCTTCCGCCGCCTCCAGAGCATCCCGCTGCTGCTGTAGGCGATCGATGAGTTGGTTTTCTTCCGTAGCCTCCGCTTCGTACTCCTGTTTTTGGGAGAGTAGTTGCTGTCGTAAAAGGGCTACCTGATTTTTTTGGTTTTCCACCGTGGCTTTCTGGGTTCGAATCGCTTCGGCTTTTACCTTTAAGTTCTCCAGGACTTGGCGATCGGCGGCATAAACTCGCTTCAATTGGTACTGACGATCGAGAAACTGGTTGAGGTCTTGACTTTGCAACAGCACGGCCCAGCCCTCACTGGCCTGCTGGCGTTGCAAAAATTGTAATCGGCCCACCGTGGCATTACGAACCCTTTCGTACTCAGTTTCAGTCTTTTTCAGTTGTTGCTTAAACCGATCCAGAGTCTTTTGGGCCTGGGCTAAACGATATTCGGTTTCAGCGATTTGGTTGCCGGTGTAGGTTATGTTTTGCTGTAGGTTCTTCAGATTGCTCTCTGAACTATTCTGTCGCTGCTCGAGCTGGTGTTGTTGTTGGTCGATCTGACGATGCTGTTGATTGAGATCTTTCTGTTTGTTTTGCAGGTCTTGAATAGATTGGGCCAATAGAACTGGACTGGTGGCCAAACTGGGACGGACGGCACCGAATAACATCAACATCGCCAATAGGCTGACCAGTCCCAGACTCAGCAGTGCTAACCATGACCTCTGGTTGGACCCTGGGGGGGGACCGGGGGGTAGGGGGAACCTGGGGGGGACGGGGGTCATGGCTGTGCTAACCGATCGGAGAACCTAAGGATGGAATGACGTAACCATGCTAAAGCTGAGCAGGGCAATGCCAGTGACTCGATGGCGCCAAACTAGCCGTTGTGGGGTGAAGGATGGGCATCTGGCTGGGCTTAGCCACCAGGGTAGCAATTCCCAGGTAAATCAGGCCTAACCCACCCCCTAGCCGTAGCCAGAAATCGTGATTGAGTAAGGATTGGATCACGGCGGTCAAACCGAATGCGGCTATGGTGGCGTATAAGCCATCGGCGGTGCCGGCTCCTAGCCCGCTGGCCAAGCCTACCCAGAGTCCTTGGGTTAGGGTGCGCCGCATACAGAGGAGGGTAATGGGACCGACTGGAGCAGCGATCGCCAACCCAAACCCCACGCCTCTGAAGAAAAGCTCTATTTGAAAGGCTTGAAAATATGGCACCTTAGTAGAGAGTGTTTAGTCAAAGCTGGGAGTTAATTAACGTGGTTTCCACTATACGCGATGTTTTACAGCCGATTGCCGATTGGTTTGCCGGTTTCGGGGTACCAGAGCCCATTGTGCACTGGGGCCATCCTCTGATGATGGGGATTGTTTTATTCGTGATGGGTAGTGTGACCGCTTGGACTGGCTGGCAGGGACGCCTCAGTCAGGATAGCGACCAGCAGTTGGAAAGTCGGTCCATGCACCGACGCCTGGCACCCTGGTTGGTTACCTTCATTAGTCTGGGCTACACTGGCGGGGTGCTCTCCCTGGTGATGCAGGACCAACCCATCCTGGCCAGTCCCCACTTTTGGACTGGTAGCCTGCTGGTGGGCTTACTGGTAATTAATGGTGGTATTTCCGTCACTAAGTTTGGCGGTGGTCAGTCTAGCCTACGTACGGTCCATGCCTATGTAGGTACGGTGGCGGTGGCCCTAATGGTGATCCATGCGGCCCTGGGGCTGCGGTTGGGGCTAGCGATTTAGTCAGGTCCAGTTAAGGGTGCAGGGGGGAATATCAGCCGAATACCCGCTATGAAGTGTTAACCTGAACTGCGAGCTATCACCCTACTTCCTGGGCTCTAGTATCTAATCTAACTCGCCACCCCAGGACAAAAATAGCTCTGGCCAGAACGCCTACTCAGTATTGGCTTTGAGCGATCGCCTTGCTACTGAGGGGGTTGGCCAAAGTAATGCTAAAGCCGGCCATACCAATGGGCCAATCGACTTGGGGGGATGCCGAGGCTGTAACCCAGCACCATGATTTGGTTAACCAGGGTGGTGCGGCCTACCCCCAGCCGCTGCCACCGCCGCGCCGAGGTCAACACCGCCAGGGGGACCCGGGCAATCCGGCCCCGCCGCCGTAGCTGTTGCACCAGGGCAAAGTCCTCCATGATTGGCAGGGTAGGGAAGCCTCCCATGGACTGGAAATCATTAGCCCGCAGAAACAGGCCCTGGTCACCGTAGGGTAGCTGCAGCCAGCGCGATCGCTGTCTAACCCCCCATTCCACCCAACGCAACCCCCACCCCGGGCCATCAATGGCCAGATCAAAGGCCCCCGCCACCACCCCGGTTTGATCCAGAGAGTGGCGAATCCAGCGCTCAAACCCCGGCGGCACCAGGGTGTCGCCGTGTAGAAACAGCAGCAACTCTCCCCGGGCTTGGGCTACCCCTTGGTTCATCTGGGCCGCCCGTCCCCCCCCAGCTACCAGGGTGGTGACCCTAGCGGCCTGGGCAATGGCCAGGCTATCATCCCGGCTGCCACCGTCCACCACGATCACCTCCACCCCCACTGCCCCCGCTAGGGCCCCCAGGGTGCGGGGTAGGTGGGCCGCCTCATTTAAGGTGGGGATAATCACCGAAATCAAGGGTTCCTCCGGCTCCCCCAGACCTAACCCTGTCCTTGCCATCGGTCCAGATCCTCCGGTCGATCGATGTCACTGAGGAGGGGCAGGTAGGTCGGCACCAGCCCTAGCTGCTGGGCTCGCTCCACCGTGGTGGCCAGCACCGCCCCGCTACTCCAGGGGATTCCTTCAAATAACTGGGGTTGGGGTTCCCGTAGGCCAATTAAATAATAGCCGCCATCCTGGGCTGGCCCCAGCACCAGAGGATGGTGCTCCAGGTGGTCAAAGGCCTCCGCCAGCAGGGCCGCATTCAGATCAGGGCAATCCGTTCCAATCGCCACCACTGCCCCGTAGCCCTGGACGAAGGCACCGGCGAAGGCGGCCTGGAGGCGTTGCCCCAGATCCCCCCCAGGTTGGCGATGATAGGCCACTTGGAAGCCTAACCAAGCAGCCATGGCGACGGCGTCACCACCGGTGTACCAAACTCCGATCCCCAGGGGACGCTGAGTCGTCAGGCTGAGGGCCTGGTGCAGGGTCTGTTCAGCCATTTGTCGGTAGAGGTGGGCGGATCCCAATGTTCCCAACCGGGGGATCAGCCGGGTTTTCACCTGGCCAGGGGTGGGGTGGCGGGCAAAAATAATTAAATACTCAGGGATGGTATTGGGCAGGGGCATCGGGGCGGCCAGGGCAGGGGTTCTCCATTTTACCCCCTAGGACTCGGTCAACCGCTGTAGGTAGCGTTCTATCAGGAGGATCGCGACAATATCATCAATGGGGCGGGGGATAGGGCGAAGGGATTGGGGTAGCCAACGCCCTATCCCCCGGGGGGGATACATCTGCCAATAGCGATCGCGGGCCGCCAGACTACTATAGCGTTCATCCACCAGCATCACCCGGGGTGGATCGGTTAACTGTCGGAGATAATTTTGCCACTGTCGAGAGCCAGTCTGATCCCCCAGCACAATGGCCACAATTGGAAACCGTTGACGCAACTGATCAATGGTGGCCATCACTTGACTTACCGGCACCACCTGCTGGTACTGAAGCACCCGGTCAACCCCCATAATCGCTAAGCCACACTTTTGCAGGCCTGGATCAAGGCCGAGAATCATAGGTTGGGCGGCCTGCGGTGGAGATGGATCGGACACAGCGGCAGAGAAGTTAAGGGTGAAGCTAACTTAACATACTGCTAGAACCAGAAATATAGCTTTGGATAGAACGCTGCTAAGAAGCCTCTTGAGGGCAGGGCTGTGGTACGAGGTCAAAGCCCAATCAAAATCCACCAGGGTAAGGCTACACCAATGGCAGAGGCTAGGCCCCAACCTCCCCAGCTCGATTTCTAAAATCAGGCTCGAGAGGGAGGTCGTCCTCAATGCCAGCGAGTTGAGCCTATCAACCGCGGGAAAACCTAGGGGGTTTAAATCAAGGGATTGGGGCCGATTCCCCACTCATGCTTGAGAAAACTCTTATACATAGTTTCTCGCATCATCATTTGTTCGTACATCTTGACCAAAAACTGTTGAGCCTGTTCCCGACTCATTTTGTTTACCTGGGTCTCAAAGGACCGGAGGTTAAACTGCTGCTCTAGGGAGAGGTTCATGGGTTCATTCATAGATTGGCTCCTGGGAGAGAACAACCACTCAATCAATCATGTCGGTAAACCGGGGAGAGTTGATTGAGCCAGATATTGACCAGCCCTGACCCCATACACCCGATGGTGAGGGGCTAGACCGGACAAGACCACCATCAAACAAAGAAAACTATTATTATTTTACAAAATATAACAATAGTTTGACAACGATCCACTTATTTGATTTGAGTGAACTATAGCAGCGACCTTTGAGTAAAAATGCTCAGGATGAACCCTTCCGTTGGTTCTGGCTGCGAGGTCAATCCCTTTTCCCTTGACCGGTAGGGGCAGAACTTTGTGGCTAGATGGTGCCGGTAGGCCTGACAGCGGCTACTGACCTGGCTCTAGTCGATGGTTGACAGTCACCCGATGGTCAAAGACAAAGCAGTCCCCCTGCCACAGACTGTCCTGGCTAGGTACCTGTCTTAAATAACTGAGAATTCCCCCCTGCAGTTGATAGACCCGTTGGTAGCCCTGTTGCCGCAGGTAGGCGCTGGCCTTTTCACAGCGAATACCGCCGGTACAAAACATGGCGATCGGTCGATCACGCCAACTGGCCAGGTGACGCTCCAGATAGGTGGGTAACTCTCGAAAACATCGGGTCTGGGGGTTGACCGCCCCCACAAAGGTGCCGATCGCCACCTCAAAGCTATTGCGGGTATCCAGCAGCAGCACCTCTGGGTCTTGAATCAGGCGGTTCCAGTCGGCGGGAGCTACAGGGATACCCGTCCCTTGCCCAGGATGCACCTGGGGTTGCCCGAGGCTGACAATTTCCGGTTTGACCTTGATCTTAAGGCGGTCAAAGGGGGGCCTAGACCCCTGGAATCGCTGCACCGTAAGATTTTCTAGTCCAGGCCGCTGCTGCAACCAGGTGAGCAGGGTATCCATGGCGAGGGGCGCACCGGCTAGGGTGGCGTTAATTCCCTCCGGGGCAAGCAAAACCGTGCCCCGCAGCCCTAATCCCTGGCCCAGTTGCTGCAGATCTACCTGCCAGTGACCCAGGTCAGTGAGGCGGGTAAACCGATAAAAGGTAACAATGGTCCAGCTCATACCAGCTACTTATAGTAAAGAATCTTACAGGCGATGACGTTGAAACACTGCTGTGGCAGCCCGATGCAACAGGGAGTGGCGGAAGATCAGATCCTCCAGGCGATCGCCGTAACCTCCGCCGATCACACAGGCTACCGGATAACCCGCCCCCACGCAGGCTTCTAACACCATTTGGTCGCGCTGGTAAAGCCCCGTATTGGTGAGGGCCAGCTTACCCAGGCGGTCCTCCCGGTGGGGGTCAACCCCGGCGTCGTAGAGCACCAGGTCCGGTTTCACCTGGGTGAGCAGGTCGGGTAGGTGACGGGCCAGGCAGGCCAGGTAGGCCTGGTCCTCCAGACCAGTGATCAGGGGAACATCCAAGTCACTGGTTTGTTTTCGGGCCGGAAAGTTCTCCTCACAGTGCATGGAAAAGGTAAACACGCTGGGGTCCTGGGCAAAGATCCAGGCGGTGCCATCCCCTTGGTGGACGTCTAAATCCACCACCAGCACCCGCCTTACCTGCCCCTGTTGCTGGAGTACCCGGGCGGCGATGGCCAAATCGTTAAAAATACAGAACCCGGAACCGTAGTCAGGGAAGGCGTGGTGGGTGCCCCCCGCTGTATTGCAGGCCAGGCCGTGCTGTAGGGCTAATTTAGCGGTGAGGATGGTGCCGCCGACGGCGGTGCAGGTTCGTTTCACTAGGGCTGGGCTCCAGGGCAGGCCGATCCGGCGCTGGACCTTGGCGGCTAGCTGCCCCCCACAGTAAGCCTGGACGTAGTCTGGCTGGTGCACCAACTCCAGCCAGGCGGTGGGGGGTTGGCCGGGTTGATAAATTTGATCCCGGCTAATTACCCCGTCCTGTAACAGGCGATCGCAGAGGAGCTGGAACTTGGGCATGGGGAAGCGGTGCCCAGGGGGTAGGGGAGCGACATAGTCGGGGTGGAAAATAACCGGCAAATGGCTCAAGGGGGGGCAGGGCGACGAAGGATTAGATCAGGGAAGACAGGGAGCGACGCTGGCGCAGGTCAAGGCTATGGGCCAAACTAGTCTCTGACCAGTCCAGGGGCAGGGCGTCCTGCTCAGGCACCAGATCCGGGGCCAGGGGAACTGGGCTCAGGTCAGGCTGGCTCTCTGGAGCTTGCTGAGGGGCGGAGGGGTGAGGGGCAACCACCATCGCATCCTGTTCCGGTCGGTAGGGGGCTAGACGCTTGGGTGTTGACTGTTTGGGAGGGGATGGAGCTGTCACTCGGGGTCTGGCGGCAACCCCAGGTCTAGATCGACGGGGGCCAACCTGGGCTCGCCGAGTGATTAACCAACACCCCAGCCCACACAAACCCACTAAACTCAATAGCCAGCCAGCCTCCACCGGGCCAGTCTTTGGTGCCTCCACTGCAGAACTGGGGGGAACACCCAAAGATTGCGCCCCATCTACCGGTACCGGGGGTAGCGGAGCCGCCATCGGAGGGTTAGGGCGGGGTAGATCAACCGCTGGATCGGGTTTGGTCAGCATAAGCTGGTGGTAAGCCAGGGCCGACACGCAGATCAAGCCTAGCCAGACGCCCCCAATCACCAGCAGGGGACGCTGGGAAATCACCCGTTGCCAGGGACGCTGGGACCTTAACTTGGGTTGGTTCGTCGCAGAAAATAATAAAGAGCCTTGATCAGTGGGGGAATACTGGAAAAGACGCTGCAGCATAACGGGTTACCTGAAGCGGCCAGAAGACTAAGGATGAGGCCAATTTTGGCATAAATCCTCTGAACCTGTCACTATATTGTAACAACGGTGAGCATGGGCTTACCCCAGGGTTTAACAGATACCCTCTATGGCCTGGAACCCATTACAGGAATAGACTCCAGACCGTAGGGGAATAACCTTCCAGGGAGGGATGTTCGAAATCGGCAAGGGCCTTAGAGTCCCAAGATGTCCTCCGTTACCCGGGTACCCGTAGTCAAGTCTGGGGTGTGGTAGCTCCACTGAGGGATGTGGGTGCTTGCCATCAACACCTGGGGCGATTCCAAGGATGCTTCCCGCAGGAGGGAACTGGGGGCAAGGGAGCGGATTTCCGCCTGGTGACCCGGTTGGATCGATGACGGGGCCACCCAGTGGGCGTCTTCAACAGGATCCTGGTTAAGGGGTTGTTTCCCCTGGGGTGCGAAGGAGGGAGAACGGCTAGGAATGGCTATCAGGGTCAAAACGGCAGCGATAATTATCACTACGATCGCATCAAATCGGGTCAAGCCAATCGGGTGGTAGGTAGATAGGGAGGAAAGGTCTTTCATGGTAGGTACAGCCAGGTTAGAGAAATGGGCTTTGAGGAAATCGGAACTACTTCTCTAGAGCCGTCGCATAGTTGAAACGGCTATTGAATGCAAGAGGGATCAAGGCATGAATAATGCCGATCACTACGACTTGTGATTAATAAGGTAGCGGTTAGTGTCTGGGTTAGGTAGCGGGCTGACACACCCTTGACAACTCGCTATCCCATGTATTAAGAACAAGGGTCTATCTATTTCTAGAAGGGTTTAAATAAGGGGTCTCACCCCCTTTTGCCTGGGTATAGTTAGGTCTTGAAAAGTTATTTTCAATGGGAATTAGAGCACTGTAAATCCCTTTTTTATAATCGAAAACCTAGATTATTTAGGGTTATAGGCGGTACTACTACCCATCTGGCCAATCATTTGTCAACCTGCGGAATGTAGGTTACTGCTTCGTCTAGGGCTTGCCGGGCCAACTTGCTAATGTAAAGGGTAATCATCCCTGTCGCTGCCAGCCCTATTAAGCGAAACCCCCACTGCAGGGCTGGGGGCTGATGAAGGGTGCCGAGGCGGGCTAAATCAGCGGTCAAAGAACCCAGGTAAACGTAGAGGACGGTGCCGGGCAACATGCCAATGGAGCCGAGGATGTAGTCCCTTAACCTAACTCCAGTAAGGCCGAAAGCGTAGTTCAGTAGGTTGAAGGGAAGTAGGGGTGATAGTCGGGTCAAAGCTACCAATTTAAAGCCAGCGATGGCCAGGGTTTTATCGAAAGCAGCAAAGGTAGGGTACTGGGCAATTTTTTGGTAAATCCAGTTTCGTAACAGGTAACGAGCCAGAACAAACGCGGCGACTGCCCCCAGGGTGGCACCGATAAATACATAAACCGTCCCCCATAGAAGACCGAAGATGGCCCCCGCCCCCAGGGTTAACACCGACCCCGGCAGACCCACTAGGGTGGCCAGGATGTAGAGGGCAATAAAAGTTAGCCCCGTGGCCCATCCTTGAGGTTGCAACCCCTGCAGGGCATCGATCAGCCACTGCTGTGCAGGTAGGTAGGCTGGGGTGTAGCCGTAGCCAGGGCTAAGGCAGCTGAGGCGAGCCAAGATATCTGCCCAGAATTTGCTTTGATCGATCAACTCTGTTCTAAGCATTCTGACCAGAGCTATAAATTCCGTCAGCCACATCTCCTAAGAGATGGCGGCGTAGCAAATCGAGGGCCCCGTTAGCGCTGAGGTGCCGGACCCATTCTCGTCCCCGAAAGGCCGCAAACTCATGCTTGACGGCCACGGCTCTGTGGTTCGGGTTAGCCAGACCCAGGTACACGAGGCCCACCGGTTTAGTGGCGGTACCACCCCCTGGTCCAGCGATGCCGGTGATACTGAGGGCCCAGTCAGTGTGAAGTATTTGTTGAATACCCAGGGCCATGGCAATTGCCACCGCCTCACTCACCGCACCAAATTTACCTAGAAGGTTATTATCTACTCCCAGGACATCAACTTTGACTTGATTATCATAGGCAATGATGCCTCCCCGAAAGTAGGTGGAACTACCGGAAGTAGTGGTGATCATCTGACCCAGTCCGCCCCCCGTACAGGACTCTGCCACCGCCAGTGTCTGTTGCCGTTGCTGGAGTAACTCCCCTACCACCGAAGCCAGACTATCCTCATCGGTGCCGTAGCAGTCTAGACCGAGCTTGGTTTTCAGGGCCACTTCCACTGGTTCAATCAAGGCCAGGGCGGCGGGCCGAGAGTCGGCCTGGGCGGTAATACGAAGTTTGGCCTCCCCATGGCTGGCGTAGGGAGCCACAGTGGGGTTGGCTAGGTCGAGGTAGGGCCGCACCTGCTCAGCCATGGCGGATTCGCTAATACCCCAACAGCGCAACATACGGCTGACAATAGTTTGCTGGACCCAGCCCTGCTGGTGCAGGTAGGGAACAGCGGTCTGACGCCACATGGCCTGCATTTCCCGGGGTACACCAGGAAAGGTCATCAAAGTCAGGTGGGATCGGGGTTGCCAGATTACCCCCGGAGCGGTGCCCAAGGGGTTGGGCAACACCCTCGCTCCCTCCGGCAACAGGGCCTGCTTACGGTTGCTGGGGGGAACCCCTCGCCCCCGACTGGTAAACTTAGCCTCAATATCCGCTAAGATTTCTGGATGTTCCACCAGGGGTACCCTAAAGAAATCGGCCAGGGTTTGCAGGGTGAGATCGTCTGGAGTGGGACCCAGACCACCAGTGAATAGGAGGAGAGCTGATCGATTGGCAGCGATCTCGACCACTGATTGAATCCGACCAGGATTATCTCCT
>JBEIUS010000124.1:0-10580 GCA_040374235.1 Leptolyngbya sp. | reverse complement strand
TATGTCGAGTCCCCCAACCCCCACCTCGCGCAGCGGTCCGGAGGGCATAAGTTGGGGGCTAAAGGGTGGATTTTAGTAGATGAACATCTAGGGGGCTGAAGCTGAGAAAAACCGTATCTCACTGAGTCGAGAACCGCTATAGCAACAATTCTCATTATGAAGACAATTCTCGCTCAAAGTAGCGGCTTTAAGTGATGCCAACGGTTATAACCCTTATTCTTTCCTCTGAGTAGTCAAGGGAAAAAACCTCTGGAATGGCTAATTGCCCTGCCTAGGGTAGCCAGGGGTACTGGCGGAAGTTTGGTGATCGCTTCTCCAGGAAAGCCTGCTTCCCCTCCGTGCCCTCCTCCGTCATATAGTAGAGCAGGGTAGCGTTACCGGCCAGTTCCTGCAGACCAGCCTGCCCGTCGCAGTCGGCGTTGAAGGCAGCCTTCAGGCAACGAATGGCGATGGGGCTATTTTGCAGGATTTCCTGGGACCAGCTGATGCCCTCGGTTTCCAACTGGTCTATCGGCACCACCTGGTTAACCAGGCCCATGGCCATGGCCTGGTGGGCATTGTACTGGCGACAGAGGTACCAGATTTCCCGGGCCTTTTTTTGCCCCACGATGCGGGCCAGGTAGCTGGCCCCAAAGCCACCATCAAAACTGCCCACCCGGGGGCCAGTCTGGCCGAAAATCGCATTATCCGCCGCAATGGTCAGGTCACAAACCACGTGTAGCACCTGGCCCCCACCAATGGCGTAACCTGCCACCAGGGCAATCACCACCTTGGGCATAGAGCGAATCAGCCGCTGCAGGTCCAATACATTCAGGCGCGGCACCCCCGCTTCATCCAGGTAGCCGCCATGCCCCCGCACACTCTGATCACCTCCAGCGCAAAAGGCATACTTACCGTCGCTATGGGGACCGGCCCCGGTCAATAAAATCACGCCAATGCGGCTATCCTCCCGGGCGTTGCTAAAGGCCTCGTAGAGTTCGGCAATGGTTTGGGGACGAAAGGCGTTGCGCTTATGGGGGCGGTTAATCGTGATTTTAGCAATACCATCGGTTTTCTCGTAGATGATATCCTCGTAGGGTTTGACCGCCTGCCAATTAACCTGCATAGAAACCTCCACCAAACACCCGACCCCCAATCATCCTCAGGGAAGCCATGACCTATTGTATCGGGAATTCTGGACCTACCCAGAACTGAAGCCGGAGAAAACGGTCTGGGTAACCAGACCGTAATGGGTTTCTCTTTTTAGGGAGTGTCTAACCCTAATAGGGTTGACCCCTAAAGTATGGCCTCAGGGGGGGCAGGAACTGTAGGCCATTTGGCTGGAGGGGTAATAACTTTAACCCTTTCCTGGGTTCATGTGAAGAACCCGTAAACCTGTGTCCCTAGCCCTGGACGAAGATCTTTATTCAAGCTTAAGAAAGCGCTTAAATAATTTCACCTTGTTGGCGTAGGGTGGATAGCGCCAGTCCATATCTAGCCAGAAGGGCTTCCGCAGCACCCCCTGAGCATGGGAAAAGGTCTGGAAACTATGGCGCCCATGGTAGGTGCCCATGCCACTAGAGCCCCGGCCGCCGAAGGGTAGGTCCCACACCGCCACCTGTAAAATCACGTCATTCAGGCAGACGGTGCCGGCCTGGGTGCTGGCAATCACCCGTTGCTGTACTCCCCGATCTCGGCAAAACAGGTAGAGGGCTAGGGGCTGGGGGTGCTGATTAATCAGGGCGATGGCCTCGTCTAGATGGCGATAGGGGAGGATGGGCAAAATCGGCCCAAAAATTTCCTCCTGCATCACCGGGTCAGACCAGCTCACCTGATCCATCAGGGTGGGGGCCAGGTAGCGGATCTGGCGATCGTACTCACCGCCCTGGAGCAGGCGGCCGTTGCTCAGCAACCCCACCAGTCGATCAAACTGGCGGTCATTGACAATCCGGCCGTAGTCGGGGCTCTGGGCCGGATTGGCCCCGTAGCACTGCTGTAGTCGGTCCTGCAGCGCCCTGACCAGGGCCGGCTGCAGGGACTCCTGCACCAGCAGGTAATCTGGTGCTACGCAGGTTTGGCCAGCGTTGAGGAACTTCCCCCAGATGATGCGGCGGGCGGCCACCGCTAGATCAATGTCAGGGGTGATCAAACAGGGGCTTTTGCCCCCCAACTCCAGGGTGACGGGGGTGAGGTGGGGGGCGGCGGCCTGCAACACCAGCCGCCCCACCCGTTCGCCACCGGTGAAGAAAATATGGTCAAATTTTTCCGCCAGCAGGGCCTGGGCGGTCTCCACTCCCCCCTCCACCAGGGCTACATGGCCGAGATCAAAGGTGGCCGCCACCAGCTGGGTCAACACTGCAGCAGTGGCGGGGGCCAGTTCGGAGGGTTTAACCAGGGCGCAGTTACCGGCGGCGATCGCCCCAATCAGGGGCGATAAAATCAGCTGAAAGGGATAATTCCAGGGACCGATAATCAGCACCACTCCCTTGGGCTGGGGTTGGATCCAGGCTCGCCCGGGTCGTTGGTTAAGGGCCAGGGGAACCGGCTGGGGTCGTACCCAGTCCGGCAGGTGTTGGATGACGTAGTCCAACTCGCTAATGGTGCCCACCTCAAAGTAACCCTCAAATTCTGGTCGGCCCAGGTCCTGCTGGACCGCCGCCACAATCTCAGCTTGGCGGTCCACAATGGCTTGCCGCAGGCGCTTTAAAGCCGACAGACGAAACCCCAGGTCCCGAGGGGTGCCGCTGGCCCAGAAGGTCCGTTGCCGATTCAGGAGGGTGATCAGATCAGGGGGGGAGGTGAGCATGGCAGAATGGGAATAATTTGGGAATAGTTAAGGCAAAAAGTGGTGGTTAATATCCATGATGACATTAAGGCTTGGAGCGAAGCTGATGGGTTTACTGCTGGGGGTGACCCTGGTGCTCGGGATTACCCTGGGGCCGGCCACCGCGGCCCAGGCCCTAACCAGCCAGCCCCAAGCCCGCCTGCCCTGGCTGGGGGAAATTTTCGCCGGTGCTAGACCCACCACCCTAGGGTTACACCAGGGGCAACTGTCCCCCTGTCCACCCTCCCCCAATTGTGTGGTCAGCCAGGGCAGCCCCGACGCCACTCATGCCATCGCCCCCCTCACCTACCCAGGGGAGCCAGCCAGGGCCATGGCCCAACTGGCGGAGCTGATTGTGGCCCTGCCCCGTACCCAGATCCTTGAACAAACCCCCACCTACCTCTACGCCGAGTTCACCAGCCGCTGGCTAGGGTTTGTCGATGATGGGGAGTTTTATTTTGATCAGCCAGCGGGGGTGATCCAGGTGCGGTCCGCCTCCCGGTTAGGGGAGTCCGATCTGGGGGTGAACCGCGATCGCATCGAAACCCTACGCCAGCGACTGGCATCGGCAGCCTAGGCCTGAAGAACGATACCAGTCTCCCTGCCTCCAAGTCACCCATTCCCCCATCACCAGGTAGGGTCATTATAAAGATTAATTGTCAACTCTCCCTCGCCGGGGGGTATTGCCGTAATGCAGGCGCAGACGGGCTCCGGTTGACCGAGGATCTGCACCTCACAGGCATGGCAGGAGCCCATCAAACAGCCCGTGGGAATGGTCACCCCGGCCCGGGCCGCTACCTGCAGGAGCGGTTCCCCCACCTCGGCGGTTACGGTAACGCCCTCCGGCAAAAACTGTACCCGTACTGCCATGGCTAGGTACCGGAGCTGGGTCGGGCGGCCTTAAGCATGGCCACCAGGGTGTGGTGGGCATCTTCGGCGCTGCTCAGGGTGTGGTCAAAGGGCACCCGCAGGGAGGTTTCCTGTCCGTGGACGGTGACCTGTAGGGTCATGCCCTCAGGGTCAAGGGCGGTCATGGTGGCGGCACTGGCCTCGGGCTGCTGACCGTAGACGGTGGCATACAACAGGACGGCCTCGGCGTGGTCCTTATTCATGTGGCGGCAGATGTGATCGCTAACCGCGCTGGTAATTGGCTCAGCCATAGAAAATCCCCTACACTACAACTACATTAGCCCACCTCGACGGACGAGCTCTGCGGTTATCTATGGTTATAGCGTGATGCAGCCCTCCCCTTCCACCCCCCTGTCGTCCCATCCCTGGCCCAGTGGCTACCTGTTCCAAAGCCCCGGCGGCCATTTTACCTACCGGGTGGTGGGGCCCTGTTGTCGTCTGTTTGATCGGGAGCAACTGCCCTGGCCCTGCTGCCGTCTACAATGGCGCGGTAAGGAACCGAGCTGGCGGCGGATTGGTAAACGCTTTGTGCCCGATATGGCCACCCGCCACTTTCCCTCCTACGGGGTGGAAATTGTCGGTCAGCCCTACCATGGCCAACCCTTTATCACCACCCTCTACACCTATCGCTTTGATCGATCCCTGCAGAGCTGGTGGTATAACCGTAGCCACCTGCAAGGGGATGGAGGTGAGCCAGAACACCCCTCCAGCGTTAATGTTGACCGATCAACCGCGTCCTAAGCGGGCTGGCCAAAGCTACATCTCTATTCCCTTTAACCTCCGGATAGCAGCCCATCCAACTCGGCGTAATCCGGCAGGGTGGGGTAAAGGACTCGGCCCTGGCGGATCAGGGTGCGATCTCCCTGGGGTCGGGATAGTAGCTCATTGAAGCTACGGGCCTTAAACAGCACCAGATTAGCCGGACTCCCCAGTCCCAACTGGGCCACCGCCCCCAGTCCCATCACCGTGGCTGGGGTCTGACCCACCGCCCGGGGCCAATCCCCCAGGGGATGATCGAGGTGACCGATGCGCACCGCCTGGGTAAACACCTCCAGCATGTCGTGATCGCCGTAGGCAAAGAAGGGGTCGCGGGTATTGTCACTGCCCACCGCCACCGCCACCCCAGCCTGCTGCAGTTCCCGCAGTAGGGTGATGCCCCGGTAGCGGGGGGTAGCGTCCGCCCGTCGGTCCTGCAGGTAGAGGTTACAGGAGGGCAGGCTGACCACCGCCACCTGGGCCCGCCGAACCAGATCGAGGGTGTCAGTTACCCGGTCGGGTTCCTGCATGGCCAGGCTGCAGCAATGGCCACAGGTGACCTGGCCAGTAAAGTCTAAACGTAGCTTGGTGGCGGCCACCAGCCGCAGCCCCTCAGCCTGGGGGTCGAGGGTTTCGTCGCAGTGGAAGTCTAGATCTAGGCCCCGCTCCTGGGCCAGGTAAAAGGCCCGTTCCACCCGGTCCGTCAGCTCGGGGTGGGGATAGATCACCGCTCCGAGAATGCCGCCGTGGTCCGCCACGGTGTTGGCGGTGGCGATCGCCTGGGGCCCATGAAAACTCTCAATCGGTACCAGGGACACTCCCTGTAGGGTGAGTTGGCCAGCCCACTCCTGCTGTAGCCGCTGCAACACCCCAAAACTAATCGCCGCCTGTCCCTCGTCGCAGTCCAGGTGGGTGCGCAGGGCCTGGGTACCATGGGCATAGCTGCACCGCAGGGCAAAATCCATGCGGGGGTAGAGATCATCAGCCCGCCAATGGCGGCGGCGATCGGCCTGGGTGAGACCGATTGCCGTTGCAAAGGTGCCATCGGGGCTGGGGCAACGGGGCCAGAGGTGGGCCTTATCCAGGTGGGTGTGGAGATCGACAAAGGCCGGCCAAACCATACCCTGGTGCAGATCCCAGACCGGTTGGTCATCCCTAATCGGCTGGCTAACGGGCACTATCCCCCGAATCACGCCGTCGCCGATTTGCAGATGGACCTCCACCCAAGGTTCCGTCGTTGCCAGGGAGGTCCCCCCGGTCCTCAGATCCACCGCCGGGTCAAGGCAGGCCAGGGGCAAACGGGCATGGCACAGCCAATAGTTAGGGTTAGCGCAGGAAACAAAGGTGGGAACTGACATGGGGTAGGCCACAGAAGAGCAGTACTGCTCAGAAGGGAGATACAGGTTTAGTTAGCTTAAAAGACCACTGGCCGCTGCCAGAAAATTAACACGACACATCCCTGGGGACTGGTCACCTGATGCTGGCTACCGGGAGGATTGATCACCAGGGTGCCGGCGGGGTAGGTGCCGCGCTCATCACCCTGCTCTCCCGCCAGCACTAAAATCTGCTCATACCCCAGGTGGTGGTGTCGAGGTACGGTGGCACCGGGTTGATAGCGCAGCAGAGCCAGCTGGCCACCGCTGTCGCCATCCTGGTACAGGGAATAAATCTCCACCCCAGGTCTCAAGGGTTGCCAGGACAGTTGATCGGGAGCGATCGCCGCCTCCCTCAAGTTTTCCATTACCAGAGGCATCACCGGGGGGGTGACTCCCATCGCCGCATCCGTCATAGAATAGCTTGCCTCCTGGGCTAGGGCCTATAGCGGTACCTAAGATATAAGATACTGCTATAGGTAGCTGTAGACACCTGAAAGGGAGCGGAGGCGAGCTAGAATCTCAGGGCTCATCTGTTCAAGGCCCTGCAAGATCTCGTCCCTGGAGTGGCTCATCCGAGCCACTCCAGGCTGACTGGCATGGGGCTCATGGCAAGGAGGACTGGTGGCTGCGGAAGGGCTGATCATCCATAGACTTTCTTGTCACTGCAGCATGTAGGCTAGAAACTGAGGGCCAGGTGGGACCCCCGCTCGGTTTTCACCACATCAATGCGGGCCGGAAAGGCCTCCCGCAGATGGGGTAGGTGGGTGACGGTGAGGATGCAGGCAAAATCACTGGCGATCGCATTAATAGCAGCAATCAGGCGGTCACAACCGGCTTCGTCCTGGCTGGCAAACCCCTCATCGATGATCAGCAACTCCAGGGGCAACCCCGATCTCTGGGCCAGTAGCCGGGCTAGGGCCAGACGCAGGGCAAAATTGACCCGAAAAGCCTCGCCGCCGGAATAGGTTTCGTAGGGCCGGGTGCCCTGGGCATCGGCAATAAAAATATCCAGGGTATCAATGGACCGCTGGCGATCGACCTTGCTGGGGCGTTGGGTGACAAACCGCACGTGCATCTGGTGACCGCTGAGGCGACCCAGCAGGCGGTTGGTCTCTGCCTCTAGTTGGGGCAGGGCCTGCTCCATTAGCATGGCGGGAATCCCCCGGCGACCAAAGGCCTGGGCTAGTTCTTGATAAACCCGTTGCCGTTGCTGCACTGCCCCCAACTCCTGCTGTTGCTGCTGGTACTGACGTTGTTGTGACTCCAGGTGCTCACAGGTCTGGGTGAGGGCCCCCAACTGGGCCAGCAGCGTTTCTCGCTGTTGTTGCTGCTGCCGTAGTTTGACCTCCAGGGAGGCTAGGTGGACCGGGCTAAAGCCCGCCTGCTCTAGGGTGGCGGACAGGGACTCTAGTTCAGCGGTGATGGCTGCCCGCTCCTGCTGCTGTTGCTGGCAGCGCTGCCCCAGGGTTTGGCCCTGGGCCTGCAGCAGGGGGGCTTGCTGTTGGACCCAATCTAGCTCTTGTTGACGCCGCCGCCAAATCTGAGCGGCCTGCAGGGCCTGGCGAACCTGGCGGTGACCTTCCAGATCGTAGCCCAAATCCTGCAGAGCTGCCTCCCCCTGCTCGAGGGCCTGCTTAAGGGGAGATTGATTCAGCTGCGCCCCTTCGGCCTCCAGGGCGGCGAGGCGATCGCTGAGCTGTTGTCGTTGCTGCTGCAGTCGCCGTTGTCGGCGCCGCGCCTGGCTCAGCTCATGGTGCTTCAGGTCGGCCCACCGCAACCGGTTCACCTGGCCCCGCACCAGGGCATGATTCCGATCGTCATAGGCCAGCTGGTGGAGGGTGTGTTGAATCTGCCGCAGTTCGGTTTGCTGATCCGCCCCGTAGTGCCCCTGCTCCAGCCATTGCTGCAGCTGCCAAATCTCCCCCTCTAGCTGTTGCAACTGCTGCTGCATAGTCAGGTGGGAGGTGATCTGGGCCTCTAGTTGGCCCTGGCGTTGTAGGGCCGGAGCATAGGCGGCCAACTCCGCCTCCACTGCTCGATATTCCTGGCGCAATACCTGCATTTCCCGCTCCGACACCGCCAGCTGCTCGCCAATCACCCAGATCTGCTCCTGCAGATCCTGCTGTTCCAACTGGTGGCGATTCAACACCAGGGTGCGGTGGTGATTATCCAGGGGACGATCGCAGAGGGGGCAAGCCGCCTGGGGCTGCTCCAGCAGTTGCAGTTTTTGCCCCACCTGGGCAATGTCGGCTTGGCAACGGCGCTGGGTGGCCTGGAGGGTTTCCGCAAAGCGGCGACGTTCCAGCCCCTTGGCCTGTACCTGTTCCTGGTAGACTCGCCGCCGTTCTAAGTAACTGAGGGTTTGGCTGAGGACCTGGACCGAGGCCTCCAGCTGGGGCTGCTGACCCTGATCGGCCTGTAGTTGCTGGGCGGTATTCTGTAGGTGGGCCAGACGACTTTGCAGCCGGGTTTCCTCCTGGGTGAGCTGGGTTTGTAACTGGCGTTGACGTTGTAAGAGGGGTTCAGTTTGTAGCTGTAGGGCATCGAGGTGCTTGAGGCGGGCCTTGGCCACTGCCAATTGTTCACGGGCCTGGGCCACCTCTGGAGCCTGGCGGAGGGTGAGATCGATCTCCGTCAGTTGCTGCTCTACCCCCGCCAGTTCTGCCTCACAGCTCTGGCGCTGCCGTTCCAGGGTTTGCAGCCGTTGGCCATACTCCGCCCCTAACCGCTGCTGTTGTTGCTGCCAAGTTTGGTACTGGCTAAACCGTTGGTTGAGCTGCTCATCCTGTTGTTCCAGGGCGGCTAGCTGCTCGAGCCCGGCGGCGATTTCCGCCGCCGCCGCCAGCCTAGCCTGGCAGATTTGCTCCTGGGTTTCTACCTGGGCCTGGGCCTGGGCGGTTTCCTCCTGGCTCTGTTGCAGTTGCTGGGCCCGCTGTTGCAGTAGCTGTAACCCTTGATGGTGCTGCTGGAATCGCCGTTCCTCCTCTAGTTGAACCTGGGTCTGCTGTTGGGCTTCCTCCAGGGCTTGCAACTGTTGCTGGAGGGCGGCTAGCCGCCCCTGACTATCGGTCTGCCGTACCAGGAGGTCCTCCAGATCCGCCAATTGTTTCTGACGCAGCCCCACCTCCACCTTTGCCTGCCGGGCTTGGTCCCGGGCGGACTCCGCCAAGGCATCGTAGCGATCTAGCTTGAGCAGCACCGCCAAAACTTCCTGCCGCTCAGCGGGCCGTTTGAGCATGAAATCATCCGCCTGACCCTGGCGCAGATAGGCGGAGTTGATGAAGGTGTCGTAATCTAACTTGATCTCGGAGCAAATTAATCGTTGGGTTTGGCGCACCGTCCCCTGGGTCAGCGTCCGGTAGCCCGCCCCGACTTTGACCTGAAACTCCAGGCCAGCCCCCTGCAGGCGGTGACGGCGGCGAATAATTCGATAAATCTGCTCCCCCTGTTGGAACACAAAGCAGACCCTGGCTTCCTCCGCCCCCTGATGGATGACGTCATTTTCACTGGCTACCCGGCTCTGGCCCCATACAGACCAGCTAATCCCCTCCAGCAAGGACGACTTCCCCGCCCCGTTAGCCCCGGCGATGCAAGCCACCCGTAGACCGGTGAAATCCAGCTGGGCCTGACGGTAACTAAGGAAGTTAGTGAGGGCGATCTGCTGAGGACGCATGGAAAGGACAGTATCACTACCCTAAGCTTACAGTACATTAGCACTTAAATGCAGATGATCGTCTAACACTTCCTTGGGACGATCACCAACTCTTCGCCATATAAGTTCGGCAGCCCTTAAAAGGCAATCAGGAGTGGGAGCCTCAGAGCCAAGAGAAGTAGGCAAGTGTGGATCTGGCTTAAAAATCCAGGTTTGGAGCCCTTCTAAACAGCCAGGATAGGGTAATCGCCTTAGTCATCATCTTGGCGGTTTGACGCAATCGAGGAAAGCAAAAGCATAACCCGTAAACGGCTAGACCCTGAGATAGCAGGGTAGCAATGGCAGCGCCATACCCCCCATACCGAGGAATGAGGAGATAGTTCAAACCCATATTAACCACGCAGGCAATGGAGACCGTCACTAGCTGTAAGGTTGCCCAGTTCATGGTCATCAGAAAGGACCCGCGAGCCATGCCCAGGCTGGAAAATAGGCTTGTCCCCATTAAAATCGGTAAAATATGAGCCGTGTCTATATATTGAGGACCATAAATAAGGGTCACAAGTGCACCAGAAAACAAGGTGAAAAACAGAGTGACTCCGTAGGATAAAGCCACCATAAAATTGTATAGTCCTTGAATTTTCCGATAAAAACTAGAATCATCTCCTTGTCTTGAAGCCACAATTCTAGGATAAAGAGATGACACAACTATTATGGGTATAAAGTTCCAGGCTTCAGAAACCTTGATGGCGGCGGAGTATAAACCGACAGCTCCATGACCCGCCATAATACCCAGCATCACCTGATCGACTCGGGTGTATATAACAACGGCTAAGCCCGAGAAGATCATTGGCCAGCCATCTTTAATTAAGCGCCTAGCAGTGGAGAAGTCGATAGCCTTAAGACTAATTCTATTGGATTGCCAACTATAGAGCCAAACCAGGGCCAGGGCAGCAACCGTAAGTTCACCCATAATTACCCCTATAAAGGCTAACAGAGGTGCTTGGTAAAGCAGTAGAATAATCTTTGCGAAACTAGATAAAATCAGGCAAATATCCTTAATAATGACGCTGGATTTAGAGTTGAC
>JBEIUS010000081.1:0-14003 GCA_040374235.1 Leptolyngbya sp. | reverse complement strand
TGGACAGGTAGCGAGCCTCCACGGTGACCTGCTGGACGGTGGCGAGCGCGGGCTTGCGCTCCACCTCGGTTGTCAGGGTGGTCGGGTGGATGGGGGGGCGTTTTTCCATTTCCTTCACCAGGGGGGCCAGGTAGCGGGTGGGAATGGTTTGGTTGGCCGCCTTTTCCCGCAGGGTTTCGGGGATTAACTCCGAGGTCATGGCGGCCCAATCGTTGGCCACCTGGCGCACCTCCCGCCGGGTGATGTGATCCCCCTTGCGGGCCGAGTCACTCAACAGTTGCTGTACCTCCGGGGCGGCCTTGGCAGTTTCCACAAAGGCCCGCTTGCTGAACTGATTGACCTCCTGGGGGCTGAGCAGGCCCGCCTCCAGGAGCTGGTCAGCGCTCTCCGCCAATTCGATCAGGTTGTAAGCGTGGCTCTTGGTGATTTCCCGGTCCTTTAGCCAGTTCAAGAAACCGCTGCCCCGGCCATCGCCGCCCCGCTTTTCCCGATCGCGCACCGCCCGCAAAATTCGGCCTCGCCAGATGTCGGTTTGTAAATCAAAGCGATCGCAGACCTGCCAGGCCGCCTCCACCTGCCGGTTAAAATCATAGTCAGAAATTTGGTCATCCTGGGGGTCAGGCAGTTGGAAGGTCAGCTCCCCGGTCTGCAGAGCGGCCTCGATGGCCTCGGCGGAATAGGACACGACGGATTCACCAGTGGCTACAGGGCAAGTACCCATGGTACAAAATAAGACGTTTGCCTGCGCTTTCCAACATCCCCATGGCCGATCTACCCATCACTGAGTTTATTCTACGCAATTACCACAATTTCAACGCCCGCTCCCTGCGGGATGCCCTGGCCGCCTACTGGCGCCATAGGGAAGCCGGGGGCAAGATGTTTTGGGCCATGGCGGGGGCCATGTCTTCCGCCCAGTTGGGCATTAGCCTGGCCCCCGCCATTCGCCACGGCCTCATCCATGGGCTGTCGGTGACCGGCGCCAACCTGGAGGAGTCCCTGTTTCGCCTGGTGGCCCACCACAGCTACCGGGACTTCCCAGACTACCGTTACCTGACCAAGGCCGACGATACCCAAATCCTTGAGGCTGGCATGCGCCGGGTAACCGACACCAGCATTCCGGAGGATGAGGCCTTTCGGGCGGTGGAGTCGATCATGGTGCCGATGTGGAAGGCCGCCAGCGCCGGGGGCGATCGCCGCTTCTGGCACGAGTACTTCTACGACCTGGTGCGGCAACTGGGGGCCGACCTTTACGAAGGTAATCCGGAGGAGTGCTGGCTACTGGCCGCCGCCCAGGCTAACCTGCCCCTGGTGGTGCCCGGCTACGAAGATTCCACCTTTGGCAATATCTTCGCCTCCTACGTCAAGGCCGGTGAGGTGCAAGCCGCCATCGCCAAATCCGGCATTGAATACATGGCCGCCTTCTATGACCAGTACCAGGAATTATCCCAGGGGGCGGGGGTGGGGTTCTTTCAGATTGGTGGTGGCATCGCCGGGGACTTTCCTATCTGCGTGGTGCCCTCCATCAAGTATGACCTGGGGCAACCGGTGAAACCCTGGGCCTACTTCTGCCAAATTTCCGACTCCACCACCTCCTACGGCTCCTACTCCGGTGCCACCCCCAACGAAAAAATCACCTGGGACAAGCTCACCCAGGACACCCCCATGTTCGTGATCGAATCCGACGCCACCATCGTCGCCCCCCTGATGGTCACCGCCCTGCTGGAATGCCAAGCCAACCCGGCGGCGGCCCACCAGCTCTGGGGCACCGCCGTAGTTTGACCGGTTAATCCCATTTAATTCCATAAATTGGGCGTCAATCATGCTGATGGGCAGGCGCTACGGCTTCTTGCCCATCCAGCTACCTATCCCGCCTTAGTGTCCACCATCGCTACCGCCTCAGGGATCGAAGTTAGGACGGTTTTGTATCAGGTGCTGAAAACGGGTATGGTGACGAACGTGGTCAAAGTGGCTGTCAATTTGGGCGATAGCCCGATAGGTGTAGGGGCTGAGTACAAAAGTGCGATAGAGACTCTTGAGGGTCATTTCTAAATCTTCCCCCATGGCATAGGCCCGAGCTTTACCGTACCAGGCGTTGGGGTTATGGGCCTGATGGCCTAAGGAGGTATCGAAGCTGGCGATCGCCTCTGCGAAGTATCCCAACTGAATCAGGGCGGTGCCCCGCTGATTCCAAATGTAAGGGCTGGAGGGTTTGAGTCGCAAGGCCTGCTGCAACACCTGCAGGGCATTTTCGTAGCGCTGCAAACCGCAGAGGGCTACCGCCTGGTTATAGTAGGCTCGATGATCCTGGGGATTAAGGGTCAGGGCTTGGTCAAAGCTGGCGATCGCCGCCCTATAATGCCCTAGATGATTTTGAGCCGTACCCAGGTTATACCAGGCTTTTTTATCCAGAGAGTTGAGCTTCACCGCCTGCCGCAAATGACTGACCGCATCCTCGTAGTGACTTAACTTAGCCAGGGCATGCCCCTTACCATGCCAGGCTAGGGCATAGTCTGGACAGCGGCTGAGGGCTTGGTTAAAACTGAGTATTGAAGATTCAAAACATTTTAGGGCGGCCAGACAAAAGCCATGCAGAACCCAAAGCTGATGATTTTCAGGTTGTAGCTCCAAAGCCTCCTGAAAACAGCAGAGAGCTTCATCGTAGCGACTTACTGCATAGAGGGCATCACCCTGACCCTGCAAAATCTTAGCACGGCCAAGGCTAGAGGAGTATAAGGGAGGAGGGCAGGTCATAGAAAGTCATCTAATTCTGCTTCCAGCTTGCCCATTTACTTAGACCAGATCCCAGTAAAGTATGCAGTTGACGCAGAAATTTCTACTTATGGCGGATATAGTCATAGATGACAACGTAGTCTTCCCCTGGATCGTTCCAGGAAAAGTCATACTGCATACCCTGTCGAGCAATTTGTTGAAAGGTTTGGGACTGTTGTTCCCAGATGTCGAAGGCACGATTCATGGCCGACTCGAGGGCGGTATTATCATTTTGGAAAAAGACAAAACCGTTACGACCTTCAATCTCGTGGAAGCTATCGTAGTCCCAATCAAATACGGTATTAACTAAACCGCCCACCCCTCTGACAATCGGGACAGTACCGTACTTGAGGCCAATCATCTGGGTTAAGCCGCAGGGCTCAAAGTTGCTAGGTACAACGATCATATCGGCCCCGGCATAGATCAGGTGAGCCAACTCTTCGTTAAAGCCAATTTCCAGATGGACATCGGGGTTATCATTCAGGTACAGCTTTTCGTGCCAGAACCAGTCATTAATACCCTTTTCCGTGGCTGAACCCAACAGTACAAATTGACCACCCCGGGCTAGGGTGAAATAAATGGCATGGTGGACTAGATGTACACCCTTCTGATCATCCAGGCGACCAATAAACGCTACCAGCGGCTTGTCACTTTGGCGGAGCAGCAGGCGCTCCCGTAGTTCCTTTTTGTTTAAGGCCTTATCCTCAAAGGTAGTGAGACCGTAGTGGTGGGGAATATAGCGATCCACCTCGGGGTTCCAAACATCGTAGTCAATGCCATTGAGAATCCCTGAAAACTTATGCTGGTGCAGGTGGAGATTATGGCCCAGGCCAAAGCCCTGATCGGTGTGCTGAGCTTCCCAGGCATGGTAGGGCGAAACGGTATTAACGTGGTTAGCGTAGGTGATTCCGCCCTTCATGAAATTGATGGCGAAGGGGTTAAAGTTATCCCGGAGGCGATCGTCCTGAAAGTAGTAGTCATCACGGTTAAGGCCTGTGGCCCTGAGAATTTCATTAGCACTAATCCCCTGGTGCTTAAAGTTATGGATAGTGTAGAGGGTGCGCTGAAATTCCATGCCGTTGTATTTGTAAATCTCAAACAACATGACGGGGATCAAACCCGTTTGCCAGTCATGGCAGTGGATCACGTCAGGGCGTTTGTTACTCAGTAGTAAAAATTCCATAGCCGCCTTGCTAAAGAAGGCAAAGCGCATGGGATCATCGTAGCAACCATAATAACAGCCGCGATTGAAGAACATTTCCCAGGACTTGGGCTCAATGAAAAAGCACAGCTGACCATGTACCCAACCACAGAAGACATCGCAGCGAATATCGGTACCGTACCAGGGCACAATCAAGTCCCGATAGGCATCGTGCAGACCCCAAATATGGTCATAGCGCATGCAATCGTACTTAGGCAAAATGACTTCAACACAATGACCACGGGTTTCCAGTTCCCGACTCAAGCCATAGACCACATCACCCAGGCCACCAGCCTTAATTACGGGAGCACATTCGGAGGCGATCTGGACGATGTACATAGATGTTTCCTAGTTAAAAGGTTTATTAAGGATGCCCCTATTCAATCAGGATGTTGGGGCCTAGGCAAGGGGTGAATGGGTTGGCATAAGCCTGAGGAGTAAAATTGCATATGGGGCTGTGAGCTGCTATACACAAATTTGGCCGCCCACCCCTGTGCTAAGAGTTGAGCGGCCAAAATACATTTCAACCATTCTGGCTAACGTCTTCAACCACCTGATGCTTAGACGGTGAAATCTCCGAACCTCGACCATAGTCCGGCTAAACCCTCAGGGGTTCAGCCGGACCATAGTCACACTAATCTTTAGATATTCTGGGAGGCTCACGGAAAGCAATGGCGAAAAATAGGGTGCCAATGATGCAAGCGAAAATAAAAATGTAAGCGACAGCTTCCATGATTAAAGAGCTCCTACTCTACTAGAGTAATTCCAGTGTACAAGCAATACAAAGACATTGAGGGACTCACCTGATGCCCGTACTCGACTGTTAAGACAAGGACCTCGACAGCCGAGTACAGAGTCAAATCTAGACCTCCCTATACAGTCTCCCGCTTACGGGTAGAGGTATCGCCCACTTTTTGGAAGAAGCCCCATTCCACCTGTTCGGGGGACAGGTCAGGGTCAACACCGGCAAACACATCCCGGAACAAGGTACGAGAGCCATGCCAGATATGACCAAAGAAGAACAGCAAAGCAAAGACGGCGTGGCCATAGGTAAACCAACCACGGGTGCTGGTTCGAAATACCCCATCAGACCCCAGGGTTTCAAGATCAAACTCAAAGGGTTCACCCAGTTGAGCTTTACGGGCATAACGCTTCAATAGGGCTGGGTCCGTAATGGTTTTACCGTCTAGCTCACCACCGTAGAAGGTGGCGGTTACCCCGGTCTGCTCAAAGCTATACTTAGATTCTGCCCGTCGGAAGGGAATATCCGCGCGGACTATTCCATCTCTATCCACCAAGACCACAGGAAAAGTTTCAAAGAAATTAGGTAGGCGGCGAACGGTTAACTCACGACCTTCCTTGTCTTTGAAGACAGGGTGACCTAGCCAGCCCTGAGCTAACCCATCTCCTTGATTCATCGGACCTACACGAAATAAACCACCCTTGGCCGGGCTATTACCCACATAGTCATAGAAGGCTAACTTTTCAGGAATTTGAGCATAGGCCGTTGCTAAAGTACCACCAGCGTTGACCTCCGCTTGAACCCGTCGTTGAATTTCCTGCTGGAAGTAATTGCTATCCCACTGATAACGGGTGGGACCAAACAGCTCGATTGGAGTGGCGGCACTACCGTACCACATCGTGCCAGCGACTACGAAGGCAGCGAAAAATACCGCAGCAATACTGCTGGAAAGAACCGTCTCAATATTCCCCATGCGGAGGGCTTTGTAAAGCCGCTGAGGGGGCCTCACCGTCAAATGGAATAGGCCAGCGATAATACCAACAATGCCTGCGGCAATGTGGTGAGCCACAATACCCCCGGGGTTGAAGGGGTTAAAACCAGCAGCTCCCCACTCTGGAGCTACGCCTTGGACGTGGCCCGTCAGACCGTAAGGGTCAGAAATCCACATTCCTGGTCCCCATAGACCAGTCAGGTGAAAAGCGCCAAAGCCAAAGCAAAGTAGGCCAGACAGGAATAAATGAATACCGAACATCTTGGGCAGGTCCAGAGCCGGCTCACCGGTTCGGGAATCACGGAACAGATCTAAATCCCAAAACACCCAGTGCCAACAGGCTGCCAGGAACAGCAGCCCTGACAGAATAATATGGGCCGCAGCCACCCCCTCAAAGGACCAGAAACCTGGATCGACAGCGGCTTCGCCGGTTACGCTCCAGCCTCCCCAGGATTGGGTAACCCCTAAGCGGGCCATAAAGGGCAGAACAAACATACCCTGACGCCACATTGGGTTGAGCACAGGGTCACTTGGATCAAAGGTTGATAACTCAAACAGGGCCATCGAACCGGCCCAACCAGCCACCAGGGCTGTATGCATCAGGTGTACAGCGATCAGTCGCCCGGGATCATTAATGACGACGGTGTGTACCCGGTACCAGGGTAGTCCCATTGACTACTCTCCTCCTCTAGGTAAAACAGTGTTGCTTTGAAATTGTCTTAACTATGCTAGATACTGATAAGCTTACCAGATTGGGCTTCCAGAATCCCCACTTGCGGTCGCATCGCCAAGGACTTTTTCGCCTCAGTCAAAAAGATTGGTGAATACAAAATCCTTGGAGATGTAAAAATAGATTACTTAAAGAAGTGTAACCACTTCAAATCTCCCTCGCAACCTCACTGCCTCCTTTTCCCGAGGCAGGACCTCAAACAACAACGCCAGTTGAGCAGTGGAGACAGCCCAAGATGGCGACTTTACCTATGGTTAGGAATACTGGACGGCAAGGAGCGTTAGGTTATGGCTAATATTAAGTTTATTAACGAAAACACCGAGATTATCGTTGCCGATGGGGCCAATCTACGCTTTAAGGCTTTAGAAAACCACATTGATCTCTACACCTTTAGTGGCAAGTTGATGAACTGTGGCGGCTACGGTCAGTGCGGCACCTGCGTGGTAGACGTGGTGGCCGGTGCTGAGAACCTATCCCCTCGCACAGCGGTGGAGGAACGTAAGTTAAAAAAGTGGCCTGCTAGTTGTCGCCTGGCCTGTCAAACCCTCGTCAACGGACCAGTGACCGTGGTTACAAGGCCTAAGCGATAGACCAGACCTAGGTTGGAAACTTGAGTTTTCTCCTAATCGCACACTCCAGGTCAGGGAACAGCGTAAGGCGAAATATTTTATGGCTATAGACAATGGCTATAAAAGTAGTCAAAAGTCAGAACGCCACCAAACTCCTGACAGCTGACTCCTGGATTACTGAACGATCAGCACGTCCCGGCTTAAGTGGATACCAGGATTAACCCTGGCCAGTAACACCTCAGAGTAGGCAGAGTTATCGGCAAAGGATGATATCCTAAAGACGTTGGTGATCATCCAATCGAGCATTTCGATATCCTTTGGTTGAGAGTAGAGGCAAGCGTTAATGGAAGTTAATAAGCTCGGCTTTGTTGCCAGCATCCTGTTCGTACTGGTTCCTACGGTTTTTTTATTGATTCTGTACATTCAGACTTCTAGCAAGCAAACTGGGGCCTAGACAATTCTAGTTTTAAGGTTAGGTATTTTGGGAGGGCGTTGGTTTAACCAGCGCCTTTTACCATTTGGATCCGTAGTAGTTACTAGCCCGACTGGGGCAAGACCGTTATACCATTTCCCATAGACTGGGGTCAGAGCCTAGTTCCATGTCCTGGGCGGCTTAGTGCAAGCTATATTTAGGTCAACAAGTTATGTTGAGGGGCTTCTCCGCTTATTTCTCCTCACATGTTTCGGACCCCTAGTATTCAAGGTTACAGGGAAAGTCTATGACCTATTGTTTAGGTATCTTGGTAGAGGCCGGTTTGGTCTTGGCGGCTGACTCCAGGACCAATGCTGGGGTAGACTACATTTCTTCCTATCGAAAGCTATTTGACTTTTCCCGGCCTGGCGAACGGGTGATTCTTCTGTGTACCTCCGGTAATCTTTCCGTTACCCAGGCGGTGGTGCATAACCTTAGCCAAGACATTAAGCGCAACCGGGAGCCTAACCTCTGCAGTTTACCCACCCTCTACGACGTAGCTCGATACGTGGGTAGCCAGATTCGCCATATGCAGGAGATCGATCGCTCCTGGCTCGAACAGGATCGGATCGATTTTCAATGCAGTTTTCTAATCGGTGGCCAGATCATCGGAGAAATGCCTGAGCTGTTTTTAGTTTATAGCCAGGGCAACTGTATTCAGGCCACACCCGAAACCCCTTTTCTCCAAATTGGTGAGACCAAGTATGGCAAGCCCATCCTGGATCGGACTCTAGCCTTCGACTCTCCCCTGGATGCGGTGGCCAAGTCAGCCCTGCTATCCTTAGACTCCACCATGCGATCTAATCTCTCGGTGGGGCCACCCATCAATCTGATGATGTATAAAACCGATAGCTTTGAGGTCAACCATCGTGCCCAGTTTCAGGCCGGTGACCCCTACCTGCTAAAAATGCGTAAGCATTGGGAGGTCGCCCTCAAGGAGGCCTCCGCCGGCATTCCCGATATTTGTTGGAACCAGGGTGAACTGGCTCCCATCCTGGGTATCCCCGGGCTTGACATTACCTAAGCTGACCCATGGTCCGGCACCGCCAACACCGCCGCCACCGTCCGCCGTTGTACTTGGGGCGCCACCGGGGTAATTTCTGATCCTAGCGGACAAGCCAGGGCGGCCACATAGTTCAGATCCACCCGCCACTGCCAGAGTTGCCAGTGTGAGAAAGTTCCTGACCCCTGACCTAGGGGTTGGGGATACTGGCAGAGGGGACCTTGGTCAAGGATAACCTCGATTTCCCCCATGGGCTGACTTAAGCCCCACCCCACCCCCTTAAGATAGGCTTCCTTCGCCGTCCAGTAGCGAAAAAATTGGAGAGTAGCCTGGGGTTCAGGCAGGGTGAGAAGGTTGATCTTCTCACCAGGGCTTAGACATCGTTCACAGAGGGCAGGTAGGGAGTTTAGGGTACGTACCTGCTCTAAATCTATACCTACCCTGCGTTCGGCGATGGCGATCGCCACGTAGTCACCGGAGTGGGAGAGATTAAACTCTATATGACCGTTCCCCTGCTCCAGGCTGGGTTTACCTTGGGGACCATAGGTAAAGCTTAGGGAGGCTGGCGGTTGGCTTAGATGACATCCCAGCAGATAGCGTAGGCAGCCTCGCCCCACCAGGAAATTACGTTGAGTCAGGCCATGGCGAATGCTGTCTAACCGATGTCGTTCTCCATGACTGAGGTAGGTAAGTAATTGGTCTACGCAGGAGGGCTCAGGGTCTTTGGTTAAAATTACCCAGACCTGTACCGTTGCTGCCATACCCCAGGCCCTAGTCTAAGCCAAGGTTAGGCGTTTTTGGATGCCGGCTCGAACTTATAGGCGTGATCCTGCAGAAGGGAACTGACCTGATCCAGGACGGTGTTCTTTTTCTGCAGGTTCTGGCGATCAGGGTAAAAGTCGGGTTGATCTAAACTGCGGGCGATCGCCGCCTTCACCTGGTCAGCAATTAATTCCGCCAACTCACCCTGGGCCGTCTGCCGTTGGAAATTGGCTCCCTCCTCCGTGGTGGCGTAGAGGGGCGGCAGCCGGTTCAAGGCGTAGGCGGCGATGTCTCCCAACTCCAGGGATCTTTCAGAACTAGACTCGATCTCCGCCACCCGAGAAATGGCCTCCGTCAGCACCAGTTCCTCCATAACATTAATAAATTGCTTACGGGGTACCGCCACCACTTCACCGGTCAGCAGGGCCCCCATCAGGCGATCTAGGGCCATGTATTCTTCAATGGAAAGCTCCGAAGCAGTATCACAAATGCGCCCTACCTCCGCCTCCATGGCCGGCGTTAGATAGCCATCTTGCAAAGCCTGCTCAACAATTCGTTCGATAGTCATTTTGGCTAAACGCTCCATAACATCCCGTAATGGATAAACAGCTTTTAGACAGCTTCTAAATTCTGATACCTGTTTTTCCGCCTAGTGTGCCCCAATCCCCATCCTAGAACCCGTCTTAAATGAAGAAATCCTTAGGCTTTTTAGGATACTATTAGATTCCTAAAAGATCCCCAGGGTTTTTGCCTAATTATCTAACCAACCCAAACGCTGGGGCGGCCAAAACCGTACCATGGCTTTACCAATGATATTTTCAGAGGGGACAAAGCCCCAGGCATGACTGTCGTAACTACTATTGCGATTGTCTCCGAGCACCAGGTAGGAGGAGTCTGGCACCTTTTCTGGGCCCCACTGATAGTCAGGGGCCTCCTTAATGTAACCCTCCTTAAGGGCTTGGCCGTTGACATAAACCTGACCATTTCGCACTTCTACCACATCGCCGGGCAAACCAATTACCCGTTTAATGAAGGCATCCCGTCGCTGTCCTGGGGGGGTCAAGCTAGCCGGGGGCCAGAACACCACGATGTCCCCGCGATCGGGGGGATTAAAGTGGTAGGTAATTTTCTCAATCACCAGACGATCGTTGATCTGTAGGGTAGGCTCCATGGAACCGGAGGGAATGTAGCGAGCCTCAGCCACAAAGTGCCGTATTCCCAGCGCCAGAACCACGCTGAGGGAGATGGTTTGCAAGAGCTCAACCCAGGGGTTAGGGTGGCTAGAGGATTTTGATCGAGGGGAATGGGGCAAATCTGGACTCGTTTTAATAAATATAGAACTGAACCTATAGACCCGGGGATAGGCATTAACTAGCCTGCCGGAGATCTATCTGATTCGTAGATTTTAGCAGGGGAGATTGGTTGTGACACGGTGGGGTTGCTCTGGGCCTACCCTCGGAAATCTATACTAGCGATGCACCAAAGATGCCAGGCGATCGCTCCACAGCCCCTTCTGCTCTAACCAGGCCTGATGGTAAATACGGGACTGGTAGCGCGCCCCGCCATCACAGAGCACCGTCACAATCCGATGCCCTGGCCCCAGACGCTTGGCCATGACCAGGGCGGCGGCCACATTGATGCCCACCGATCCCCCCATAAACAGGCCATCGTTGTAGAGTAGCTGGTAAAGTACGGTCAGCGCCTCTGGATCGGTTACTTGAATAGCATCGTCAATGGGAACATCCGCCATATTGGCGGTGATGCGACTGTTACCAATACCCTCGGTGATGGAGCTGCCCTCGGGCTTGATTTCGCCAGTTTTGATGTAGCTGTAGAGACCACTGCCCATAGGATCGGCCACAACACAATAAATTCCAGGGTTTTTCTGCTTCAGAAAGAGGGCCACGCCGGCGTAGGTGCCACCGGTGCCAGTGGCGGCTACCCAGCCATCAATCTGGCCGTCGGTTTGTTGCCAGATCTCTGGCCCCGTAGTCTCATAGTGGGCCTGACGATTGGCTAGATTGTCAAACTGATTGGCCCAGATGGCATTGTCCATTTCCGCCGCCAACCGCCCAGAAACCTTGACGTAGTTATTGGAATCACGGTAAGGAACCGCCGGTACCGTCCTCACCTCCGCCCCCAGGGTGCGCAGCAAATCAATTTTTTCCTGGGACTGGGTATCGGGAATCACAATCAAACAGTGATAACCCTTCGCATTACAAATATGGGCTAAACCAATGCCGGTGTTGCCAGCCGTCCCTTCCACTACGGTGCCGCCAGGCTTTAGTAACCCCCTGGCCTCAGCATCTTGAATGATGTAGAGAGCAGCTCGGTCTTTCACCGAACCACCGGGATTGAGGAACTCCGCCTTCCCCAGAATGTCACAGCCAGTGGCCTCGCTAAGACTATTGATGCGAATTAACGGGGTATGCCCAATGGTGCCTACAAAACCCTGTTTAATATCCATAGCGGGGGGAACCTTGCCCTAAACCACTGACAACGCTTCTTTATCCTACGGCGAAATGGTTAGTATCTCGGATAGAATCAAGATACTTTATGCTGTTCAAGTTCTCCCTATGCTGGTCGGAGACTATCCGGGTTGACCATGGCTAGTTTGCCCGCTGCGCTAATTTTTGATGTCGATGGTACCCTGGCGGAAACTGAGCGAGATGGCCATCGGGTAGCCTTTAATAGGGCTTTTGAGGACTTTGATCTCCCCTGGCACTGGCCGGTGGGTCTCTACGGGGAGCTGTTGAAGGTGGCGGGGGGTAAGGAACGGATTGCCTACTACATTGAGCATTACCAATCCTCTTCCCCACTGCCCCTACCCCTGGAGGATTTAACTACGGCCCTGCACCAGGCCAAAACCCGGTACTTTGAGGCCCTGGTGAAGGCGGGGGGAATTTTTCTGCGGCCTGGGATTCAACGGTTATTGCAAGAGGCCCGTGGTCAACAGGTGCGGTTGGCGATCGCCACCACCAGCGCCAGAGATAACGTCATCCCCCTTCTGCGGCAGCTCCTGGGCCCAGAGTCACCGGACTGGTTCGAAATCATTGCCACCGGAGACAGTGTCACCGCTAAAAAACCTGACCCCGAGGTCTACCATCGGGTGCTAGACAAACTGGGGCTGGCGCCAGCCCAATGCCTGGTTGTGGAGGATAGCCAGCAGGGTTTAGCGGCAGCGGTGGCAGCTAACTTGCCCACCGTCGTTACGGTCAACGACTATACTCGTCGCCAACCCCTACCCGGAGCCACCCTGGTAATCAGTCATCTAGGTGAACCCCATCGCCCCTTCGAAGTCCTCTGGGGTAACGCGGGGGAAGCTTATTATTTTTCTCTGGCCCTGGCCCGCCGGTTGTTAACCGCCCCCTCCCCTTTGCTTAGGTAAGAGTCGTCCTTCAACCCCACATCTCTCTATGGCTCTGGCGAAACTTCTCTGGGAAACCCATCACGATCTGGCGATAGCCTGTCTACAGCACCCCTTTGTACAGGGGCTGGGGGATGGCAGCTTGGACCCGGCTAAGTTTTCCTACTATGTTGGGCAAGATAGCTTTTTCCTTGAGGCCTTTGCCCGTGCCTATAGCGTGGCAGCGGCTAAGGCTCCCAACTGGGAAGTATTTCAAATATTTCACCAACTGGCGGATGGGGTTTTGGAGGAGCTCCACCTCCATGGCAACTATGCCCAAGGCTGGAAGGTAGACCTGCGCCAAGTCCAACCCGCTAGCGCTACGCGCCAGTATACGGATTTTCTTCTCAATACGGCCTGGACCCACGATGTAGCTACGACGGCGGTAGCGATGGCTCCCTGTATGCGGCTCTACGCTTTTCTAGGGCAGTCCCTGGCGGCCAACCCCAGCCCTCGCCACCCCTACACAGATTGGGTCGACACCTACAGTAGCGATCAGTTTGAACCCCTGGCCCAGCGACTGGAGAGCTTTATTGATGACTATGCGACCGACAGTGAGTTAATTCGCCAGACCTACCGCTACGCCATGACCTGTGAGTTAGAGTTTTTTATCGCTGCTTGGCGCGAAGCCCCTACCTCCCCCTAGTCTTGTGGCTACACAAGAAGCTGGCAATAGCTACTGTAGATTGGATAATATTGGTCTGCCGCTCCGCGTCGTCTGCCTCCCCTTGCTGGTGGCTACGACTATAAGTAAAGTCAAACCCTAGGGACCGGAAAAAATTGCTTCTTCCAGGTCTTGACGGCTAAGGGAATATTTAAAAGCTCGCTGTAGGTCCTGTCCCTCAGTTCCAGCCTGGAGATACCGAACCACTAGGGAGTCAGTTTCCAGGATTAAGTTAGCCTCCCACAGGGGGCGACGGATATGCCACTGGTGGGGGGCTTCGCTATCTTGTTTGCAACCTTGACGGCGCAGCCAGTTCTCAATGTCTGGGAGGGGATGGTTGTAAAGAGGGGTATCTGGAGAAGGTAAAACCATAGGTTCTGGGATACTATCTAGTGGTCTGGGGGGCGCATGGGGGCGGGTCAACGTTCTAAGGATAGTCAATTTTTTCCGTAGTGATGCGGGAAACTCTTGGTTCTCAACCGCCATAGGTTTATTAATTAGCTTGAGATAGTTAGGTGGATAGTTAGATTCAGATGAAGATCTCTCCAGCAATTCTCATTATGAAAACCTTGGCCGCATCTTGACCCTAGCTATTGAGAATCTTCTCAATAGCCCTGCCTGAAAAGCCTATGCTCCCGTTAGGCAACCTAGGCTCGAAACGCTATCTTTGGTACAAGAGTTCTAAAATGAGAAT
>JBEIUS010000241.1:0-3492 GCA_040374235.1 Leptolyngbya sp. | reverse complement strand
CAGGGGTGTGTTTAGCGATCACAGGGGTGTGTTTAGCGATCACAGGGGTGTGTTTAGCGATCACAGGGGTGTGTTTAGCGATCACAGGGGTGTGTTTAGCATTCACTCAATGGTGATAGATATATGCATAGATCGCAACAACGGTTTTTCCCGATTTTTTAGCGATCACAGGTCTGTGCCTAGGATGCACTCAATGGTGATCTTTATGCACATAGACTACAGCAATAGTTGCACGGGTGTGTTTAGAATGTGCTTAATGGTGATCGACATGTGCATAGATGAACCCTTAGGTATTTTGGCCCAATTTACTCCAAAAGAACTATAGGTTGAGGGGTCAATTTAAAGGGGCCCTGGGCTGCAGGTCTGGCTCTACCCTCAGGTCAAAGACCTGATCATGGATGCGGGCAACCTAGCGACCCTCGGCGATCACTGCCCTGCCTCCCTAAGGGCCCCTCTGACCATGGGGTGGTAGCTTGTAGAATAGAATTATCGCTTTAGCCAGCGAAAGCTACGCCTGGGTAAGCCTTCGGCTCCCGGTGCGGGTGTGGTGATCGGGTGATCTAGATTTATGGGGCGTTCCTCCTTTCTGCTGCAACTACCGGATTGCCAGGCGACCCAAGCCCTGGGGCGACTCCTGGGGAGCCGGCTCGCCCCCGGTACTATCTTGCTTTTGGGGGGTGGGTTGGGCAGTGGCAAAACCACCCTGGTCCAGGGCCTGGCCCAGGGTCTGGGAATTACCGATCCGGTCTGTAGCCCCACCTTTACCCTGATTAACGAGTACCTTGAGGGCCGAACTCCCCTGTACCATATGGATCTCTACCGGCTCAATCCTGAGGAGGTGGTAGGCCTGGATCTGGAGCGGTACTGGAATCCGGTGGAAACCGAACCGGGTATTATCGCCATTGAGTGGCCCGATCGCCTCACCAGCCCACCCCCCCAAGCCCTCACCCTGACCCTTTGCGATCACCTAGGGGGCGGCCGACAGGTTACCCTAGGGGCGATGGACCCCGCCAATCTAAACCAATGGGAGGAACTACTGGGCCATGGCCTACTGGTTGATGAAGTCTGAACCCACTGTCTACAGCATTGCCGATCTACAGCGCGACGGCACCACCCTCTGGGATGGGGTGCGTAACTACCAGGCCCGCAACTTTCTCACCAGTATGGCCCTTGGGGATTTGGCCTTTTTCTACCACTCTAATACCCAGCCCCCAGGCATCGTGGGGCTGATGAAGGTGGTGGATACCCACCAGGTGGACCCCACCCAGTTCGACGCCACTAGCCCCTACTACGATCCTAAGTCCAGTCCGGCCAAGCCCCGCTGGTATACGGTCAGGGTGGGTTACGTGGAAACCTTCCCCCACCCCCTAAGTCTGGATCATTTAAAGCAGACCTTCAGCCCTGAGCAGTTGGGGGTGGTACGGCGGGGTAACCGCCTATCGGTGATGCCGGTGATGCCAGAGGTGAGCGATCGCCTACTCAGCCTGGCCCGGGGCTAGGGGTATCAACTTAAGCCGGGACGTACCAGTTAATTTAGCGTCTGCACCGCCTGAGATGGTCTGGCAAGTGCCATTTAATCGGAATTGACTGGGTAAGCTCCGGTAGGTGGTGTCAATAGGAAGATGGGCAACTTGGCTTGATTGGGAACCATACCTGTTTTGCATAGAAGCTTATACAATAAACTAGCCCGATTTTCTCCGGTTTAGGGAAGATCAGACCGTTTCATCGACATATTACCTTGGATTAAGATAACGTCAACCGATTAATCGGGGTCTTGAAAATTCTGATCCCCTCTGTATCCCTGCCTGATCTCGCTCCTCCCTATTAATCAGGCCCTATTAATAGGGCCTGCACCGTCGCCACCACGGCGGCGGCGGCGGTATCGATATCGGCGGCGGTGGTAAACCGCCCCAGGCCAAAGCGCAGAGAGGCGAGGGCTAGGGCATCGCTGTGGCCTAGGGCCTTGAGCACGTGGGAGGGAGCGGTGCTGGTGCTGCTGCAGGCGGCGCCGGAGGAGAGGGCCACCGTCGATCTCAGCCCCAGCAGCAGCGCCGCCCCATCCACCCCCGGAATGCTGACGTTGAGGGTGCCCGGCAGACAATGCTGGGGATGGCCATTGCGCTGCAGCGTGATCTGACGGGCCAGCAGGGTCCAGAGGCGATCACGCAACCCCGCCAGCTGCTCCGCCTCTTGGGTCAGATCCTGGAGGGCCAGTTCCACCGCCGTGGCCAGGCCGACAATTTGATGGGGGGCCAGGGTGCCCGATCGCCAGCCTCCTTCCTGGCCACCCCCATGGATTTGGGCCGCTAGCTGCACCCGGGGTTGGCGGCGGCGGCGGTAGAGGGCGCCGATGCCCTTGGGGCCGTAGACCTTGTGGGCGGTTAGGGAGAGCAGGTCAATGGGCAGGGCCTGCACATCCAGGGGCATCTTGCCGATCGCCTGAGCCCCATCACTGTGGAACAGCACCCCCCGATCGTGGCAACGGGCGCCAATCTCCGCCAGGGGTTGCAGCACCCCGATCTCATTATTGGCCGCCATCACCGACACCAAAATCGTGTCTGGGCGGAAGGCCGCCTCCAGCATCGCCAGGTCCAGCAGCCCATCGGGCCCCACCGGTAGGTAGGTGACCGTAAACCCCAGCCCCTCCAGGTAACGACAGGGATCGAGGACGGCGTTGTGCTCCGTCTGCACCGTAATCAGGTGCCGTCCCCGGCTAAAGTAGGCCTCTGCCACCCCCTTGATGGCCAGGTTATTGGCCTCGGTGGCGCCGCTGGTGAAGATGATCTCCTCGGGGCTGGCATTGATGGCCGCCGCCAGCTTGGCCCGCGCTGTCTTCACCCCCGCCTCCGCCTGCCAGCCGTAGGCATGGCTACGACTAGCGGGGTTGCCAAACCAATCCCCCAGCCAGGGCAGCATGGCCGCCAGCACCCGGGGATCCACCGGGGTGGTGGCCTGGTGGTCGAGGTAGATGGGGCGGCTCACCATGGCGCTCCTAGTCCTCCACGCCGATCAATTGCCAGCGGATGGTCTGGGCGGTGACGCTGTTGGCCTCCCCCAGCCGCACCTGAATGGTCTCCTGGGTGATCGGGGCCAGGGCCGCCAGCAGCGATCGCAGTTGGGGGGTGCTCTCACCGCTGTCCAGGTAAACCCGCTCCGCCAGCTGGTGGAGCCGCTTCCAGGTGGTGTAGAGCTTGGCGGCAGTCTGCTCAATCTGGGCAGCCTGGGCCACCATGTCAGCGGCGGCATTCAGGCAGCCCACCCGCAGGGCCTCCTCCAGGGCCAGCTCCAGATCGACGCTATCGGTTTCCAGCAGCTGCACCTGGTTGGCGGAGGCCAGGTATTTGGACAGGTAGCGAGCCTCCACGGTGACCTGCTTGAGGGTGTCGAGATCGGGATTGAGCTCCACCTCGGTTTTCAGGGTGGTCTGGTGGATGGGGGGGAGTTTTTCCATGTCCTTCACCAGGGGGGCCAGGTAGCGGGTGGGAATGGTTT
>JBEIUS010000203.1:0-4831 GCA_040374235.1 Leptolyngbya sp. | reverse complement strand
CCCCTCCGTCGGCCCCCCCTTGGAAACGATTACTTTTAGTTATGGTCACCGCCCTGGTCACCCTGGTTTTACTCCAGTCCCTGGTAAACAGCTGGAATCAACCCCAGGTGGCCAGTCAGTTAGAGCTCTACCAAACCGATTTATTGCTGCAAAGCAGTGCCTGGAAATTTGACCTGGCTGAATCCTGGGGCGGATCTGGGGAAGACTGGCAGAGGCTACGTCGGGGGTTACTTGGGAAGGATCCCGTAGCTACCGCCCAACAGCAGTACGAAAAGGTGCGGGAACAGGCTAGCAGTAACCTGGACAGGTGGTCGTCGCAGGAGTCTACCCTGAGGGAGGCTGGTCAGCCCCTAGGACGACGGCAACAGAGTGCTCAAGAGCAGCAACGACGACTGATTGATCAAATCGACCTACGACTGGGGTTAATGGAAGCCTACCAGGGCCAGGTGGAAGTTGCCCTAGATCGCTGGCGGAATCTGGCTATTCGCCCCACCACTGGAACGGACCTGGCCCGCACCGCTAATCTTCTCACCCGCCTCTGGCAGGACAGTCGGGCGGAGCCGGGGGACGGGGAGTGGCTGCAGGCTCATTTGGAGGGCTGGTTTGAGTATCGCGCCCTGGATCGGCTTTACGGCGTGGCTAAGCGCCCTGCGGATCAACTACGCCTGCAGGCCCAGGAGCAGATTACGGCGATCGATCGCCTGGTAAAACTGATGCTGATTAGTACAGTGCCGGCGATCTGTGCCCTGGCTGGAGTGGGTTTACTACTGGGGCTGCTTGCCCAATGGCTATGGCAACGGCAGGACTCCCTCCTGGCGGGACCGGGTCAGACCCCCTGGTCAATTCCCTGGACTGGGGAAACCATTTGGGAGGTACTCGTGCTGGGCTTTTTTTTCATTGGTCAGATCGCCTTACCGATTCTACTGGGCGGGTTGGGGCTTACCAGTGCAGACCTCAGCAGCCGACAACGGGCCTTTTTATCTCTTGGCTACTACCTGCTGATGGCCAGCGGTGGCCTAGCCGTCCTCTGGTGGTGTTTGCGGCCCTATCGGCCCCTACCCCCGGGTTTATTTACCCTAAAACCCTCCTGGTCGGGGTTACTTTGGGGGCTGGGAGGTTATCTAGTGGCGCTGCCTTTGATGTTTGGCGTGGCCCTGCTCAATCAGCAGCTTTGGCAGGGGCAGGGGGGCAGCAACCCCCTATTGCAAACCGTCTTGGAGGAAAGGGACCCGGTTGCTCTAGTGGTTTTCTTTATCACCGCCGCCCTAGCCGCCCCCCTATTTGAAGAAACCCTATTTCGCGGATTTCTCTTACCCTCCCTGAGCCGCTACCTAGGGCTACCCTGGGCCATTGGCCTGAGTGGATTGATCTTTGCCGCCGCCCATCTCAGTCTTTCAGAAATATTGCCCCTGACCCTGCTGGGCATACTATTGGGATTTGTCTACAGCCGCTCCGGTAACCTACTATCACCCATGGTATTGCACGGCCTTTGGAATGGTGCCACCATGGTGGGGCTATTGATTCTAGGTAGCTGAGATCACCCAGCTAAGCTAGCCTAGCTTAGGCCAGACCGCTTAGGCCAGACCGCTTAGGCCAGACAGCTTAGGACACGATGGATCGGATCAAAGCTAATACCGGGGAGCGTTCTGATTTGCCTCCGCCCCCTCCCAGGTGGCTACGGCTATAGGATTTGGATGGGGTATCAGGGAAGGATGGAGCTATGAGATTGGGTAGTTTCCAGGGCTAATCTTCAATACGGGGCTATACCCATCAGCTTTTCGCAAAAACTATCCGCCCCTGCCAGGCGAGGATAAATCCTCAGGGCAAGGGCGGTCTAGTCGGATCTTCGGTTAAACCTGACTGCCGGGAGGAACCCAGGCCAGTCGGCTAGGAAAGAATTAATCCCTTCAGGAGCTAACTAAACTAAAGTACAGCCCCGGCGCACAGTCGGCCTACATTAACCTGAAGACCCACACGTTTACTACTTTCTTGCATGGGCACCACCTCCTGGGATACTAAAGGATACAATTTATTTGCCCCACGTGTGGCATTAAGAGCTACCATAGCACACTATTCCCAGATGGGGGGTACCCCATTCCTGTCACCCATGCTACCCCCCAGCCTCCCCGCCATCACCCTTGACCCGCTGCTACGCCACTGGCTGCAGGAGGATATTGGCCGTGGCGATTGGAGCACTATCGCCCTGGGTCCCCTGGGCCTGGGCTCGGCCCAGGCCCAGTGGCTGGCTAAGGGGGCCGGGGTGGTGGCGGGGCTGCCGGTGGCGGCCCGGCTGTTTACCCTGCTAGATGCTGGGGTTAGCTTTGTGGCCCTAGTGCCGGAGGGGCAACCCTGTGCCCCTAATACTCCCATCGCCGAGATCACCGGTCCCCTGGCCAGTCTGTTGATGGGGGAACGGGTGGCCCTTAACCTGGCCATGCGCCTGAGTGGCATTGCCACCGCCACCCGCCAGTACGTGCAGGCCCTGGCGGATTACCCAACCCAGTTTGTGGATACCCGCAAAACCACCCCCGGCCTGCGGCTGCTGGAGAAATACGCCAGTCAGGTGGGCGGAGCCATCAACCATCGCCTGGGGCTGGATGATGCGGTCATGCTAAAGGACAACCACATTGCCGCCGCCGGTGGGGTAGGGGCGGCGGTAGCCCGGGTGCGCCAGGCCATTCCCTACCCCCTGCGGGTGGAGGTGGAAGTGGGCAGTCTGGCCCAGGTGGAGGAGGCCCTCACCTGCCCAATTGACATGATTATGCTCGATAACATGCCGGTGGATACCATGGCCACGGCGGTGCAGCGCCTGCGCCAGGCCCGTCCCCACCTGACCATCGAGGCCTCGGGCAATGTCAGCCTGGCTACCCTGGGGGCGATCGCCGCCACCGGCGTGGACTTTATCTCCAGCAGCGGCCCCATGACCCGGGCCCCCTGGCTGGACATCAGTATGCGACTGCTGACCTAGGGCCTAAACTGGTAGAGCAGACCTGTGATCGGAGCATTAACCACCATGATTATTACCACGGGTCCCTCGGTGGAGGGGCGCACCATGCTGATGGTGGCCGCCAGTGGCACGGCGGTGTGGCTGGCCTAGGATGGCTACGGTGACGGGGGCGGCCCTGGCCGCCTGGCGGACCCAGGCTCGGCAACAGGCGGAGGCCGGCGGGGTAGACCCAGAGGAGGTGGACTGGTTGCTGCGGGCCCTCAGCCCCCTCGATGCCCTGATCCTGAAACTGGGCCGCCTGGCGGAGGTCCCAACCATCCCCCTGGCCCTGGAGGATCTTGACCAACGCTGGCAGCAGCGCCTGCAGCGGCGGGTACCGGTGCAATACCTGGCGGGTCAGACCCCCTGGCGTGACCTAACCCTGCAGGTGTCGCCGGCGGTGCTGATTCCCCGTCCGGAGACGGAGCTGATCATTGATCTGGCGGTGGCGGCCAGCCAGCGGGCTCCCGATCTGCAACGGGGCCTCTGGGCCGATCTGGGCACCGGCAGCGGGGCGATTGCCCTGGGGTTGGCCCAGGCCCTACCCTTGGCCACCATCCTGGCGGTGGATCAGAGTCCGGCGGCCCTGGCGGTGGCCAAGGCCAACGCCAGGGCCGCCGGATTGGCGGACCGCATCCACTTTCACCAGGGATCCTGGTTTGCCCCCCTGGCCTCTTTCCGGGGCCAGATTGGCGCTATGGTGGCCAATCCCCCCTATATTCCCACCGGGGTGCTGCCCACCCTAGCACCGGAGGTGATTGACCACGAACCTCGCGCTGCTCTGGATGGCGGTGTTGATGGGCTAGGGTCGATCCGCACCCTGGTAACCCAGGCCCCTGATTACCTGGAGCCCGGCGGCCTCTGGCTGGTGGAAATGATGCTGGGGCAGGGAGCCGCCATCCTCGCCCTACTGGCCGCCAACGGCGCCTACCGCGATAGTCAGGTGCACCGGGACCTGGCGGGGTGCGATCGCTTCATCCAGGCCTGGCGTCGTTAACCACCGGTAGCCAGACCGTAAACACCGTGCCCGGCCCCTGCTCGAACCCCTGGCTAGCCTCCGGGGGCGGGGTGGGCCACCACTGCCCTAGAGGGGCCGGACTGACCAGGGTCAAACGGCCCCCCATGGCGATGACCATCTCCTGCCCAATGGCCAACCCCAGCCCCGTACCGGCAATGGTTCCCTGGCTTTGTACCCCCCGGTAATGGCGATCAAACACCCGGCCCTGGTCCGCCAGGGGAATGCCCGGCCCCGTATCCCCCACCGCAATGCCCTGGAAGGGTTGGCCCTGCCACCATTCCTCTAGCCCCCCCCGCAGCCAGACCAGGGCACCGGCTGGGGCATATTTGAGGGCATTATCCAGTAAATTACTCAGCACCTCCCCCAGGGCGGCCCGGTCCATCCAGACCGGCGGTAGGTCCTCGGGCAGATCGGCCCACAGGTGCAGGCCCCGGTCCTGGGCGATGGCTTCGATGCTGGGCAATAGGGGGGCTGCCACGGCGGCGATACGATCGGGGCCCAATTCCAGGGCTTGATGCAAGGGAGGATCCTCAGCCCTAGATGCCGGCCCAGTTGCCCCGGGCAAAACCAGTTGTCCCAGCGGCGGCACCCCCGCTGGACCGGCCAGTTGTTCATCACCCTGCTCCAGGGTGTGGTCAAACTGCTCCGCCAGCCCCTCCAGTCGTTGACTTTCGCGCACAATACCAGTGGCCAGGGTCTGGTTGGGGTCGTCGCTGGGCAAACGCTTCACCAAGAGCTTGCCAAAGGTTTGTAACGCCGTCAGGGGATTACGAAACTGGTGCAGCAGATCGTGGAAGGTTTCCGACTGATTGAGCTGCTGTCGGTGT
>JBEIUS010000146.1:0-8659 GCA_040374235.1 Leptolyngbya sp. | reverse complement strand
TCACAGGCCTGTGTTTAGCATGCACTCAATGGTGATCGACATACCCATAGACCACAACAACGATTTTTTGCCAAACTTTAACGATCACAGGGGTGTGTTTAGGATGCGCTCAATGGTGATCTTTATGCACATAGACTACAACAATGGTTGCACGCGTGTGTTTAGAATGTGCTTAATGGTGATCGATATATGCATAGACTAAACCTTTGGGTTTTGGGGCCAACTTACCCCCACCACCCCCTTTTTTAGCCCCACCACCCCTATGGGGTCCGACCCTCCCTGACATACCGTAATTCGCTCAGGTAATCAATGCCAATCACCGTGGCTCCCTGTTGCCCCAGGGCGGCCACTAGGCTGGCCAGATACCGCCGATCGATAGGATTGGGAGTGCTCAGCAGCGGCGATCGCCGAATTGACCGGGGGCTCATCCTGGGGAAGTTGCAGGGTCAACTGGTGGTAGATGGTCTGGGCCAGGAGGCGCCCCGCCAGCAGCCGTTGTTGGACCCCGGGCCAGAGGCTGAGGCCAACCACCAGCCCCAGGGCGATCGCCTGGCGACGGGTGGGCAGCAGACGCTGCAGGGTGGCTCGCCACCCCTGGGGGTCAGCAATGGTGTCACAGATACGTTGCTTGAGATCGGGGATGGTTTCAGTGCGGTGGCGGCCAATATCTGTGGAGTCAAACAGAGCCTCGTGCTGCGCAGCAGAGTGCGGTCCCTGGCCATATCCAGCCCCGGGTCTTCGCCCCAGATCACCAGCATATGGGGTTTGCCCCGACGACTGGCGGGGCGGGGCACCGACTCTGCTCGAATATTGGCGGTGGTGCGCACGATCGCGATCGGGGTCTGGCCACCCACCTCTGCGCCCACCTCCCAGACCTCCCAGGGTAGACGGGAGAGTTGTAAGGGTTCACAAGTAAGGAAAATAGTGGTCCGGCCGCCGGGCTGGTGGGTTTTATGCAACTGGCTACGCAGCTTATGCAACGCCTCACTGCGTATTGATCCTGGAGCCAGCGACCCACATTTAATAGCCCACTGATCACCCTATGGGGGCGGGCAGAGCAGTTGCCGCAGAAACCGCTCTGCCTGTAGCAGCCCCACCCTGGCCCAAGGGGAAAGCTGTTCGCCGTAGTCCAGCTGCTGAGTAGGCAAGGTTAGGGCATAGGCCAATGGCTGACCGCTGTAGAGCTGTTGGCTGAGGGTCAGAATCTGTCCTGGCTGACTGTGATGCCCCAGTGGCCCAGCCCTATTGAGGCTACCCTCTAACCGTTCCAAGCGTAACGGGCTAACGGGGTTTTGGGGTAGACTAGCATCGGCGAAGATCACCCGATCCACCCCAGCCAAGTCGGCGGCGAGTTCCGGTGTCAGCTGGTGACAGGCTAGGGCTCTCACCGTCCCTAGTCCCCAATCAGCTACGCTCTCCGCCAGCCGGTAACCCACCCCGTCATCCCCCCGTAGGGTGTTACCGTAGCCAATCACCAGGGTCTCCAGAGATCGGGGCGACAGCCCAATCGCTCCCAGCCTAGCCGTGGCGCTGCCGATGCCACCCCCAGGCATGGCTGAGAATGGTATCAATACTGTTGTACTGAGGATTCCAGCCTAGTACCTGTCGAGCCCGCTGACTGCCCCCCACCAGGCTGGGGGGGTCGCCAGGGCGGCGATCGCTCTCCACCACAGGAATGGACCTGCCGGTGACCTGCTCGGCTGCTTCGATCACCTGGCGGACGGAAAAGCCATTACCATTGCCCAGGTTAAACACCGTAGTTTCTCCTCCCTTCAGCAGGTACTGGAGACCCAAAACGTGGGCATCCGCCAGGTCACAGACATGGATATAGTCGCGGATACAGGTGCCATCTGGGGTTGGGTAATCAGTACCGTAGACATGGATGGCGGCCCGTTTACCCAAGGCGGTCTGGAGAATCAGGGGAATCAGGTGGGTTTCGGGGTCGTGGTCTTCTCCCAAAATCCCTTCCGGGTGGGCACCAGCGGCGTTAAAGTAGCGAAAGCACACTGAGCGCAGATCGTAGGCGTGATCGTAGTCCGCCAACATACGCTCCACCATCAACTTGGTGGTACCGTAGGGATTAATGGGCTGCTGGGGATGATCCTCCGGAATGGGGAGCATCTGGGGTACCCCATAGGTGGCGCAGGTGGAGGAAAAGACCAAGTTCTTGACCCCCGCTGCTACCATGGTGTCCAATAGGGTGAGGCTACCCACCACGTTATTAGAATAGTACTTACTAGGGTTAGTAACCGATTCCCCCACGTAAGCGTAGGCGGAAAAATGCATTACCGCCGCAAAGCAATCCTGGGCAAATAGATTCTCTAACAGGCCCTGATCTAGGGTGCTACCCACAACCAGCTCCGCCTGCAGTACATCCTCCACTAGGTCTTGGTGTCCGTAGACCAAGTTATCAAGGATGACTACCCGGTATCCCGCCTGCTGCAAGGCTAAGACAGCATGGCTACCAATGTAACCCGCCCCGCCAGTTACTAAAATTGTCTCCGTTGCATCAGCCATAGATAAGGTTCTCGGCAGAGTTGACGACCTTAAAGGTCAAACTGATTGCCCCGACGGTACTGTAGGTATGCCGCCACAAAGAGACCAATAAGGGTCACCGGAATCAACCCCAGCACGATACCGCTCAGCAAAGGTTCAACCACCGTTTTACTCCTTAAGAACGCTATTCCATTAAATTATTAAGAACCCCTATTACTATATCACTTGTAGGGTCTGCCTCAGGAAACGACCTTATATCTGGTAGGCTTGCTCTCAAAGCCCTCCAAAATATGTCCTCCGGGCCGCTGGGCCTAATGAGGCTCAAAATGCCTCATTAGGAGATGTATGTACTTAGTAGTCCCTTGTGGGATGAGGGAAAAAAGATTTGTCAGTCAACCAGTGCTGGAGGTTAAGCCATTTGCCAAATCATGTTTTGGCCTGCTCGCAAGGGCACAAGGGGAGACTCCGTAAAGGGAATTTCGTCGGGAACCCGCCAGGTAATTTTGGCCAGGGTAATCTGGTCAGTATTCCGGGGAAGGCGATAAAAATCTGGCCCATGGAAGCTGGCGAAGGCTTCAAGTTTATCTAGGGCGTCGGCGCTCTCAAAGGCTTCTGTGTAAAGCTCCATGGCATGGAGGGCGGAATAGCACCCTGCACAGCCACAGGATCTTTCTTTGCTATGCCGAGCATGGGGGGCACTATCGGTACCCAGAAAAAACTTAGGATTACCGGAGACAGCCGCTTGCAAAAGAGCTAAGCGATGCTGTTCTCGTTTCAAAATTGGCAGGCAATAAAAATGGGGACGAAGGCCGCCCTGAAAGAGACTATTACGGTTAAACAGCAAATGTTGAGGGGTAATAGTTGCGGCCATATGGTGGGTAGATAGGACGTACTGCACTGCCTCTGAGGTGGTAATGTGTTCAAGCACCAGGCGCAGCCTAGGAAATCGTTGCCTGAGGGGAATTAAATATCTCTCGATAAACACCTTCTCCCGATCGAACATATCCACACCGGCATCGGTCACTTCCCCGTGCAGGAGTAGGGGCAGATCTACATCCTCCATTGCGGCAAAGACGCGATCGCACTTGCCAATGTCCGTTACCCCCCGGTCTGAGTTAGTCGTTGCCCCCGCTGGGTAATACTTGACCGCTTTGATAAACTGAGAGGCTTTGGCCGCAATAATGTCTGCAGGGCTGGTGTTATCGGTAAGATAGAGGGTCATGAGGGGTTCGAACTGTTGCCCAGCTGGAACCGCCGCCAGGATACGGTCACGATAGGAGGCTGCATCAGCAACCGAGCGGATTGGAGGCTGCAAGTTTGGCATGATAATTGCCCGGGCAAACTGACGCACCGTATGGGGCAGCACCGCTTTCAAGGCTTCACCATCCCGGAGATGGAGGTGCCAATCGTCAGGCCGGGTAAGGGTGAGCGTTTGCATGCTTATGCTTTAGCGACTCCCCAACCTGGTGATCCAGTCTTCCCCCATCTGGATAGTAATATCGGAGTCCAAGTCCCCCGTGCTTTCTACCCGGGCTTCGCCCACCCCTAGGAACCGCTGCAGAATCTCAGCGGTGGCCATATCCCCCCGCTGGGCAACAATACGGCTGATCGGCAAGGGTTCCCGCAGACCTTTATCAAGGTAGAGGTTAGCGTAGCCACTGTCCCGCAGGGTTTGCATCAAGGCTTGGAGGGCAGCGTCATTGTTCGTACTATCTTGGATAGCAATGCGGACCTGACTGGGCTCGGGGGTGGTGGACCGCTGCTGCCCCCCCTGGCTAAAGTACTGACTAACCAGGGTATCGATGTCAGTATAATTGGGCAGCCAGTAACTAAGTTTAAATTCCTTATGGGTGCTAAAGCTGCCTGGTAGCATCAGCATTTGCACGTTGGCCCGGTTAACCTGGGCACTATATCCCATCAAGGCCAGGAGTTCCTCCACCGAAAGGTTAGTGTCTACATTGGACTGAATCACCGAGAGGATCTTCGGCAGACGGGCAATGGTGGCGGGGTTCACAACCTGCTCGGTCATGGCCCGCATAAACATCTGCTGACGCTGAATCCGGCCAATATCCCCCTTAGAGTCGTAGCGAAAACGCAGAAACTGAAGGGCCTGGTTGCCATTCAACTTTTGCTCACCGGCCTTGAGGTTGATGTAGAGGTGCTGACTATCGTCCCGGTATTTCATGGCCTCTGGTACGGTGACGGTGACCCCCCCCAGGGCATCGATCAGCTTTTCTACCCCCTGGACGTTGATGCGCACGTAGCGATCAATGGCAACGCCCCCCAACAGGTCGCTGACGGATTCCGCCGTCAGGGCGGGGCCCCCTTCCCGGTTAGCTTCGTTGAGTTTGGTGAGGCGGCCGCGCACGTAGGTGCGGGTATCGCGGGGTAGGGAGAGGACCACCACCTGCTCAGTTTGGGGGTTAAAGCGCAGCAGCAGCATGGAGTCGGATAGGCCGTCAAAGGAGTTGACCAGGGCGTGGTAGCCCACATTCTGAAGCTCCGGTGGCACCTGGTTGAGGTCGGAGGTGAGCACCTTGATCCCCAACACTAAAATGTTCACCGGTCGGGTCAACCGGGGCAGCCGCAGGGTGCCGGCCTCGGAGATCGGGCTGTCTTGCTGGAAAATCTGACCATCTCCCTGACGGAGGGGCTGCTGTTGTAGGGGGGTAGCTGATAGGGAGACGGCCAGCAGGGCCCCAGCGGTGGCCGACAGACTGGCTACCCCCGCCATGATCACCCCTAATCCCAGCAGACGGGGAATGCGCCATCGCGCCTTAGGTTTGCGGGGCTTAGCCCAGGAGCGAGGGACAGGGGGATGAACGGGGGTTCGACGAGGGCCGGAATAAACCGGGGCGTTGGGCAGTTTCTGGGGCGACACTGGAGACCTCGGACCATAATGGGGGAAGAAATCTGTGAAATTATACTGACAACTAGGGCAATTGGCGCGTCGCCGGAGGGGAATTTCTTTCCCTGGGCGATCGCCACCTCCTACCGAACGCGCTCCAGCAGCGCTGGGGTATGGGTCAGGGGCGCTGGCTGGCGGGCAGCACCAGCACATCCCGCAGGGGTACCGGTGGACGGCGGGGCAGGGGAGAATAGCCATTGGCATCCAGGCCTTTGATGCGATCAAAGAATACTTCGTAGAAGCGCTCTAGGCAATTGCAGAGCCAGTTTTGATAATCGGGCCAGCGCTGGCGATCACTAAGATCAACCTCCGGCAGAGTGGTGGCAATGACACAGCTTTGATCACCGCTGTCATCCCAGAACAGGGGCAAACCCAGGGCATCGGCGATGGTTTCCCGGTCCTCCGCCAGCAGGTAAAAGTGGGGATGGGCATCCACCCCCGCCAGTAGCAGTTCGGTGTAGAGACTGCTGTGGTCATAATCAAGGATGGCATTCAGGCGAAACCCGGCCCGGGCAATGGCAAACCCCATGCTGGCTTCGACACTGGGGCTACCGGCCTTGACCAGGCTACCCAACCGGTCCAGACGGTGGCAGAGCTGGGTCCAGAAATCCAGGTTTTGCTGCTGCTGGGGCGTCAGGGGTTCCGGAGGGATGGGGTCGGGGGCGTTATCTGGCCCAGGCTCACGGTCTATCCCTGAAACGTCCTCCAAACTGACAAAATTAACTGCCATGGCGGCTTTGCCAATCCGCCACAATTCCACCGTTACCCCCAGCCAGTGCACCTGACCCAGCTGGGTTAGCCAGGCCAGGCTATGGCGGTGGCGATCGCTGAAGCTGGGGGCAATCCAAACCACCCCAGTGGCCCCCGTCGCCGCCTGGCTGACCAGTGCCCCCAACCGACTGTCGTCGCTAGGGTTAACCTGGGCCATCACCAGCACCCGCTGGGCCGAGTCCGCCACCGTAAACCAGCCCCAGTCGGCCGTTATACCCACCGTTGCGGGTTGCAGGGGCAGGCCAATGGCCTCACTCAGCAACTCTAGGTTATCCGCTTCCCCCAACCACTGCTGCAAATCTGCCCCTCCCTGCCAGTAATCCGCCGGATCGATTTTCTCCAGTCGTCCCAGTTTGGGTTTGGCAGTGCGCTTGGGCCCCATGGCGATAACTTAGCTCTCCAGGATGGTTCTTTGTCTATTATGAACTGCTAAAGGTCAGGCCGATCACCCCACCCCTCAATCCACCTAACCCTGGGCCCCAGGCAGAACTAAGCCCAGGGCATTGGTGCCATGGGGTCAAAGCGGGTGGTGAGGAGGTAGGGGGCCCCGGTGTCCAGGGCCTGCTGAATGGCGATCGCCAACTCATTATTGTGCAGGGAAAAGTCCCCAGCCAAGCGGCTGGGTCGCCCCTCCTGCAGGGCAGTGGCCAGCTCCGCCACCCCTCGACAAAAGTCCATCTGCTGGGCACCCCGATAATTAAATCGCCGTACCTTACGCACCAAGGGATATTTCTGTTTCAAGGGGCTCATCAGCACCCGTCGGCGAATCTTTACCAAACGCCGAATGTACACCGGATCTCCGTAGTACCAACAATCCTCAATGCCCATCACGCCACCATCGCCAATAATCCGTAGGGAGTGGTCATGGGGTGCCACGATACTACAGGTAAGCCGAGCTACTACCCCGGAAGCAAACTTGATACAGGCAACGGAAAAGTCGGGGGTATCACCGGGCACCAGAGTAACAGCCGGAGACTTTTCCCCGGCGGGAACCAGGCAGGAGGAAAAGGCCGTGACACTGGTGGCGGGGCCAAAGAACATGGTCAGCCAGGTTAGGTAATAACCGGCATGTTCGAGGGTACAGCCCACCTCGAATTCATCCTGGGATGGCCAGGGAATACCTTCGCTACTGACCCACTGGTCGTAGGGCATTTTGTGAACCAGACCATCATCCATTTCGGCATAAACCAGACGCACTGGACCCACTACATTCTCTCGCAGGGCCTTCCAGAGGGTTTGGGCGGTTTCGCTGAGGCAACTACAGGGGGCGGAAATGAGTTGTAACCTTTGGGCCTTAGCTAGTTCCGTCAGTTCCTTGGCCTCAGGGATGGTCATGGCGAGGGGCTTTTCTGAATAAACGTGCTTACCCGCCTGGAGGGCAACCTTACTGAGGTGATAGTGGGCCCGGGGGTTAGTAAGATTAAGGATAGTATCTACCTGGGGATCACCGACCATCTCTTCCAGAGTGGTGTAATGGCGTACACCCAGACGCTGAGCCAAACGCTGGGCGCGCTCTGTTTGCTGATCGAGGCAGCCTACCAGGGTTAACTGAGGATGGAGGGGGAGGGTTTTTAAGTAGTAATCAGAAACGTAGCCGCAACCAACTATGGCAATTCTCACCAGATAACTCCTGAAGTTACAATTCCACCGCCAGCCTCCCTTACATCCCCATAATGCAATAGCCCGAATCCACGTAGAGAATCTGACCCGTTATCCCACTGGACAGATCACTGCAGAGAAAGGCCGCCGCATTGCCCACCTCGGTTTGGGTGACCGTACGGCGCAGGGGGGCCACCGCCTCCACGTGGTGGATCATGTCTAAAATCCCCCCCACCGCTGAGGAGGCCAGGGTGCGAATCGGCCCCGCCGAAATCCCATTCACCCGAATGTTATGGGGCCCCATTTCCGCCGCCAGGTAGCGCACATTCATCTCCAGGGCTGCCTTGGCAATGCCCATGACATTGTAGTTGGGCACCACCCGCACCCCCCCCAGGTAGGTAAGGGTGACCATACTGCCCCCATCGGTCATCAGCCCTTTGGCCCCCCGGGCTAGGGAGACCAGCGAATAGGCACTGACATCCAGAGCCAGTTGAAACCCCGCCCGGGAGGTTTGGCTGAAGTCACCGGCGAGGTCATCCCGATTGGCAAAGGCCAGGCAGTGGATGAGGATGTCTAACTTGCCCCAGGCCTGCTGAAGGGTGTCAAACACCGCCGTCACCTGGTCCTCTTCCTGCACATTGCAGGGCAAAAACAGACTGGGCTGCAGCGGCTCCACCAGATCCTTCACCTTGCCCTCTAGCTTGCCCTTTTCATCCGGCAGGTAGGTGATCCCCAGGTTAGCCCCCGCCTGGTGGAGTTGCTGGGCAATCCCCCAGGCAATGGAACGGTTGTTAGCAATGCCCGTTACCAGGGCATTTTTGCCGGTCAAATCTAGCATGGCGATACATGATGGTGGTATTAGGAGTGTAGGGGAATTGGGGACGG
>JBEIUS010000235.1:0-3738 GCA_040374235.1 Leptolyngbya sp. | reverse complement strand
CTTCTCCCCCTGGGGTGCGATCGCTCCCCCAGCCCAATCGATCGCCCCTCCAGGGTTGATCTCTGAGTTGTTTGAGGTTCGGCAGGTGCTGAGGGATGTCATCGGTGTGGCACACCGCAACTTCATCGACCCAACCCAGGCCCATGGCTGTCAAGTGCAGCCCCTCAGTACCGGCAACTTTAACCTAATTTGTCTGCACTGGCAGGGAGCCCTGCGGATCCTCCACACCCAGCCTGAGTCTACCTATTTGATCTATCTGGTCTGTGAAGGCTCGACTACGGTTCAGGTTGACCCGTATTTGCCCGTTGAATGTGGCTGTGATACGGTTGCGGCCATCTGTTCACCGGGTCAAAATCTAATCGGGACGACTAATGCCAAGGGTTTCACCTTGCTGATTAGCCTTAAACGCAGCCTGGTTGATCAGGCCCTAACTGAGCTGCTGGGTCGACCGCCAAAGCGGGCCCTGATCTTTGCACCCCCAACCATCCAATTCACCCATGGTCTGGGGTGTAGCCTGAAGCAATTTAGTCAATTTCTCTGGGAAGAAGCATGGGGTGGAGCCGCAGCGTCCCCAGTGGTCATGGAGGAACTGGAACGGGCCTTTCTGGCCTGTTTGGTCAAAGGGCTACCCCATAACTACTCCGATAGGCTGCTGCAGCGGCGCATTGACACCCTAACCTGCTACGCGCAGAAAGCCCAGAGCTACATGGCTGCCAATCTGCAGAAGGATATCCGGCTAGAGGAGGTGGCTACCATGGTTGGAGTAAGCCCTCGCATGTTAGAAAAGGCTTTTGCCTACCACTGTCACTGCTCACCGATGCAGTTTCTCAAACAGGCCCGACTGGAACGCATCCATGCCGATCTGTGCTCCGCTCCCCGGGGAACAAAGATCACCGAGGTGATGATCAACTACGGCTTTACCCAAGGGGGTAAGTTTGCCAGTGCCTATAAAAAAATGTTTGGTGAGTTACCCTCCCAGACCCTAAGACGTCACCACAGTCAGCCTTAGAGGTTGTTTGAAAAGCCAAAGAGAGTCTCAAACTATACCTATTGAGTAGGATAATCACCGAAAATTCCGTATTTCGGCGGCCCTTTGACGGCGAACTATACCTGGGACAACCCTTTTCAAACAACCTCTCAGTAATGTCCTAAATTTTTCTAAACTGTGCCGAAAACGAATTTTCTCCTCGATAGAAGTTCGCAAATAGCATAGGTTTCTTAGGCATCTACCCTTAAGTTAGGAAGCATAGGTTCTTTGATGGTCTGAGATCACCTGTAATAGGGTAGAGGCCAGTTAGAACACCGTGACCATGGTCGGTCCGACAAACCCCAGGTCGGTGTTCTCGCCAAAATCAGAACCTATGGCTCAGATGAGCAACAAGAGAATTTAGAAACTTTGCTTGGAGGTCCTAACCATGGCATTTATCACGGGTTTTGATGCGAGTAATTTCCCAGTTACCGTGCCCACCAATGAGGCAGGAGAACCAATATTCGATGGCTTCTCCCCTGCTCCTACAACTCCTGTCTCAGCAACACCAGAAAAGTTGGTTTTTACCACTGTTGTCCCTGGCAGTACGATTATTTGGGAAGGCACCGGCCTCAAAGTTGAGAACGGTCAAGTTGTGGAGGGTGAGGTGACCACCTTTACCGCCAAAGTCGGTGATCAGACAATCTTACAGGTCAGTGATTTGACAGGCATTGAGGCAGCGGAGTTATTTCCCCTCGCGACTGGTGCTCCAGAAGACCCTGTAACCCCATTTTTCGCATACCTGCTACAGGGCGATGATCTGTTCGTTGGTACCAAGTTCAATGACCTGAGCATCAATGGATACGGTGGGGATGACATCCTGTTTGGCCGGGGTGGGGATGATATCCTGATCGGGGGAACGGGCTCTGACCAGCTATACGGTGGCAAGGGGCAGGATATCCTGATCGGCGTCGATCCTCTGGCTAGCCACCCTGGAGCCGGTGAACAAGATATTCTAACCGGTGGTCGAGACGCGGATATTTTTGTCCTGGGGGATGCCAACGCCGCCTATTACACCGCCCATGGATGGTGGGACTACGCCCTGATAACCGATTTTCAGGTGGGGCAGGACAAGATTCAGTTGGCCGGTGCAGCCTCGGACTATACCCTTGCTCCCTACGGCTTCGGCTGTGGCTATGACTATGGCACCGCTATTTACCTGCAGGGGGCCGGCAATGGCTGTTGCTGCGGAGGCGGGGAGCTGATCGGCGTGGTAGAAAATACCCCCCCCTATGCGCTGAACTTGAGTGATGCCAGCCAATTTGTCTACGTAGCCTAGGGCCATCTGCGGAGGAGCTCTGGGTTCTTAACCCACCTCCTCCAGCCCTAGCCCTTGGGGCTCCTGGGGGCGATAGTTGCGGTCCTGAATGAAGGATTCCACCAGCGCCACATCATCGGTGCTGCCGATCACCAGGGGGGTGCGGTGGTGCAGGTGGCTGGGCACCACCGCCATAATCTCCTGGCTGCCGGTGCTGGCCCGCCCTCCGGCCTGTTCCACCAGAAAGGCCAGGGGGGCGGTTTCGTAGAGCAGGCGCAGTTTACCCTGGGGTTGCTTCACCGTGCCAGGATAAAGAAACACCCCCCCCTGCAGCAGAATGCGGTGGAAGTCCGCCACCAGGGCACCACCGTAGCGGGCGGAGTAGCCCTCGTGGCGATGGACGTAGCGGGCGAAGTCGCGAATTGAGTCATCCCACTGCCAGAAGTTGCCCTCGTTGACGCTGTAGGTGGAGCCATGGTGGGGCATGCGGATATTTTCCATGGCCAGAATGAATTCCCCCAGGCTAGGGTCGAGGGTGAAGGCGTGGACCCCCCGGCCCATGGAATAGACCAGCACGGTGCTGGGGCCGTAGAGGATGTAGCCCGCCGCCAGTTGCTGGTGGCCATTCTGCAGCAGGTCCTGGCCGCTGCGATCGCGGTCCTCCCCCTGCTGCCGACGGATGGAAAAAATCGATCCGATATTCAGGTTGATGTCCACATTGGAGGACCCATCGATCGGGTCGTAGAGCAGGGTATAGCGGCCAATGGGGCAGTTCTCCGGAATGTAGTAGGGGGTCTCCATCTCCTCCGAGGCCAGCCGACAGACCAGCCCACTCTGCTTAAATACGGAGATGAACACATCGTTGGCGTAGATATCCATTTTCTTCACCGCCTCCCCCTGCACATTGGTGGTGCCGGTAAAGCCCAGGGCCGACTCCATCAGGCCAGCCCGGCTGAGGTGGCGGGCAATTAACTTACCGGCCAGGGCAATGCGGCCCATCAGGGCGCTGAGATCCTGGGCCTCGGGGCTAAAGCTCTGGAGTTGCTCCAGCACGTGGCGCCCCAGGGTTTTACAGTCGCGATCAAGGGCAAAGGCGGTTTCCGCCGGCTGATACTCGGCCATGGTGGGGAAGGGTTAAAGAGTGAGGGTAGTTTTCTCCAGTCTATACGGTTGACCCTGGGGTAGGGGGTGGGGGGTAGGGGAAGTAGGGGAGTGGGGGAGTAGGGGAGTAGGGGAGTAGGGGAGTGGGGGAAGTAGGGGGGGGCTAGATATGGATTAATTCAGGGGAAAGGTTGAGTTGGCCAGTGCCTTTGTTGATTAGGGGGGGACGAATATAGATTAATTCAGGGGAAAGGTTGATTTGGTCAGTGCCTTTGTTGATTAGGGGAGGACGAATGTAGATCAATTCAGGGGAAAGGTTGATTTGGTCAGTGCCTTTGTTGATTAGGGGAGG
>JBEIUS010000035.1:0-23410 GCA_040374235.1 Leptolyngbya sp. | reverse complement strand
CTCCCCCCAGGGCGAAGTGAAAACCTGGACAGATCAGGTGCCATCTACTCCAGTTTCCCCCCCACCGCCTCCGACTACGGTTGAGCCCCTGGGGGGGCCAGTTAGCCAGGGTCTAACGCCAGACTTTGGATTAGCCGAGATCACTGCCTCTGCCACCCAGGTCCCACAGCAAAATCAGCAGCCATGAAGCGGGAGTTACCCTGGGACACCGTGGCCTGGCAGCGATGGTTGCTGGCGGCGGTGGTTAGCTTTACTACAGCGGCCTGCACCAGCTCCCCCCTCACCCTAGGGCCAAACCAGGCCAGGGGCTACGTCAAGGATCCTAAAACCCTGGTGGTGACCACTGAACCGGACTTTCCCCCCTTTGTTTACTTCAACAGTGAGGGACAGCTGGTGGGGTTTGATGTGGAGCTGATCCAGGAAATCGCCCGGCGTCTTAATCTTCAGGTAGATTTTGCCTACATTCCCTTTGATGGATTGTTTGCCACCCTGGAGGCGGAAACCGCCGATGCCGCCATCAACTCCATCACCATTACGGCCCGACGGGATGAGGCAATTGACTTTTCCCGGCCCTACTTTAAATCAGGCCTGGCCATTGCGGTGCGTACCGACGACACCCAGATCAACTCTCTCCAGGATCTGCGGGGTAAGAAAGTCGCTGTCAAATTGGGCACCACCGGGGCCGATCTGGCTGCCCAGGTACCCAATACCCAGTTGGTGACCTTTGACTCCGCCGAGAAAGCCCTGCTGGATTTGAATAAGGGCAATGTCGATGCCGTCATTAAGGATGAACCCACCACCCGAGGCATGATCGAAAGGATGGGATTGAAAAATATTCGCCTGCTGCCGGAGTTGCTAACCAAGGAATACTACGGTATCGGCCTACCCCCGGGATCCCCTAATAAGGCATTTATTGATCAAACCCTAGGGACCATGATCGCCGATGGATCCTATGAGCGACTCTATCGCAAGTGGTTTCGGCAATCGCCACCCAATTTACCTGATCAGGCCCTATAGAACCCTAGGGTTACAAAGGTTGAACTTCAGAGGGAAAAATCCAGTAGCCAGAAAGGCGACCAGGCTACTGGGTCTTGAATTGCTTACCTAATTAACCCGCCCTGGCTTCGGTTGATACCCTAGAGCTATAAAATTAGCGAAATTTGTCAGCCTTGCCAGGGGATTTTCCGTTGACAGAGCCCAATCTAGCGGAGGTTGAAGCCGGTAATGATGCCATTACGGTTGACATCTAAATCCAGGGACTCCTTACCTCGATCCAGCTGCACCAGGCCAGGGGTTTCTGCCACCACCTGCCAACCATCCCTGGTCAAGCTGGCTACGGCAGTTTCAGCCGACTGACCCATCAGGTTATCGGGAAACTGGAGTTGTTCGGGCAATTCTGCCAGGGAGTCCAGATCTAGCAGATCCCGCAGAGCGGTGTTAATTACGGCCCTTTGGGTAGGATCGAGGACTTCTCGGATAGCTATATTACGCTGGAAAAGTAGATCGTAGGTAGCGCGTTCGTGGGTCACTACCGTATTACGAGCGGCGACGATTACCTGGCTTTCATTGGTAGGAACCAATACCTGGTTGAGGGCATCCAGAGCTTCGAAATAAGCCGTGGCGGATTCTTCGATCCGGGGCTGGTAAAGGGCAAAGATCGCCTCAATATCAGTCTTTTGCTTGTCCGTTAGCCCCAGGGCTTCACCCCAGGCTTCTAGGGGGGTTTGGGGCTGGGTTTCCAACTCCTCGGTCAGCTGATTTACCCCAGTGGCATTAGCCTGGCTCAACTGCAAACCTGTACTCACCGGTGCAGATTGATAGGGGATAGGATGGGGGCCTTGGGCCTTGGCGGTGGTGTTAACCACCAGGGTTAAACAGCCAGAAACCGCAAATAGGCCTAGGAGATCAAGATAACGTTTCATGGACCACTCCTCACGGGGTTAATTTCTGAAAAGATATGGCGTTAGCCATTTCAGCCTGAATGGTAGCAGGTATTAATGTCACTGACTACAGGCCCCCTAGCCTTCCTTAAACATCCCTTAAGGCCAGAGGACTTATGAGTATCGCTTCCCTATGGCCTAACTGACTAGACAACGGGGTACACTTTGGAACTGCCGACCTGGGGCCTGGGGGTGGGTGCGATATCATAGGAGAATTGAACCTTACCCCTGGATGATCACGGCAATGGTGCGGATTCGAGAACTCTTACAAACCGGGCAACCTGGTCAAACCGTCACGGTTCAGGGTTGGGTGCGCAGCCGACGGGAGGCGAAGGGGTTTACCTTTGTGGATGTCAATGATGGCTCCAGCCTGGCTGGGCTGCAGGCGGTGATTCGGGCGGATCTGCCGGAGTACGATCGCCGCGTCAAGGACCTCACCACTGGCGCGGCGGTCACCCTGGTGGGGGAACTGGTGGCCTCCCCCGGCCAAGGCCAGCGGGTAGAGCTCCAGGCCCAGGAGCTGACGGTGGTCGGGGTCGCTCCCGCCGATACCTACCCCCTCCAGAAAAAGCGCCATTCCTTTGAGTTTCTACGGGGTTTGGGGCACCTGCGATCGCGCACCAATACCCTGGGGGCGGTATTCCGGGTGCGCCATGCCTGCGCCCAGGCAATTCACCGCTTTTTCCATGAGCGGGGGTTCTTGTGGATCCATTCTCCCATCATTACCGCCAGTGACTGCGAAGGGGCGGGGGAGATGTTTGCCGTCACCAGCCTCGACCTGGCCCATCTGCCCCTGACCGCCAGCGGTGGCGTGGACTACGGCCAGGATTTCTTTGGCAAGCCCGCCTACCTCACCGTCAGCGGCCAGCTGGAGGCGGAAATTATGGCCATGGCCTTTACCAACGTTTACACCTTTGGGCCCACCTTCCGGGCCGAAAACTCCAACACCTCCCGCCACCTGGCGGAGTTTTGGATGGTGGAGCCGGAAATGGCCTTCTGCGACCTGACCGGCAATATGGACCTGGCGGAGGAGTTCCTTAAGTACCTCTTCCAGGCGGTGCTGGACCAGTGCCCCGAGGATATGGAGTTCTTTAACCAGCGCATTGATAACTCTGTCCTCAGCACGGCGGAAAATATCCTCAACCATACCTTTGAGCGCATCACCTACACAGAGGCGGTGAAGCTTCTAGAGCAGCAGAGCGATCGCCGGTTTGAGTTCCCCGTGGCCTGGGGGATTGACCTGCAATCAGAGCATGAACGCTACCTGGCGGAGGAATTGTTTAAAAAACCGGTGATCGTCACCGACTATCCCACCGGCATTAAGGCCTTTTACATGCGCCTCAACGAGGGGAGCGAAACCGTGGCGGCCATGGATGTGCTGGCTCCCAAGGTGGGGGAAATCATCGGTGGGTCCCAACGGGAGGAACGGTTGGATGTGCTCAGCGATCGTCTGCAGGCCGCTGGGCTGGATCTAGACACCTACTGGTGGTACCTGGATCTGCGCCGGTTTGGCAGCGTCCCCCACGCTGGTTTTGGCCTGGGCTTTGAACGGCTGGTGCAGTTTATTACCGGCATGGGCAATATTCGCGATGTCATCCCCTTCCCCCGCACCCCCGACAACATTGAGTTTTGATCCCCGTGGGGCACTCGCCTTACTCCCCAGGCAAACCCCGGCCGCTGCGTTGCCGTTGCTCCGCTTCCATCGCCTCAAACAGGGCCTGGAAGTTGCGCTCCCCAAACCCCTGGGTGCGGTAGGGCAAACCGTTAACCTCCACCACCTGGCGTTGAATCAACTCAAAAAACAGGGTAGGAATATCCAACAGCGGCTGGGTAAAGGTTTGCAGCAGGGTCGCCTGGGGAACGCTGGCATCCCAGTCCAGCAGGATTTTTAGCTGGTTGAGGGCGGCGGCCAGGGCCTCATCAACCCGGCAGGTGGGTTGTTGGGCCAGACTCCGGTAGTAGCTGGGGGGCACATCAATGAACCCCACCCCAGACCGTTTTAGCTGGTGAACCGTATGGAGAATATCTGAGGTATGCAGGGCCACATGCTGGATGCCCGCCCCCCGGTTCCAGTTGAGGAACTCCTGGATCTGGGAGGTAGGGCCCGTGGGTTGGTTGACGGGCAACTGGGCTCCCCCCTGGGGATGGGCCAGGACCACACTCTTCAGGCCCGACCAGGGGGTGGTAATGGTAAACCGCTGCTGGGGTTGGAAGCCCAGTTGGTTAACATACCAGGTCATGGCCGGGGAAAAGTCCTCCCCGGAGACGTTGAGGACGGCATGGTCAATGCCATCAATCGGAGGAGTAGTGGCCGGAGGGGGCAGCGCGGGGGTGGGGTGATCTGGCACCCAGGCTGCCCCCTGGTAGGACTCGATCAGGGTATGGCGTAGGGACCCCCAGCCCTGCACCTGACACCAGCGCCCTCGCCCCAGGGTATCGGTGGCGATGGGGGTATGGAGGTGACCACCCGCCCGCACCAGACGATCCAGGGTGGTCTCCAGATCCGTCACCCGCAGGGCCAGGTCGCCAATACCCGGGGGGTGCCGCTGCAGGTAAGCCTCCACCCGGGGGCAACGCCGGTCAGACAGTAGCAGGGGCACCTGACCGAGGTACAGCAGCAGGCGGCTATCCAGGGCGGGGCTCAGGGGGCAACCCGGAACGGCGGCCCAGCCAGTGAGAAACCGTTGCCGCCAGGGGCCCAGGTCATCAACATAGAGGTGTAGATGATTAAACTCCACGGCAAATGTAGCGCTCCATGGCAAAGATCAGCGGCTAACCGGTCAACTGACCGCCAGAACACCCCCACAGTCAACCCAGCGACTTTGCTGGTGGGACTGGTGGGCCAGGTCCATGAGTTGCTGCGATCTCAACCCCTCCCGCAGGCTAGGGGCGGTGGGGCGACCCTGGTCAATATCCTCAACCCAGTGATCCACCACCCGAATGAAGGGGGCAATGCGGCCATCACTATAGGTTTGGGGAAACTGGAGCCGGTCGGGAACCGCCAACTCCTGGAGAGGGGCGCCCCCCTGGCTACCCCAGAGGCGGAAACCATGGACGTAGTCCTGCAGGTCATCACTGCCCAGCACCAGGGTGCCCCGATCGCCATAAACCTCGACCCAGTGCCCCCGGCCCGCGTAGGTGACGGCGCTAATGGCCACCTGGCCGGGCACCCCCTGGGCCAACTCCAGGATCAGGTTACAGGTGTCGTCGGCATCCACCGGTCGCCGATCACCGGTGATCGGGTCAGGGCGCTGGGGAATGGTGGTGCTGAGCCGGGCACAGAGCCTTTGAATCGGGCCAAATAGCCAGGTCAGGTAGTCAAAGCTATGGGAGGCAAAGGCCCCCAGGGCGCCACCCCCCTGATCCTGGCGAGCATACCAGTTCCAGGGACGCTGGGGGTCCGCCCGGCCGGGCACGGTCCAATCCACCTTCACCAATCGCAGCGGGCCGACATAGTCCGCCGCTAGCAATTCCGCCAGTCGCTGCCAGGCCGGTACAAAGCGAAACTCAAAGTCCAGGGTGCCAATCCGCCCCCCCTGGGCCGCCAGATCCACCAGGGCCGCTGCTTCACCGGCATTGAGGGCCATGGGTTTTTCCAGCAGCAGGTGCTTACCGGCCTGGAGGGCCGCCTGGGCCATGGGGTAATGCAAAAAGGGCGGGGTGGCGATGGTGACCGCCTCCACCTGGGGTAGGGCCAGCAGCGCCTCCAGGCGATCGCAGGCCTGGGGAATGCCCTGGGCGGCGGCGATCGCCTCGGCCCGGGCCCGGTCGCGATGGTAGACCGCCACCACCTCAGTCCGATGGTGGGCCTGTAACCCAGGTATATGAACCTTCTGACCAAAGCCAGTACCCACTACCCCAACACCAAGCAGATCCTTAACCATGGGCCCGTTTTGTCAGTTTGCTAAGAAAACCGTCTCATCCACCGGTCAGGGGGATGGGAGTTAGGTCTTGAATAGACTACCACAGGGGTCAGTGATCAGACGTTTAGGGGTCGGGCTACCCTCTGCTGAGTTCTGCCCCCTACCCTCGATCGGGGAAACGGAGAAAGATTTCGGGTGCATCCCACTTTTGCAGCCCTCACCCTAAATCCCTCTCCCAGAACGGGAGAAGGGGTTAGGGGATGAGGGCAAACTTACAAAATCAGGATGCTCTCAAAATTTCCGGTCTGGATCACCGTACCGGTTCGCTCCTGCCTGGAGGGGAAAAGGTGATTAAAATCTAGAAAGAGAGTTAAGGACCGCCTTAACCCGTCCCTGACTACTAGCCCCTTGCTATGATGCCACTAGGGTCTATCTCGATCAACCTGTTCATATCGCATTAGAAAACTAAGGACAAGGCTGTGAGTAATACCAGTAATTTTCGGGAAGCTATCCGCAAGGCCCAGGGCCAGGCCCTAATCGGCCCCAATGTGATCAGTAAAGCCCTGCCCTTTGTGGGTGGAGGCCTGATCATCACCGCCCTGGGCTGCTTCGGCGGACTGGGCATGATGGCCAACAACCCTGCCCTATTTATGCCCACCTTTTGGGTCGCCCTGATCGCCCAACTGGTGTTGTTCTTTGTGGCCAGCAACATTGCGGCCAAGGGTAACAACGGCACCGCCCTACCTCTGCTCGCCACCTACAGCTTGCTGACGGGCTACACCCTGAGCGGCTTGCTCTACGTGGCCCTGGGTACTGCCGGCGTGGGCGTTACCGGCATCGCCGCCGCGGCCCTAGCCTGTGGCGCGGTGTTTATTGTGGGTCGGCAAATTGGCTCAAATTTGTCCGAGGCGGATGGGCTGGCCCTGTCTCGCACCGTTGGTCTGGGGGTCATTGGGGTGCTCCTGGCGGTGGCGGGTCAGTTTGTTTTCACCCTGTTTGGCGGTCCCATTCCCCAGTTTCTTGACATTGCCATTTCGGCCTTTGGCGTGCTGATTTTTGTTGGCGCTGCCGTGGTGGATTTCTTTATCCTGCCCCGCAGTTACAAAGACGAGCAGTACCTGTCCGCGGCCCTGTCCATGTACCTCACCTATATCAACCTGTTTGTCTTCATCCTCCGCCTCCTGATCGCCATTAACCGTGATTAGGTCGAGGCGCTAAACTGCCAAGGCCAGTCCCCTCACCGGGGCGGCCCTGGCACCCCCCTATGCCCTGCCCCACCGGCCATTCCTAATGTTTGACACCGTTGATTTAAAGCGTCACCTCGACCAGCTCACTGACCGCCTGGGTAAAGCCCAGGACTATCTTTGACCCCCCTGCCCTGATGGCAAAAATCCAGGATTTCGAGCAGGTGGCAGCCCAGCCCGATTTCTGGAATGACCAGGAGAAAGCCCAGGACACCCTGCAGGAACTGAGTGATGACAAGGCTAACCTCAGCCAATTGAGCCAGTGGCAGGCCTCCCTGGCGGATGCGACGGCCATTCTGGAGCTGCTGCAGGCCGATGAGGACCAGGCCCTACTCCATGAGGCAGAGGCCGCTGTCCTCCAGCTAGGCCACGAGCTGGATCAGTGGGAACTGCAGCAACTGCTGTCTGGCCCCTACGATAAAAAAGGGGCGGTCTTGACCATTAACGCGGGGGCCGGTGGCACCGATGCCCAGGACTGGGCGGAAATGCTGCTGCGCATGTATACTCGCTGGGCCGAGAGCCAGGGCTACGGGGTGCACCTGGTGGAGATCTCGGAGGGAGAGGAGGCCGGTCTTAAATCTGTCACCCTGGAAATTACCGGTCGCTACGCCTTTGGCTATCTTAAATCAGAGAAGGGTACGCACCGCCTGGTGCGGATTTCCCCCTTTAATGCCAATGGTAAGCGCCAGACCAGTTTTGCCGGGGTGGAGGTGATGCCCATCCTGGACCAGGGGGTAACCCTGGATATTCCGGACAAGGACCTGGAGATCAAAACCTCTCGCTCCGGCGGGGCGGGAGGGCAGAATGTTAATAAGGTGGAGACGGCGGTGCGCATTACCCACTTACCGACGGGGGTTTCTGTCCGCTGCACCCAGGAGCGATCGCAGCTGCAAAACCGTGAGAAGGCCATGGCCATCCTTAAGGCTAAGTTGCTGATCATCGCCCAGGAACAGCATGCCCAGGCGATCGCCGAAATCCGGGGTGACATGGTGGAGGCGGCCTGGGGTAACCAAATTCGCAACTATGTTTTCCATCCCTACCAGATGGTTAAGGATCTGCGTACCGGGGTGGAAACCACCGCCATCGACGATGTCATGGGGGGAGAGTTGGAATCCTTCATTCAAGCCTATCTACGGCAAGCCAACCAGGCGATCACCTAGCTACAGCCCAGCGGAGGCGTCCAACAGCCCTTCCTAAGCCTGCGGCCAAACCTCTCTAGCGCCGGAATACCCTTCTCAGTCCCAGGTTCCCAATCCTTTTTGTGCTCTTATACCATGGCCCTCAAGCCCCTAACCCGATCTCTCTATCGCAAATTTTTAGGTAGTACCCTGGCCGCCCTGCTGGTAGGTTGGGGGGCGGTGCCCGCCTGGGCGGCCGATCCCTTCAGGGTCAACCAGCCCCACGATATTGGGCCCGCCAGTGAGGCGGTTTTTAAGGCCCTATTTTATCAGGGTGACTATGGCGCGGCTCGCCAGCTCGCCAGGACGGCGATATCCCAGGAACCCCAGGAACCGATGAATTACGCGATCGCCGCTGCCCTGAACTACCTGAGCAATGACCTGGATAGCCTGCTGCAACAGGCCCGGTTAACCCAGCAGACCGCCGAAGCCCTGAAAACGAAAGATCCGCTGCGGGGTCACCTCTATAAAGCGGTGGGTATTTTCCTGGAGGGGGCCCATGTGCTGCAAACCCAGGGGATTGCCCGGGGCACCCCCACCGCCCTGCGCATGCTCCAGCAGGTCTTTAGTGAGCTGGGGACCGCCGAAAAGATCAACCCCACCGATCCGGAGCTGAGTTTGTTAAAAGGGTTTATGGACCTGCTACTGGCGGTAAACCTGCCCTTCGCCAATCCAGACCAGGCCATTGCCCGTTTGCAGAATGGTTACCCCGCCTACCTGTCCCACCGGGGTATTGCCATCGGCCTTCGGGACTTACAACGCTACGATGAGGCCCTGGTGGAGGTCAACCGGGCCCTCAGTGCGGCCCCCAGCAATCCCGATCTAATCTACCTCAAGGCTCAAATCCTTTTTTTGAAGAGAGATATGGAGGCCAGCCTACCTCTCTACGCCCAAGCCCTCGCCTACGCCGATCAACTGCCGGGCTCCACGGTACGACAGATGCGTTTTGAGGAATGTCTGGCGGAGGGGGTAGAGGGGGCTATCTGTGCAGAGCGTTCCGGCATCAATCAGGGCTAGGGGAGGGAGAGAGGATCATCATGCAGGTAGAGTTTCGCGAGTGTGACTTCTTCAACCTCTGGATCTGGTTAGGGTTTGACACGGTTCCCTCCCCCCAGGAGCAACAGTACGTCGACGAGGTGTTTTCCTCCTGGTTTTTCCTAGGTAAGTTAGGGGGCTTTAACGCCGAAAATCTCCAGGTTCAAGACACTGGCCTGGAACTGAGCTACATGCCCTACGACCAGGATCAATTGGGCGATAGCATGGTCTCCCTGATGCACAACATGGGGGAGGTGGAATACGACGGACGATGGGCGCGATGCTGGTTTGATTTGGGTACCAGTGATGCCCTGGCCCTGGATGTCTTAATCAATGCCCTGGAGCAACTTAGCCGCGAGTATGTGGTGATTGAGAAGTGCTTAATTGGCGGTGAAAATCCAGACTGGCCAATTCCTCGCAGCGCCCGCCCCGAGTTTGTGGAGGAAGGCGACTCCTAGACCCTGGCGCCAGTTAACCTACCTCCTATGGCTCCTGACTCCTGCCCCCCTTTTGAGGGATCGCCTAATTTACGCCATGTCATCCTAGGGGGTGAGCCGGCCTTCACCCAAGCCCCAGGAAAACTGTGTAGTTGCCATGAAACTCCATCCCTAACTGTGCTATTTAGACGGTGATTGGGTAGGCTTAGGTAGAGCGCTGAATGACAGTTTCAACCATGGGCTGAACCTCAATTAGGCGTCTCCTGATGGGGTTTCCCCCGGTCTTCAGGCCGGGGGTTTTATTTTTCAAAACCAAGTCCATGATGAGAACCGTAATTCTGCTCCCTCACCCCAGCCCCTCTCCCAGGGGGCGTAGCTTGCTTCCCGCAGGGTGGGGTGCCAGAAAAACCCTTCAAAATCCCTCTCCCGAGGGGAGAGGGATTTTAGGTGAGGGAAACTCCAGATTTTAAATTAGACGCGGTTTATTTATGGCGCTGGCTATAGCGGTTTTCGGTTCAGTGAGACACAAATTTTCTCAGCTATAGCCCCCTGGGCACTGGAATTTACCCAAAGATCCAATCACGCTCGGCTAACATTTACCCGTTAGTCTAGACCACCCCTATCTTTAATACCCTGTCAACCTACTGAACCAGCCCCCATCACTCCAGCACCGACTCAAGACCCCCAACGGAGTCGAGGCTGGTAACCTGGCCCTGAAGCTCGATGGCTCCCTTGGGGACTAGCAAGTACATCTCTCCCCATCTCCCCGTCCCCCCTGCTGGTCCCAACCCGTCACGTTAAGACTGGGTCCGTCGGGCTACCACCATAAAAAAATCGGCTTCCAGGGAAGCCGATCCAGGTATACTGAAATACCCGTAGGTTGTTCTCTCAAAGGGAAGAAACCGCTACAAAACTCTCAAGCCCTAGCAAAACCTGAAACTATGGTTCCCTAGCGCCCTTAACCTTGACCGCGAGTTCCCTGTTCGGAGGGCTCTCATCTCCTCCGTCACATATTGTAACAAGAAGTACAGATTTTCCTGAGTCAAATCTCTATTAGTTATGTCGCCATTCCATAACCTGGACTAATGAGCAAATGTACGGGTAGGAACTGATGTCCCCCTCTATCCCCGCGCCCATGGCTCCCTCCTCCCCAACCCCTCTAGAACGTTTGCTGCGCTACGCCCGTCGCTACCGAACCCAGATCTGGCAGGCTAGCCTCTGTTCTGTCCTGAATAAAACCTTTGATCTGGCCCCGCCGGTGTTGATTGGCCTGGCCGTGGACGTGGTGGTCAAACAGCAGCACTCCTGGATCGCCGCCTGGGGCATCCCCTCCATCCGGGGCCAGTTTTTAGTGTTGAGCCTGCTCACCCTGGTGATTTGGGGACTAGAGTCTTTGTTTGAGTACGCCTACGATGTGCTGTGGCGCAACCTGGCCCAGGCCATCCAGCAGGACCTGCGCATGGAGGCCTACGCCCACCTGCAGGGGTTGGACCTGGCCTATTTTGAAGACCGCAGCAGTGGGCGGTTACTGGCCATCCTCAACGATGACATCAATCAATTGGAGCGGTTTTTAGACCGGGGGGCCAATGAGGTGCTGCAGGTGATCACCACGGTGATTTTAATCGGTGGTGCCTTTTTCTGGTTGGCCCCGGGGGTGGCGGGCTGGGCCATGCTGCCCATGCCCCTGATTATCTGGGGGGCGATCTCCTTCCAGCATCGGCTAGCCCCCCGCTATGCCGAGGTGCGGGAACGGGTGGCCCTGCTCAACGAGCGCCTGGTCAATAACCTCAGCGGCATGATGACCATTAAAAGCTTCACCGCTGAAGCCTACGAGATTGAGCGGGTCAGGGCTGATAGCCAGGCCTATCGCCGCAGTAACCAGCGGGCGATCGCCCTTAGCGCCCTGTTCATTCCCCTGATTCGGATTTTGATTTTGTTTGCCTTTACCGCCACCCTGGTCTATGGAGGGCTAGCCACCGTCGCCGGCACCCTGGCGGTGGGCACCTACAGCGTGCTGGTGTTTTTGACCCAGCGGCTGCTCTGGCCCCTAACCCGCCTGGGGGAAACCCTGGATCAATACCAACGGGCCATGGCCTCCACCGAGCGGGTTTTGGACCTGCTGGACACTCCCCTGGCCCTCTGCCCCGGACAGCAGCGCCTACCCCTCGAACAAGTGAGGGGCCAGATTGGCTTTGAGCAGGTGGGGTTTGCCTACCCCCACCGCCCCGGGGTGTTGCACCGGGTTAGTTTTACCGTGCCGGCCGGTCAAACCATCGCCATTGTGGGCTCTACCGGGTCGGGCAAAAGTACCCTGGTGAAGCTGCTGCTGCGCTTTTACGAAGTCGATCAGGGGCGGATCACCGTGGATGGCCAGGATATCCGAGACTTGTATCCCCAGGATCTGCGCCGTGCCATTGGCCTGGTGAGCCAGGAGGTGTTTTTGTTCCATGGCACCGTGGCGGAGAACATTGCCTACGGCAATTTTGGGGCTAGCCCCGAGGAAATTCGCTGGGCCGCCCAAATGGCGGAGGCCGATGATTTTATTCAGCACCTGCCCCAGGGCTACGACACCGTGGTGGGGGAACGGGGCCAGAAGCTATCCGGTGGACAGCGGCAGCGGTTGGCGATCGCCCGGGCCATTCTCAAGGATCCGCCGATTTTGGTGCTGGATGAAGCCACCTCCGCGGTGGACAACGAAACTGAGGCGGCCATTCAACGGTCGCTGGAGAAAATCACCCAAAACCGCACCACCCTGGTGATTGCCCATCGCCTTTCCACTGTCCGCCATGCCCACCGCATCTACGTGATGGAGCAGGGGGAACTGGTGGAATTCGGTAGCCACAGTGATCTGCTAGCCCAGGGGGGAATCTACGCCAGCCTCTGGCGCATCCAGATGGGCGGCCATCCCGCTCCCCTACCGCAGGGAGAACCGCCGCACCGCCAGCAGGCTGCCCATCAGCCCCACCAGGGTGCCCAGACCAATCAGGGCGGCGGGCAGTAGGATCAATTGCTGGGGGCTGAGGGCTAACCCCTGGGCCAAAAACTGGATAAAGTCAGCCTGCTGCGCCGCCAGCTCGGCAATAAATTTCTGAATCGCCATCAGTAACCCCCAGGCCAGGCTAGCGCCGGCGATGCCAAAGACGGCCCCCTGCAAAATGAAAGGCAGGTAGATCCAGATCTGGGTGGCCCCCACCAGTTGCATCACCTCAATTTCCCGGCGGCGGGCCAGCACAATCAGGCGAATGGTGGTGCTAATCACCGCCGTAGCGGTGAGGGTGAGCACGGCAATCACAAACAGGCTGGCCCAGCGCAGACCGGTGTTGAGTTGGGCCAGCCGCACCACCGCCTCATCGATGTAGCGGACCTCGTCCACCCCTTCTAACTGCTCGAGTTGTTCGGCAATGGCGGGCACCGCGTCGGCATGCCGGGCCTTAACCTTGAGCTCATCCACCAGGGGGTTACCCTTCAACTGGGCCGTTGCCCCCTCAATGTCCGAGACTCCCAAATCCTTTACCAGGGCGGCCCAGGCCTCCTCCTTACTAACGGCGGTCACCCCCACCACCTGGGGCATTTTCTGCACCGCCGCCTGCAGATCGGCGGCCTGGAACCCCGTTTCCAGGTAGGCGGAGACCTCCAACTGGCTGCCAAATTGATTCAGTAACCTCTCCAGTTGCCAGGTGGATTGGAGGCTGACGCCAAACAGGAACAATAGCACCGTAATCGTGCTGATGGCGGCCCAGTTCATCCATCCGCCCCGCCGCAACCCTAGCAGGGTTTCCCGCAATAGGTAGTCAAACTTGGTGAAAAACCTCAGCATGATTGCCTCCTCCGCCGGGCTACAGCCCTAGTGGTCTAGCCCCCTAACCTAACCGTAACCCACGCTAATGACAGCATGGTAGCGGCTATTGTCCAGGGTAGCGCTGGATGGGTAAAAAAACTGGCGGTTCTGTGCCAGCTCCGGTGATCTCTCGCTAGGATAGCCCCAGCGAGAGCATCCCAGTTTTGCAAGTTTGCCCTTATCCCCTAACCCCTTCTCCCTTTTTGGGAGAAGGGATTAGGGGATGCAAAGTCCCTCTCCCGCTCTGGGAGAGGGATTTAGGATGAGGGCTGCAAAAGTGGGATGTACCTAACCCCAGCAATTCCCCAGAATGATGACCCCTATGGTGACCCCCGACGCTGCCCTGGTTTCTCCCGGCCTACCCCAGGCCTGGCCCCGCTTTGCCGCACCCCTAGCCCTGGGGGTACTGGCTTCGGGCCGGGGCACTAATCTGGAGGCGATCACCGCCGCCATCCAACGGGGAGACCTGCATGCCCAAATCCAGGTGGTGATCTACAACAACCCCGGAGCTGGGGTGGTGGAGCGGGCCGATCGCCTGGGTCTGCCCCGGGTGCTGCTCAACCACCGAGATTACGATAGCCGCCAGGCCCTGGACCAGGCGATCATCCATACTCTGCAGGGCTATGGAGCCACCTGGGTGATCATGGCGGGTTGGATGCGCCGGGTTACCGACCTGCTAATCGACGCCTTCCCCGGCCAGGTTTTAAATATTCACCCCAGCCTGCTGCCGAGCTTTCCCGGCACCCACGCCGTGGAGCAGGCCCTAGCGGCCAGGGTAAAGTTCTCCGGCTGTACCGTCCACCACGTTGAGCTACAGGTGGACAGCGGCCCCATCATTATGCAGGCCGCCGTGCCGGTGCTGGCGGAGGATAGTAGGGAGAGTCTGCAGACCCGCATCCAGGTGCAGGAACACCGCATCTACCCGGCGGCGATCGCCCTAGCGGCCCTGGGCCACTAGCTGGCCAGGTACTCGCGCATATCCGCCTGACGCTTCCGCAGCTTGGTTAGGGCTTCCCGTTCGATTTGCCGCACCCGCTCCCGGCTGATGGACAGGCGATCGCCAATCTTGGCCAGGGTCATGGTTTGCCCGTCCTCCAGGCCAAAACGCAGACACAACACCTCCCGCTGTTGGGGCGTCAAATCCCCCATCAGCCGTTCCAGATCCTGGCGCAGAGACACCTGGGTGGCAAAGTCTTCCGGGGATGGACCATCGTCCTCCAGGAGTTCTACCAATTCTGTGTCTTCGTTATCCCCCACTTTTAAATCAAGGGAGAGGGGGTGGCGGGCCTTCTCCAGATAATCCCTCACCTGCTTGGGGGTCAGTTCACACTCCGCCGCCAACTCAGCCACCGTAGCCGCCCGGCCGTAGTGTTGGGACAACTGGCGCTGGGCCTTTTTCAATTTGTTAAGCTTCTCAGTAATGTGGATGGGCAGGCGAATGGTGCGACTTTTCTCGGCGATCGCCCGGGTAATGGCCTGACGAATCCACCAGTAGGCATAGGTTGAAAACCGATAACCCTTGGTGGGATCAAACTTTTCCACTCCCCGTTGCATGCCGATGGTGCCCTCCTGGATTAAATCCAGCAGATCAACGTTGCGCTTAATGTACTTCTTCGCAACGGAAACCACTAACCGCAGGTTAGCTTCCACCATGCGCCGCTTGGCCAAATCCCCCAAATTGATCACCTGCTGTAAATCCGCCACCGACAGGTTGGCCCGCTCGGCCCACTCCTCCAGACTCAAGGAGTATCCCAGCTGCTCTTCCCAGGTCTGACGCTGCAATTGCAGAACATAAAGTCGCTGTACCTGCTTGCCCAAAATAATTTCCTCCTCGTGGGTCAGGAGGGGTACACGGCCAATTTCCTTTAGGTAGGTACGGACGAGATCGTTGGGAGTCTGCAAAGTTCTCATGGCAAGGGGGCAAGGAGAGGAACTAGAATTTAAAGAACAGAAAGTTCTATTAAGCCAAGCAGCAAACTCAGCTAGGGCCCCATTGAGCCCAGCGGGTTACAAAGGAAATACAAAATCAGAAACTAAGATAGTGACCAGAAAGCCGTTGGCACAGCCTTCAAATCCTGACCCGGAGAGCAGGAGCTGAAAGCTGAAATGGATTCACCGGTAACGGTCCAACCTGACGGGTACGGGGATAACTTCTGCCTCAGGCTGAACCAATGATCTGGAGCATCGGATCAGGCCGTAGGAACAACCTGCGATCGCCAGGACCAACCAGAAACTATCCATCAAATTCATATAACTTTAACCCTAAATCTATCATTGTGTTAACGATTGTAACATTTATGAAAAGAATGGGGAATAGGGATTTGGCATGGGATGGACCGTAAAAAACCAGAAAGTTAGGGTAAAAATAGGGGATTTTTCGGGGTTTAGCTGCATCTCTAGCAACAATTTTCCCTATTTAGAGAGAAAATATATATTAATATCCAGTCTTAATGTTAGCCATTGATACACTCTCCCCTCTGGGTTAAGGGGCTAGGAGAGGGGTAATATTAGAGCACTCTCTCCTCTGTTTGACCTCGGTACCTGGCCAGATGGCGGGCGGGGGTAACAACGCAAGGTTAGGTATTATACGGCTATAGAAGTAGTGAAAAGTCAGAACGCTTCCCAACTCCTGGCTTCTGAGTCCTGACCGCTGGCTCCTAAATTCTTGACCGGTCAGTCCGTCCCGGCTTAAGTGGATACCCACGGGCGGTTTTCTAAGTTTTCCCAGAACTTTCTCCTGATCTGGCACAATCAAATTAATCTAAGTTGGGTGCCAGCGGTATGCTACACCAGGGGCAGGCCAGGAAGTTTGTTTTGTATAGTAAGCCCGGTTGTCATCTCTGTATTGGGCTGGAAGCTAAGCTCAGGGCAGTGACCATGCCCCTAGACCTGGAGGTGCGAGATATTACCACTCGACCCGATTGGTTGCAGCGTTATCAATATGAAGTTCCCGTGCTCTGTGCCGAACATCAGGAAGCCAGCGGGACGGTGGAAAAACCCTTGCCACGACTTTCTCCCCGGGCTTCCCAGGCCCAGGTGGAAGCCATGATTCAGGCCTATAGCTAAGCCCCCAGGGATAGCCCTAACCCGGTGGCCTTCGACATGAGCCTGGTTTGGCTGAGGACCTCGAGGAACTCGCCCAACTCTAATCGTCGCAATCTCTGGTAAGCCAAGGGAGTCAGAACGCCTACCCAGAATTTACCCTAACCGATTAACCTGGTTCTAAGCCTTCTGACTACAGTTGTAATACTAAGGCCAGCCAAACCCTCTAAGGATTCGCTGATATGAAGCTGCACCAACTGGTTGAGACCCTTCCCCCAGAGTTGCTCCAGCCCGGATTCAGGCTAACGCCGGAGCAGGCTGACCAAACCGTCAGGGGGCTGTGTACTAATTCCCATGCCTGTCAGGCCGGTGATGTGTTTATTGGTATGCCCGGCAGTCGGGTGGATGGGGGCGAGTTTTGGCCCGGGGCGATCGCCGCCGGGGCGATCGCCGCCCTGGTGTCCCCCCAAGCCTACCAACAGCGCCCCCCTAGCTCCGGAGATTGCGTCATTCCCCTCCAGGATATGGCCATCGCTGGGGCCGAGGCGGCGGCCTGGTTCCACGGCTATCCAGCTCAGCAAATGGGCCTGGTGGGGGTGACGGGGACCAACGGTAAAACCACCACTACCCACCTGATCGAGCATCTGCTGAAGGCGGCGGATCACCCCACGGCACTGTTGGGCACCCTCTACAGCCGCTGGCCCGGGTATCAGCACACCGCCCTCCACACCACCCCCTTCGCCGTCGAATTGCAGGCGGACCTGGCCGCCGCCCAGCGGGCCGGTTGCCGCTATGCGGTGTTGGAGGTTAGTTCCCATGCCCTGGCCCAGGGACGAGTTTGGGGCTGTCCCTTTGAGGTGGCGGTATTTACCAACCTCACCCAGGACCACCTGGACTACCACCGGGACATGGAGGATTATTTCCAGGCTAAGGCCCGGCTGTTTAGTGACCCCTACCTGACGGGGCGGGCGGTAATCAACCACGACACGGCCTATGGCGAACGGCTGATTGGTCTGGTGCCCGCCGATCAGTGCTGGACCTATAGCACCCAAAACCCCCGGGCGGACTTCTATACCGATAACCTCACCTACCAGGCCCAGGGGGTGGCTGGTAAGCTTCACAGCCCAGTGGGCTCCCTGGCCTTTACCTCTCCCCTGGTGGGCCAGTTCAACCTGGAAAATTGGTTGGCGGCGGTGGCCGCGGGCCTGCACCTGGGCCTGCCCCTGGCCACCATGGTGCAGGCCCTGCCCCACTTTGGTGGCGTGCCAGGGCGGATGGAGGCGGTGCAGGTCAGCGCCGATCAGGATATCAGCGTGATTGTGGACTATGCCCATACCCCCGATAGTCTCAGTAATTCCCTGCGGGCCGCCCGTCCCTTCATTGCCGGTCGGCTAATCTGTGTGTTTGGCTGTGGGGGCGATCGCGATCGGGGCAAACGCCCCCAGATGGGGGCCATCGCCGCCGACCTGGCGGATCTGGTGGTGGTCACCTCCGACAACCCCCGCACCGAGGCCCCGGAACGCATCCTCCAGGATATTGTCGCCGGGATGCCGGTGAGTCCCGGTCCTGCCGCGGTGGTGGGGGATCGGGCGATCGCCATTCAGACCGCCATCGCCCTGGCCCAACCCGGCGATGGGATCTTAATCGCCGGCAAGGGCCATGAGGATTACCAAATTTTAGGGACTGAGAAAATTCACTTTGACGATCGGGAACAGGCCGGTCACTATTTACGCGATCGCTACTGCCGATAGGTCAACCGCAAGATTCTGTAAATCCCTGGCCAGGGCAGGACCGCTTCAGGTGACTAAAGGTTACCTTAGTAGCATGCCAATGCCCCATTCCAGGCTATCCTCTATGGTCAGTTGCGGATGGCTGAACCTGCTGCCATGCCCCCTAATTCCTCCCCCGACCTTTCCCTCCGGGCCACCCTACAACATCGGGTCGGCCTGACCTATGATTTGACCATCACCGCCGGGGGGCTGCAGGACCTGCTAAGCTCCCTGATCAACTTTCTGGCCAGTCAGCGGGTGGCCACCCACCTGTGGGTCAAACTCCCCAGCCAGGAGAGTTGGTGGGTGGATCTGCGGCGCTATCACCAGGGACTGGGGGGCGATTACCGATTGCTCCGGTTTACGACGGCGGCCGCTGACCCCTGCCCCCCTCCAGCACCAGGGGAGTTGACCCTGCCCTTAGCCGATCCCCAACTGTGGTCTCAAGATTACTTTGTGATCCTTCAGGGTGAACAGTTTGCCAGCCTGGTGCTGGCCACCCCCCTTAGCCCCAGTGGTGAGGCAGTGCTGGAACCCACCACCCCGATGGCGGCTTGCCACTCGGTCTCCCCCCTGGTGTGCGCTACGGTGCTGGGCACCCTCCAGGACCAAATCCGCCAGATGGCAGATCCATCTGCCCTGCTTCCGGCTGGGATCAAAACCCTACAGTGCCCTGATCCGGTGGCCGCCAGCTCCCCCCCAGGGCTTACCCTGGTGGATCGTTGGCTAGCCTGGCAAGTGCAGCGCCAGGAGAACTGTCAACAATCCTTGAGCACCTATCAGCAAACCTCCTTGGGGCTGTCTAACCTGTCCTCCGAAAATGAGATTCTGTTGAATAGTCTGCGGCTCAAGGATGAGTTCCTCAATGCTATGGGACAGGAACTGCGCACCCCTCTGACCACTATTAAAACCGCCCTGACCTTGCTGGATTCGCCTCAGATTAAGGGCCCCCAGCGCCAACGCTATTTGGACATGATTAGCCACGAGTGCGATCGCCAAAGTGCATTGATCCATGGCGTACTTAACCTGCTGCAGATGGAAACCTCCGTTAGCGAGGGAAGTCGGATGTCGGTCTATCTGGCGGACACCATCCCCCCCTGGTCAGCACCTACCAGCCCCTGGCGGCGGAAAAGGGGATCATGCTGGCCTACACCATCCCAGAACACCTGGCGGCGGTGGCCTGTCCGGACCATTGGCTGCGGCAGATGGTGATTCACTTAGTCAATAACAGCCTCAAATATACCCACCGGGGCGGCGAAGTCTGGGTGATAGCCCGTCAGCGGGACAAAACGGTGGAGTTAGAGGTGCGGGATACCGGGGTGGGGATTGCCCCCAGTGACCTGCCCCATATCTTTGATTACTTTTACCGGGGACGGCACCCGACCCTGGAGGGCTCTGGCATGGGCTTGGCTATTGTGCAGCAGTTGTTGCTGTTCTGTAATGGTAGTGTGAGGGTGAGCAGCGAGGTGGACCGAGGTACTCAGTTTTTGCTCCAGATCCCGATCCGCCCCACCTCACCGGTTGAGCCTAACCGTCCCCTCTAATAATCTGTTTCATTTCCCGTACCGCCCGTTCTAACCCCACCAACACGGCTCGGCTGATGATGCTGTGGCCGATGTTTAGCTCTTCCATGCCGGGGATACGGGCCACCGGTTCGGTGTTCCAGTAGGTTAGACCATGGCCCGCGTTAACCCGTAACCCCAGACCCTGGGCCAGGGCGGCCGCCTGACTCAGCAGGTCGAGCTGCCGCTGGCGATCGCCCTCCCCCTGAGCCTCGGCGTAGGGACCGGTGTGTAACTCAATCCACTGGGCCTGGGTTTGGGCGGCGGCTTCAATCTGAGCCGGGCTGGCGTCAATGAACAAACTCACCGGAATTGCGGCCCCCTGCAAAGCAGCCACCACCCCTTGCAGCCGACTCACCTGGCTGAGGATATCCAGGCCCCCCTCCGTGGTTACCTCCTCGCGCCGTTCCGGCACCAGGGTGACGTAATCGGGCTTGACCTCCAGGGCAATGGCCACCATTTCCTCCGTGGCGGCCATTTCTAGATTCAGGTGGGTGCGGACGGTTTGGCGCAGCAGGCGCAGGTCCCGGTCTTGAATGTGGCGGCGATCCTCCCGCAGGTGGACCGTAATGCCATCGGCCCCGGCCAGTTCAACCAGGGCAGCGGCAGCGACGGGGTCAGGCTCAACGGTACGCCGAGCCTGGCGCAGGGTAGCAATGTGGTCAATATTAACACCGAGGGTTGGCAAGGAAGGGTCTCCCAAAGGTCTACCCTACTGTACCCCGAACCTCGCCGACTGTCTCCCCAGGACCGGAACCTAGGCCTGGTAGGGAGAGCAGTAATCAGTAGTCAGTAATCAGGAGAGGTGGGGGACTTCATGGCAGGGTTTACCGGGGAACTCAACGCTATAGATTTGCAAAAATTCTAAAAAATAAAGTATCTGTATTCTAGAATACAGATATAGGATAAAACGTTCATCCTATCCGTTGCTTTTCCCCCTCGGTGGCGAGGGAGCATCGGCAGGGCGGAAGTAGGGACACTCCCGAAGGAACGCGCCTCTAAACGCTACTCGCTTCCAGGAGGCGACACTATGAAACTCACCTATCGCGGCGTTAGCTATGGACACACCCCCAACCCGGTTCCTCAACTGAATCGGGTGCTGGGCCAAGGGAACTATCGGGGGGTGCCGGTAACCTTTCGAGCCGCCACGGAACTGCCCGAACAGCCAGCGGCTGACCTGGTGTGGCGGGGGGTGGCCTACCGCAGTGGCCTGCGCCCAGCCATGCCGGTGGAGATTCCCGCCATCCCTGCCCCGGCGGTGACCGCCATGCCCCCTAGCACGTTCCCGGTGGCGGCCTCCAACGGGATTACTGCCCTGGCCCGGGACCTATTTCTACGCCGTCATCAACGCAGTCGGCGGCGGGAGCAGGGCATGATGGTGCGGTTGGCCGCAGAGGTGGGCCTTCCCGTGGAGGTGGCCGCTGGCTACGAAAGCCACATCCAGGGCAAGCTGCCCCATGATTTTTCCGCCTACGATCGCAGCGGCCCCAGCATGAGCTAAGCGGGGAATCCCTACCGGCCCTTACCCCTGAGGGGCTGCTAGGTACACCCATCTCCCATTGAGGCTCAAAATGCCCCATTGGGCCCCATCTCGCGTCGCGGCCCGGAGGGCATATACTGGGGGGAGTTAGGGGTGTCGAGAATCTACTACGGCCCAAAGTCTCCCAATTTTGGGGGATTTAGGGAGCCTTTGAGAGCAAGTCTACCAGCCAAACACTTGTGTATACTTAGTATCCCTGAGGGGGAAGAAGTTTGTCGCGAATGAGGGCCATGGCCTGAGGTAGCGTCAGGCCATTTTCTCGACTCCCCTGACTTGGTAAGCGGCCTGTCGCTGAACCACCTGCTGCCATTCCTGATCGCTGAGGGGTTGGCGGACCCATGCGCAGCCCCAACACCGGGCGGCGGCCTGCTCCAGTGCCGCCATAATGGTGGCCGGGGGGGGGAGAATCAGGGGCGGTGGGGCGGGGCTGGCAAACACCTGGACCCATAGGTCGGGGTCGGGGGCTAACTGCATAGACCCGTGTTGCAAAACTGCCGGTCCCCGCCTCAGTTGGGCACTGCCGATCAGCTTGTGGCCCTGGGAGGTGACCAGATCGGCGGCGGTGGCCTGGCTAAAGCAATTGGCTGATCGCCGGTAATCCCGGTTAGGGGCGCCCAAGTGCAGGGGAATACCGAGCTGGGCCCACCCCTCCATTAGAAACTGACAAAGGTGTTGATAGACCTGGCGCCGTGGCCCCGGGGCGGTGGTCACCAGGGCGTAGGTAAGGTCCCCCTGGTGCAGCACCCCCCGGCCACCGGTGGGGCGTTGTACCAGGTCCAGGGGTTGACCACGCCAGGTAAGCCGCTGCCAATGCTCTGGATAGTGGTGGCGCTGGCTCACCCCCAGGGAGAGGGCGACGGGGCTCCAGCTGTAGAAGCGCAGGGTGGGGGGGTGACCGTGGTGCTGGTGTTGGTCCAGTAGCCAGCTATCCAGGGCCATGTGTAGGGCGCCGGGAGCCTCCAGGTAGGGAATCAGGCGCCAGACCGGAGCCGTCACGGCGCTTCGCCGGCATGGTAGGAACTGCGCACCAGGGGCCCCGATCGCACGTGGCTGAAGCCCAACTCCCGAGCCACCTGCCCCAATTGATCAAACTCCTCCGGCAACCAGTAGCGATCCACCGGTCGGTGGGCCAGGGAGGGGCGCAGGTACTGCCCCAGGGTGAGTCGATCGCACCCCACCCGACGCAAATCCTCCAGGGCTTCAATCACCTCGGCCCTGGTCTCGCCGTGACCCAGCATCAGCCCGGACTTGGTGGGTAGATTAGGGTTGAGCTGCTTCACCAGGGCCAGCACCCGCAGGGAGCGGTCGTACTGGGCTCCCCGCCGCACCGGCCCCTGTAAGCGCCGCACCGTCTCCAGATTGTGGTTATAGCAAACCGGCTGAGCCCTGACTACGGTGGCCACCCGTTCCGCCTGGGCGGTCTCGGCCTCGCGGCCGCCCCAAAAGTCAGGGGTGAGCACTTCGATCGCCGCATCAGAGTTGACCTGGCGGATGGCGGTCATCACCTGCCCAAACCACCCCGCCCCCTGATCCGGCAGATCGTCACGGGCCACGGCGGTTAGCACCACATAGCGCAACCCCAACAGCTGCACCGCCTCCGCCACCTTGGTCGGCTCCTCCGGATCCAGAGCCATGGGGGCATGGCCCTTATCCACCTGACAAAAGGCGCAGGCCCGGGTACAGACCGCCCCCATCAGCAGGAAGGTGGCGGTCTGGTTGCGGTAGCATTCTCCCCGGTTAGGGCAGCGGCCCTCCTCGCAGATGGTGTGGATCTGGCGCTGCTTAATAATTTTTTGCACCGTGGAAATGTCACTGGCGTTACCGATGGGGCGGCGTAGCCAATCCGGTAGGCGGGCTAACTCAGGACGGGGGGCGGTCATGGGGAGGGGTAGAGGGGGATGGAATGGGCCCTACCAGGATGGATAGGGGCCAATTTCTGGGACGAAACCTTAACCTGGATTT
>JBEIUS010000175.1:0-6355 GCA_040374235.1 Leptolyngbya sp. | reverse complement strand
GCACCTGGGCTTAGGGATCTGGTCGGGGGAGTTTCAACGCACGCCGGGGCGGTGGTTGCGGTGGTGTGACCAAGACGGTCAATGGTGCTTGACCGAAGCCGAGCGAGAACGACACGCCAAGGAACGAGAACGGCGGGCGAAGGAGCAGGAACAACAACGGGCTGATCGCCTGGCGGCTAAGCTGAGGGAGTTGGGGATTGACCCGGATCAGGGGTAGTAGTCAGTAGGCGTCTAGAGGGAGCAGAAGGGCTTGAATTGAGACCGAACGGTTCACACTAGGAGCCTGTTTACCTCGTGACCCCTGATCACTGACCCCTGACCAGGTGTTTGCGGTGGGACTGTGAGGTCTACCGTCGTCGGGGTCCCTAAAGATGCAAAATCAGCCGGGCGATGTTTAGGTAGATCAGCACCCCCAACACATCCACGGCGGTGGTGATAAAGGGGGCGGACATCAGGGCTGGGTCAAACCTCAGGGCTTTGAAGAGAAAGGGCAGGGCGGCACCGGCGAAGGTGGCAATAATGGAAATCGCTACCAGGCTGAGGCCTACCGACAGGGCGACGCCAAAGTTTCGTTCTAAAAAGTAGGCCCACACCGTTACCGCCGTCCCCAACAGCAGCCCCAGGATTAACCCGGCCAGGGTTTCGCGACCGACAATCCGAGCCATATCGGTGGGTTGCACCTCCTCGGTGTTTAGGCCCCGGATCACCACCGTGGAGGATTGGGCGCCAACGTTGCCCCCCGCCCCAATTAACAGGGGAATGAAGGCGGTCAAAATCACCATCTGTTGCAGCAACCCCTGTTGCCCCCTAATCACCGCACTGGTGGCGGTATTGGTGACCAGTAGTACCAACAGCCATACCACCCGTTTGCGGGCCACGGTGATCAGATCGGTTTTAAAGTATTCATCCCCCACGGTTTGCACACCACCGCCGGTGTAGATATCCTCCGTCACCTCCGCCTCAATCACGTCCATCAGGTCATCAACGGTGACAATCCCCACCAGGCGCTGCTCCCGGTCCACCACCGGCAGGGCCAGGAAGTCGTAACGCTGGATCAGGCGGGCGGCCTCCTCCTGATCCGTATCGGTTTGCACAAACACCACCTCACTGGTCATGATCCTCTGGATGGTTTGATCCGGCTCCGCCATTACCAAGTCCCGCAGGGACAGGGTGCCAATCAGGTGGCGGAAGTTGTCGGTGACGTAAAGGGTATAGATGGTCTCGGAGTTGCGGGCTAGCTGGCGAATCCGCCCCAGGGCCTGACTGACGGTCAGGGTTTCCCGCAGGGTGATAAATTCTGAGGTCATGATCCGGCCGGTGCTGCCCGCTGGGTAGCCCAGCAGCAGGGCGGTGGTCTGGCGCTCCGTGGGGCTCATCTGCAGCAGCAGCTGGCGTACCACCTTGGCGGGCAGTTCGTCAAACAGGCGGGCCCGGTCATCGGGGGACATGCGATCGACGATGTCTAGCACCTCCGGATGCTTCAGTTCCTCCAGCAGGCTCTGCTGTACCTTGGCGGGCAGGTATTCGTAAACGGCGATCGCCTCATCCTTGGGCAGCAGGCGAAAGGCCACAGCGTGGAGGGTATCCGGCAGGTCATCAATCAGTTCCGCCACATCGGCGGCCTGCATGGGAACCAGCACGGAGCGAGCCGCGTCGAAACTACTCGCCTCTAGAAATTCCTGCAGAGATACCTCCGCCTTCTCCTCCACCATAGTCTGTTCACCTGCCCTATATTGCGACCTGGGATGGGGAGTCTTGCCGTCCCCGGCTGGCCCTAAATCGCCACCTGCAGCAAGGGCTCCACCGCACTGGCCAGTTGCCGCAGCATGGTAGCGGTGGTGTCAAAGTCAACGCAGGCATCGGTAATGCTCTGGCCGTAGGTGAGCTGCCGCAAATCCTTGGGAATCGGTTGGTTACCCCCCTGGAGATGACTTTCAATCATCACCCCCAGGATGTGGCGAGACCCTTCCCGCACCTGGTTAGCCACATCCTCCAGCACCAGCACCTGACGGGTGTGATCCTTATTGGCATTGGCGTGGCTGCAGTCAATCATCAGCCGGGGATTGAGCTCCAGCTTGGCCATCTCGGCGGCGGCTCGGGCCACGTGGTCACTGCTAAAGTTGGGGCCATCCTTGCCTCCCCGCAGCACCAAATGACAATCGGGGTTGCCGGTGGTGGTGATAATGCTGGCCAGGCCGTGGTGGTTAATCCCTAAAAAGTGATGGGGCTGGCTGGCGGCCACCATGGCGTTGACGGCGGCGGCGAGGCTGCCATCGGTGCCATTCTTAAAGCCGATCGGCATAGAGAGGCCGGAGGCCATTTCCCGGTGGGTTTGACTTTCGGTGGTGCGGGCGCCGATCGCCGTCCAGGCGATCACATCGGCAATGTACTGGGGGGTGACCGGATCTAACAGTTCGGTGGCGGCGGGCAACCCCAGGTGGGCCAGATCCAGCAGCAGCTTGCGGGCCAACCGCAGACCGGTGTTGATATCGCAGCTGCCGTCCAGGTGGGGATCGTTGATCAGCCCCTTCCAGCCGATGTTGGTGCGGGGTTTCTCAAAGTAAACCCGCATAATAATCTCCAATTGCCCCGATAGCTCATGGCGCAGGTTCACCAGCCTCTGACCGTAGTCGTAGGCGGCATCGATGTCATGGACCGAGCAGGGGCCGACGATCACCAGCAAACGCCGATCTTCGTTGTAGAGAATGTGGCGGATGCGATCGCGGGCCTCGGCCACCAGTTGAGCAGCCTCAGGGGTAATCGGAAACTCGTGGTGCAAAAGGGCGGGACTGACCAGGGGACGAGTTTCGACAACGTGAAGGTCGTGGGTTTGCTGCATAACACTGGCAAAGAAAGAAAAGAAATCAGCCCCAACGGGGTCCATCTGTAGATGATGGTAACCCATATACCGGAGGGGGGAGTAGGGGTGAGAAGACAGAATCTGGGGGGAGCTAAAGGTGTAGAAGGTCTTTTACGGTTCAAAGTTCCCCAGAATATGCCCTCCGGGCCGCCTAGGCGAGGTGGGGATTTAGGGGCCATGGGGAGAGTGTCGGCGATAGATAACCCATGGCCTGCCAGATTCCTCTCAAGGTTCCCCAGGGTGTTGTTTCTGCCCTAGGGCGTGAGAGTTAGATAGAAGGCCATGGTGTTGCAGGGTAGAGCGCAGGTTAGCTTTGCGAACCGGCTGTCCTAAAACTTGAGAGAGTGTTTTCCAGAGCTCGGCCGCCGTGGTTTTGATATGGCCTACGGATCGGTGATGTTGTTGGGCAATTTTCCCATAGCGGTGTCCCCTAAGCACACCGGTTAGTACCCCTGTTTGGGTGTCGCTGAGGGGCTCACCGGTGTGGATCAACACCAGGTTAATAACCTGGTGTAAGGTCCAGTTCAGGGACTGGGGGCTAGGGTTTAGGCTCGGAGATGGTAAGGGGTGCAGAGACTGGACAGCATGGTGGCTGATTAACCGCCAGGTCAGGGCGGTGACCAGGTATTGGTGATAGAAGGCGTTAGAGGAGGGGTTAGGGCTGGATAGTAGGGAGGTTTGCAAGGCCATGGTCAGATGGTAGAAGCCCCGATCCTCGGCTTGTTGTCTGGGTAGTAGGGTGAGGTTGGTCACCTGGAAGTGATCGGCCGCCATCTGAGCAAGGAAGGAATGATGGAGATAAAGGATGGTTAGGCTAATTGGCTGGTGCCAACGGACTTGGTGACTAACCCCCGCTGGCACCAGGGTGACGCTACCGTAGCCCTTGATCTGGGGGGGATAGGAGGTCTCACCGATTTTCCCTTCGAAGATGGCGGCGCTATGCAGGTCAATAACCGCCAGGGCATGGTGGTCCACCAGGCAAAGCTCTGGCAACTCCCCTGGGGGCAAGGCCTCATAGCGAAATAGAGTAAGCCCGTCCCCCAGGGTGATGGGGGTTGGCGGGGTAGGCGCTACTTCACAGACGGACAGGGCTGGGCCTTGTCTAGGGTTATAGTTAATACTATGATTTTCACCCATAGCTACGAATATTATTTATACTAACCGTTGCTTACTCAACAATACAGAGTAAGGGTAAAGTAATCCTTACTAGACTCTTACCTATCGCTACCAAACTTGTTGTCGGTATAGTGGTTTCCTCCTTTACGCTCTCCCCAGCTCAGCAGTCCTTTTATTTTGGTCCTTTTCATCTGCAGGCGGATGGCCAGCTATTAAAACAGGGGCAGGCGATTCCCCTCAGCCCCAAGCAACAGGCTCTCCTGAGGGTGCTGGTGGAGGCCCAGGGCCAGGTGGTGACCAAGGATGAGCTCCTGCAGCGGGTGTGGCAAAACGAAGAGATTGGCGACAGTAGCTTGACCCGTTGTATTCACGATCTACGCCAATGCCTCAGGGGCGACGCCCTAGCCCTGGGCGATCAACCCGGTCCTGGGGGTTTTGGCCAAGGTCACACCTATATCCAAACCCTCTACGGGCGCGGCTACCGACTGAGTGCCCAGGTCAGGCTCGCTGATCCGCCGATCCCGAGGATGCTGCCCAATCCTCGCCTGTGGCGGGCCGCCCAGACCGAACCTCGGGTCTATGAAGCCTACCTGGAGGCTCGTCATCTGTTTCGGCAACGGGATGCTAACCGGTTGGAACGGGCTATCGCCCTCTACCAGCAGGCCGTCGCCTGGGATCCTAACTTTGCCTCCGCCTATGTGGGGTTGGCGGATTGCTATGGCTGTTTAGTCGGTTGGTCAGCCCTGTCCCGCCGCCAGGGCCGGCCCATGATAGCCGCGGCCCTGGCCCAGGCGGCGGCCCTCGATCCTGAAACTCCAGGGTTAGCGATAATGCAGGCCGCTATGCTGAGTGGGCTGGACTGGCAGTTTTCCGAGGCCGAAGCCCTCTTTCAATCCGCCCTGTCTAATCAGCCCAATGACGCAGAGAGTTTACTGTTCTATGCTCGCCATTTGATTGCCTCGGGCCGGATCAAGGCAGCCCTTAAGGTGATGGAAACGGTACTTAGCCTCGATCCCCTCTCTCCCCTAACCTACGCATTCTATGGCTTTGCCCTGTACATTGCGGGTCGGGGATCCGTCGGCTTGGCGGCGGTTGATCGGGCTTTGGAACTTGATCCCCAAGGGGTGGCGGCCCTTGGCTACCGCTGCCTGATAGCGGCCACCCAGGGAGACCTGTCCACCGCCCTGGAGGCGGGAGAAAAGGCTAGGGCACTGGCTCCTGGCTTACCCTTGATACAGGCGGTCTACGCCTACGGCTGCGCCCGGGCTGGTCACCGGGCTGAGGCCACAGCGGCTATCCGAAGGGCCCTTGATCGCCAAGACCTCCCCTGTCGTAGTTTTGTCGCCCCGGTGGCGGCAGCCCTGGGGGATGGGGATGCTACCGCCGCAATTTTGACCCAGAGCTGGCGCGATCGCTGCCCCTGGTTACCCATTATCTGCCATGATCCCCGCCTAGACCCGGTGGCCAACCACCCCGCCGTCAGGGGTTGGATAGGGGACGGCGGGCGACCCATGGCCCTAGGGTTAGGAAGAGGTCCAATCATTGGCCTCTAGCACCCCCAGGCGCTCCAGACTGGTGGTGATCGCCAGGGTGCGATTTTTCACCCCCAGTTTCTTATAGCCATTCTGTAGGTGCTTTTTTACCGTCAGCTCGCTGATGGTCATGATCTCAGCTACCTCCTGGGCGGTATAGCCTTTGCCTGTCCAAAACAATACCTCCGCTTCCCGACGGGCCAGGCCCAGACTTTCCAGGGTGCCGGGGTTAATTTTTGTGCGATCGGATTGATTGGTGAATGACTCTTTGACCATGGATCTCTCCCTAACCTATGGATTGATAATGAGAAACTAAAAAAAACATCAATACAATCTTCCTTGATTCAAAAAGTTGTAATCAACTTAAATAAAACGCAAATATAAAAATCTGCAGACCTAAAAAATCTCGATGGACCGCTCTTTGGGGTGCGCAAGGTGAACTTGATAATGGATCGATACAAAAAGTTCTTAGCATCGAAAGGAAATTGCTCTCCACCCAACCTCTATACTTTCCTATACTTTCAGTTCTAGCTATTTTAACTTGCCCAATCAATATTAGTTTAGACCAAACTCTCAAGGTTCTGGTTACGCAATAATGCATATTACTGAGATTAGAAAATAGGGTAGTGGATTTTAGTACAGGACGGAGGAAAGAATAGGATTACCTTGCTCTGCCAGCTTCTCCCGGATGCGGCAGTTGTAGTCATGGATGAACAGCCAGATGGCCCCCATGTGGTTCTCTAGCTTCTTGGAAAACGACAGGGTCTTCCTGACCAGTCGCGCCACCCGTTGCCTCAGCGTGTTGTTCAGCCGCTCGATATAATTGGTCAAGCCGCTGTCTTTGCCT
>JBEIUS010000165.1:0-7019 GCA_040374235.1 Leptolyngbya sp. | reverse complement strand
TTTTAAGATTTGGTACCGGTCGATTTTTTATTTAGGAGTTTATATACTATGCCAGTTAAGAAAGAGTCTATGGCCATGATTCAAGCGCAGGGCTCCCTGAATGCCTCTAACGCGCCAGAGTTCCAAAGTCGCCTTATAGCGCATCTGGAGTCTGAGGCCTCCCTTGGCCTTTTAGTGGATCTGAGTCAGTTAGAATCCTTAGATAGCGCCGGCCTGATTGCCCTGGTCGCTGCTTTACAGAAAGCTCGTCAACTGAGAAAGCAGCTGTATCTGTGTTCCGTGCCCGCCGGTATTCGCATGATTTTTGAATTAACCCAGCTTGATCGGGTGTTTGAAATTCTTGAGGAGGGAGATCGGTCCACCCTGATGGCCGCCTAGGGAGATACCGAACAGGGAAGAGTCGCTATAGTAGGTAGGTAGTGCTCGCCAGGTCCTACCTGGTTTAATACAGTGCCCCTAGCTGCTGATTCCCTACTGACCGCCGATATCCTTAAGCCGGCTCGCTATCTGGGTAACGAGTTAGGAGCCATCCACAAGCCCTGGGCTGAGGCCCAGGTTCGTTGGGTGCTAACCTATCCCGAACTCTACGAGGTGGGAGCGTCTAATCTGGGCCATATTATTCTCTACAGTATCCTCAATGCCCAGCCCCGTCAGCTCTGCGATCGCGCCTACCTGCCAGGCCCCGACTTGGCCGCCAAGCTGCGAGCCACCCAAACTCCCCTATTCGCGGTTGAATCTCAACAATCTTTAACCGTCTTTGACATCCTTGGTTTTAGCCTCAGCTACGAGCTGGGAGCCACCAATATTCTAGAAATGCTATCCCTGGCGGGTATCCCCCTCACCTGGCAGGAGCGTCACCAGTCTGCCTCCCAGGCTTGGCCCTTAATTTTTGCCGGAGGGCAAACCGCCACCTCTAACCCCGAGCCCTACGCCGACTTCTTTGACTTTATTGCCCTCGGTGACGGGGAAGAGCTGTTGCCGGAAATCGGCCTGGTGATCGAGGAGGGTAAGGCGGCCGGGCTAAGTCGTGAAGCGCTCCTACTAGACCTGGCCCAGGTACCCGGAGTTTACGTACCCTGCTTTTACGCCATTGCTGAGGATGGGTCGATACAACCGCAACGGAGCGATGTCCCTCCCCGAATTCTACGGCGGGTCGCGGCTCCCATGCCCGCCTACGCCATGGGGTTAGTGCCCTACGTGGAAACGGTCCACGATCGCCTGACGGTGGAAATTCGCCGGGGCTGCACCCGGGGCTGTCGCTTTTGCCAACCCGGCATGCTCACCCGCCCCGCCCGGGATGTGGAGCCGGAGGCAGTGATTGAAGCCATTGAGATGGGCATGGAGAAGACCGGCTATAACGAGTTTTCCCTACTCTCCCTGAGTTGCTCTGACTACCTAGCTTTACCGGCGGTTGGCGTCGAAATTAAAAACCGCCTCCAAGACGAAAATATTTCCCTGTCCCTGCCCAGTCAGCGGGTAGATCGATTTGATGAGAATATTGCCCATATTGTCGGCGGCACCCGGTTGACCGGCCTGACCTTTGCCCCCGAAGCCGGTACCCAACGCCTGCGGGATGTCATTAACAAGGGCTTGACCAATGAAGAGCTGTTGCGCGGCGTAAAAATCGCCCACGAACAGGGTTGGGACCGGATCAAGCTCTACTTCATGATTGGCCTACCTGGGGAAACCGATGCCGATGTGTTGGGCATCGCCGAAACCGTTCGCTGGCTGCGCCAGGCCTGTTATATCAAGGGCCGTAAACCCCTATCGTTTAACATTACTATTTCCAACTTTACCCCCAAACCCCACACCCCCTTTCAATGGCATGGGGTCTCCACGGAGGAGTTTGAGCACAAGCAAGCCCTGCTAAAGGCTGAGTTTAGGGCCACGGGTTGGGCTAAAGTTAACTTTACCGATGTGCGGATTTCCGCCATGGAAGACTTTGTCGGTCGCGGCGATCGCCGTTTGGCCCCGGTGATTCGGCGGGCCTGGGAGTTGGGCGCCGGCATGGACGCCTGGTGGGAAAGCCTGGATACCGCCTTCAACGCCTGGAGCCAGGCGATTGAGGAAGCAGGTTTAAACTGGAAGTATCGCCAGGTGGATCAGGGGAAGGGACAACCCGACCTGGACGCCCCCCTCCCCTGGGATCACCTAGATACCGGTATTAATAAGGCCTGGCTAAAACAGGATCTAGCCCGGGCCTTGGAGGCGATCACCGTTCCCGATTGCTCCTTCGATGGCTGTTCCCACTGTGGAGTCTGTGGCCCTGATCTGGGCCATAACGTGGTAGTACCGCCACCCCCCATCCCCACCGCGATCGGGCCGAGTCAACCGGGGCAGGAGCGGGTGCAGCGCCTGCGTCTTACCCTGGGCAAATTAGGATCCATGGCCTTGGTTAGCCACCTGGATCTGATGCGGCTGTTCGATCGGGCCCTGCGCCGGGCCTGCCTACCGATCTCCTTCACCGGTGGGTTTCATCCTGGTCCCCGGGTGGCGGCGGCCAATGCTCTTTCCCTGGGGATAACCAGCACCGGCGAGGTGGTGGACTTCGAGCTGAAAAAAGCTATGGATCCACTTGAGTTCCAGCAACGGCTAGCGGCCCAGTTGCCAGGGGAGATTCCCCTTTACAGCATTACCGAAGTCCCCCTCCATACCCCCTCCGCCACCAAACTGCTGGAGCGAGCGGAGTATTACCTACGCCTGGCCCCGGGATCGGAACTGGCGGCCAGTAGCCTCCCCTGGCAGGACTGGGTGAATCAGGTGCTAGCTCTGGAGAGCCTCCTCTGGGAAAAACTGAGCAAGTCGGGGAAACCCCACGTAATTGATCTGCGTAGCCAACTGCAGGAACTGGCCCTGGTCGATCCCCAGGATCAGACCTTGCCCGTACCCCAGCTCCAACCCCAGGGCCGGGAGGCGGTAGTGCGATGGGTGGGGAATTGCCGTAACGATGGTAACCTGCTGCGGCCAGATCAGGTGGTGTGGATGCTCCGTCGAGTGGGGGCAGAATCGCTAGAAGTCCGCCATAGCCACCGATCTCGACTGTTGCTGAGTGATCCCTAGGGCCTCCCAGTTCCGTCCGCCTAGGGTTGCGCCATTCCTCCCATCCTCCTCAGTACCTCCCTATCTGGCATTGTGATATGGCCCCTGCCCTGTTTGCCCCAATAACCCGCAAGATCATCAGTCCGATGACCCTAGCCATCCTCCTCGCCCTGGCTGGGGGCTCATCCTCGGCGGCTTGGGGAGTGGGGGAAATCTCGCAATGCTGGGGTGCTGAGCCCAGCACCAACCGCTGTTGTCCGCCGGCCTTCCTGGCCCAAGCCCTTCCCCATACCCCTAGCTCCCTTGCCCAGGCCCTATGTGAGTTATTGATTTTTCCCAGCGAGGGTCGGGCGGAGGGGGACCTGTTCCGTCGCCTGGTTGTCAGCCAGTCCCTGGTGCGTGACAGTGCCCCCGCCGCCAATGCTACAACCCAGCCCAGCCTTTGGTGGAACCGTGACTCCATTCCGGCTCGCCTGGGGGGGCACCGCCTGGTGGAGTCCTGGTTGGCCTATCAACGGCGCCAGCCCTCCACGGGGATGATCGATTTAGTCGTCAGTCCTCAGTTCTGGCGGGGGTTAACCCTACCGGAACGCTATGGGGTGCTGGTTCACTTTGGCCAGACTGCCCAGGAATTGGGCTACCATCTGCGGTTACTGGATAATAATGGCTATACGGCTCGCCCGGTGGGGGTCTATGCCTGCGTCAAGGAGGCCTGCCTGGCCAGTGCCGATGGCGATCAGTTGCTCAAGTTACAACAGCGGGCGATCGCCCAGTCCCCCCTACCAGCAGTCAACCCCTAGACCGTCAGCAACTGCTCCAGTTGACCAAAGAGGGTTTGGGCCTCAGCCTTGATCTGGTGGTAGCGATCAATCACCGGTTGCACCGCCTGCTCCTCCCGTTCTACGTAGTCATAGAACTGGGTAAAAATCCGTTCCACCTCCTCGTAGATTAGGCCCAACTTCTCGTTCAGGCGGGTGGCCACCTCGCTCTGGAAACGGAGCTTCTCCGCATCCAGAGCCCGTTCAAATTTGATAATAATTCGCTGCCGCTGCCAGACAATACCAATGGCCAGCAGGAGCACCCCCACCCCTGCAAAGGCAATACCAATGGCACTGAGGATGGCCTCCGCCACCGTAAACTGAATCACATGGAGAATGGTGCCCGCTACCGCCATCACCGCCCCCCCCACAATTTCATTGGCCATGTCACTGGCCTGGGTAGTGAGCATATCCCCCAGTCCCTGATCCCTCAGCAGCTTATCAACCTTGGCACGGACGCTTTCAATCACCTCCTGACGACGTTCTAACACCTTAAGAGAAATATGACTGGCCTGGATAGGGTGACTACTGACCTGATCCAGGTCTTGATTCAGCCCCTCAAAAAGCTGCCGAATGCCATCGACAAAGTGCTGGGCCCCCTCATTAGAGACCTCCTCCAGGGACTGGCGGAGGTGCTGACTACAGTCAGCCTGGAACTCGTCCACCCAGGCCTGCATGGAGACTTCTTCGTTAAACAGACCGACAAAGGAGCGACGCATCACCGTCAGCACCGAGAGGCTCTCCCGAAAATCCGCCTTAATGCGGGCGGCAATAACTTCGTAACGGGCCGCCAGGCGATCGGCCAGGGTATTCACCTCATAGCTAGAGCGCTCCCGACCCGCGTCAATCTTATGGCGAATGGCTTTGGCCGTAGCCTGATCAACCGCCAACTGTCGGCTGACAGCGTCAACATCCTGATGCAACCGATCAATAATTTTCTGAGTGGTTTGGCTCACCGATCGCAACTTAATCCGATAGCTCTCCCCCGAAGACACCATGGTCTGGATATACTGGCGCACCGGTAAAAAACCACTGTGTTGCCCATCCCCGTCCTGCTCTAGGACGGCGGAGGTGGGAAAGATCACCGGATCCTTAATATGCTTTTGTAAAGCATACTCCCGTACCCGATGAATGTTGGTATCTAGATCGGCGGGCCGTAGCAAATCCGCCTGCTGGAGAATAAACACCACCTTCTTCCGCCACTCGGCGCTGACAAAATCGAGAAAATCCCAGGCACTCTTCTGGTACGGGTTTTTGGCAAACAGAACGAAAAAAGTCAGATCACTGTTGGGAATATAGCGTTCGGTGATGATCTGGTGTTCCTGAATGACCGTATTGGTGCCCGGGGTATCCACGATGGAAATATCCTGCAAAATTGGAATGGGCCGACCAATTTTGCGCAGATTAGGCTCCACCTGCTGGCTAAACTCCTGCTCCGCATAGACCAGCTGCTGAATGACATCGGTGCAGGGTTCAATATCGGTGGCACAGACCTCCGCCTCCAACAGGGCATTGACAAAGCTACTTTTGCCCGCCTTCACCTCCCCCACCACCACAAATAAAAAGGGTTCGTTAATGTTGCGATGGAGGTTTTGGGTGGTACGCTGCAGGTCAGGGTTGTTAATAGTGGTTGCCAATTTCTGGATCCGATCTAGTAACTGGCCCAACCGCTGGCGATAGTCCTGGAGGGCTTGATTGAGAATTTGACTGACCACGCCTATCTCCCTAAAATTGTCTGAATCAAGGGCATCCCGGGTCTTGTTTAACGCCTTCCAGCGCTGCCTGTTGAGGATCTACCCTATAGGGGGATAGGATAACACCCTAGGGCTCTACCGCTGTCTCCTATGTTATACCGACTTTATCTGGATTTATTAGACAGCCAGCCCGCCGTCTGGCGACGACTTTGGCTCCCCGGGGTCTTGCCCCTAGCGGATTGTCATTGGGTGTTTGCCCTAACCATGGGCTGGGAGGCAAGGGCGGACTATCGGTTTAAACCCACCCTATCTCCATCGATTAACCTGCCGCACCAGACCAGTTTACCGGCGGGCAGTACCCTGGCGGATTGGCTACCACAGCCAGGGGATAGTTTAATCTACCTCTACCAACCCAGCCAGGGTTGGTTGCATAAGGTTACCCTGGAGGCCATGGCCAGTCTAGCGGAGGTGTTAGCTGCCCACCCACTGCCGGAGGGTGGGCTGGCCCACTGCCTGGAGGGGGGAGGGGCTTGCCCTCCAGCTTTTTGCCATGGGGTTTGGGATTACCTAGACCTGCTGGATCGCCTGGATGGAGCGGATGACCCCGAGTCCGATGGGCTGTGGCAACGGGTTGGCTATGACTTTGACCCAGATCGGATAGATCTGACGGCCATCAACCAGCGACTCCATGCCCTCAGGATAGATACTAACGGGGCGACCCATAGTGGGTAATTTTTTCCCAGAGGGCATCAGGCTCTCCACCAGCATCCTGACTAGCGGCTGTGAGGAAATGTTTCTTTAGCCAGAACCCTGAGGAAAGGCCCATGGCAAAGTCCTAGCACTGGCTAGAAGCTCTGGTTCCCTTAGGGCCTCAAGGTGAGAGTGCGGCCAGCTTTTAACCTGACCGCTGCAGTGGAACCAGGCAACTCAAACCTAGATGAAGGTATAGTCGTACTGGGCCTTCAGCAGCTTTAAAATAATCTGAGTATCGTAACTGATGATGCCGTTAATAGAATTGAGCTTATCGAAGAAAGCCAAAAGTTCTTCGTTGGAACTAACATTGACGTCGGCAGCGATGTTATACCGACCAGCTACCACCGACACGAACTGGACTTCCTCCAGCTTAGCCAGTTGCTCCGCCACATAATTAACACGGCCAGCTTCTACGGAGATATTGACGATACTTGCATGGGGCGTCCCAAATCGCCTTGGATTCGCCCAGGCCTCGATCTGGATAATTTCGGCATTGAGTAACCGCTGAACCCGATAGCGGGCTGTTGCTTCGGGAATATTCAGTCGAGTTGAGATGTCTTTATAGGTCATGCGACCATTGACCTTCATCAGGTCAATGATTTTACAGTCCAGTTCATCTACGCTGGGGTAAAGATCTTGATGGTTACTTTCCATGGTTTGAGCAAGAAAGGAAAGAAGATAGCTAGATGGGGAGTTTTTCGCTATAACACTAAAG
>JBEIUS010000123.1:0-10717 GCA_040374235.1 Leptolyngbya sp. | reverse complement strand
TCAACATGACTAAAGTACTTGCTTTAGCACCATTTGGTTATGGATCAGTGGCAAAACCTTAAGCAAACATCGTCAAAGTTTGAGTTACATCACCAAATGGTGATGCAGTGCTCCCTATCCCTCACTCCAAGGCCGGTCAAGACTCCTCCCAAACCCCTTCGGCTCAAAGGTTGGGGGCTATTCCCCACCCTGCGATCGCCAGGGCCTGAGGCGATCGACGCCAGCGCCGAGGGCGGGGCGATCGCCTCAATGGCGGGGGAGCAAAACCTGAAGGGTCTGCATCGCTGGTGTGGCGATCGCCCCCGGCGGCAACAGCAAGCGGGCCTTGCCCTAAAAAGACTACCCTTCAGTCCAGAACACACCGACCTTTAATACCCTGTCAACCTGCGGAATGCAGGATGCACTTCCCCTATGCTTGGGCGATCGTTAATGGCGAAGCTGGCTTATTCCGGGTGAATAGGCAACAGTTCGCTGGGCTTGCCATGATAGGTGACAAAAACCCCCTGCTTAGCTCGAGTCGCAGAGACATGGAGTAAGCATCTTTCGGCCTTGAGGATAGCATTTCGGGCAGTTTGATCGGCAGTTCTGGAAAGAGCTCCCTGGGGTGGCAGATCATCATGGGTGAGTCCTGCCAAAAAGACATATTCAAACTGCAGACCCTTAACCCGATGCATAGTGGCAACCCGCACTCCGGGAAGGGCAGGATTATCTGCCTGACTACGGCTGATACTGCGATTTTCAATATTTAGCCGACTGAGTTGAGAGGAGTAGTTTTTGGCTAAATTATTGGTCCGTACCACAATACAAATTGAGGAGAGGGGAATTTGGGCAGCTTCCAGTTTTTGCAACTCTCCATGGATAAACTCGACCTCTTCTTCAAAACAGGAGAACCCCTGAATCCAGGGTGCTGCGCCATGCATCAGCGATCGGTAATCGGTCAAATCATCACTACCGCCATCTAAATCATCCATGGTGAGCCCAGCTAAGAGGGCGGTGGCCCATTTGCGAGTTTCGTCAGTGGTGCGATAGTTAATTCGGAGTTTACGAGAGCGTCCCCGGACTTCAATGCCACAACGGCTAAGCACTACTTGTCGTCCGTAGATGCGCTGGTGGGGGTCACCGACAATGAAAATATCATTGCCTCCACCACTAGCGGGGACCAGGGTGCGGATCAAACTAAAGTCAGCGGGTCCCATGTCCTGGGCTTCATCCACAATAATGGAACGGTAGGGTCGATCGCTGTCAGATTTATATTGAAGCAAGCTGCAGGCATCGTACATCGCGTCCTCTCGATCCTTCAGCCCTTTTTGCTTCATCAAGGCCCGGAATTCCTCAAACACTGGCCAGACGGCAGCCCGCTGCATGCGATTGAGGCGGGTGCCACGGCCCACTCGGGATGCCTTGAAATAGGCTTGGGGATTGGTAATATTTTGCGGTTGGATTACTTGCTTCCACTCGTCTTTGTAAAAGTTTTCGGGATAAATGATACCCAGTGTGAAAGCCTGCTGCCAGAGTTCATCCAGTTCATCCCCGTAGGCCACCCGGATGGGAACCCCCTCTGCCTTAAGGAATGCGGTCACCCAACTATCTAGATTTTCCACCTTAATCCGCCGCATCAGCTCCGGTGAGCAAATTTTACGGAGATTGGCCTCGATATCGACCGCCAGGTTGCGGGTAAAGGTGGTGAAGAAAATTCGATCCTTTGCATCTGTAAACCGTTTTTCAACCAACCATTTAGCTCGATGCATTGCTACTACGGTTTTGCCGGTGCCAGCTCCGCCTAATACCCGAACCGGACCATGCCAATCGTTATTAACCAGACGACGCTGGCTGGGATGGAGGAAAACTCGCCATTTATCCAGGGGAGCGGCTAGCATTTCCAATAACTCGTCATCGTCTGTGATTACATGGAACCGACGTTGACTATCTACCTGTTCGAGGGCTCGTTCAATGTCGGTTGTATCGATGGCGACTGCTTTAGAGGGGGCTTGTAAATTCAGCACATCCTCCAGGGAATAGCCAGAGGCTAACATTAACAGAGAGTCCGCCGCTTCCTCTGGTAGTCTGGGTAAGAGCTTATCGACATCGTCATCGGTAACTGTCGCTCGTACCGCCCCCAGCATTTCTTCAGGAACACCCAAACGGAGAAGGTGGCGATCGCGGATCTGATCAAAGCGTCCCTTAGTCTGAGGTTGCCTATGGCTGGATAGCTCATTTTCCAGAGCCGAGGCAGCTTCTACATCAATAATTTGCAGCGCCCCTGATTCGGGGTTAACTTTACAGATTTTGCGCTGCGCCCAGGCATAGGCGTCGTCATGTTTATCAACCCAGAGGAGCAGGTAAGCATTACCCGAGTCGGGTTTGCGGACAATCGCCCGATAGGCCTGGTCGATCCGTAGGGATTTCAGGTTAGGATCTGCGGCCTGCTGGATAGATTCGTAGTTAAGCCCAGAGCTGGTGGGTGTTTGCTTAAATTTTTGAATGAAGGCAGAGGTCTTAGCCTGGATTTGCTTGGGAAGCTGGCTGAAGGCATCCAGAAAGTCTATAGACATGACCAGGCGAATGGCGTGGTCTAACATAGGGTAGCCTCCCTAGGGACTTGCAATTGATGGAAAAAGGCCTCGGGGTTAGCTTTAAGGACAGCGAGGCAGTAGACCAACCAGCCCTGCTCAGTGAAGCGGTTAGCATCATCGTCATCCACGAGTACAGCGATTTTAACCCCTGGCCAGGCTAACTCAGCTGGACCGGTCAGTACCGCTCCATCGGCGTCTTCTAACTCGTAACCTGGCTCTGGCAGAGGTAGTTGGCGTTGAGCGAGTTCTTTCAGAAAAGGATGAAAATTGCTATCGGTTACTACCATGATCTGTCGCCAGTCTTCCTGGAGTACTAGATTAGACTGGAACTCAGGGGTGAGGTCAGGATCTATAGCCAGGTAGGGCAGGTCTGGACGAACCTTCGCCCCACTGGCTTCAGTCAGTACATAGCTGTGGGGAAGAAACTGGAACAAATTAAACTGTCTCAGTACGGCTTGCCAGGCCTGTTGTGTAGCCGGTTGCTCTGGTTGCCGATCGTCTAGCCAGGTCAGGGCAAAAACCGACTGGGGGTCTTTTTGGCTGTGACGGCTGGGATCAAGAGAAATGTAGCTCTTCACCAGGGGAGGACCATCACCTGAGCCCCATGCAAATTGAGTGAAAAGCCGATTTGGATCATCGCTTTGGGCTAAGGTTGCCAGGTCGTCTCCCCCCTTGGATCTCACCTGTGCGCTCCAATCCTGATCAGGCTTTAGATTTGGGTGAATATGGCCATAGGTCCTGACCAGGGCAAACCCTAGCCATTGTCCGTCATCTGGTCTGGCCAAGTAGTTAGCTAACCAAACGAAGCTAGATTCTGAGGAAAGCTTCTGTAAGCCAGGGCAGCCATAGTGCTCAAATAACCTCAGACTCTTACGCTTAAACTGCTCGTTGGTGCCGATCTCAAGCAGGTTAATACCGGTCTGTTCCTGACCCTTGAGTTGACCTTCAACATCGGCCCAGGTTAAGGACCAAACATGGAACTGACCACTGTGGGCGATCGCCATGCGCTGCAAAAAATCCTGACCGATGCGATCGCGGTGGTACTCCCAGCCATCGGTAAAAACCACGATGGGCTTGATTTGCCCAGTCTGGGTAGCTGGCCAGAAGACGAAATCAGCACGACTAGGAATTGCCACTCCCTGCTGTGGACCGAGGGAAACCTGAGGTTCTACATTCCAGGCTTGCTGACCAATTTTGATAAAATAACCCGCCTTGGCGTGGATAATTTCCCTCCGCAGGATGGTGGGCTCCCCCTGGTAACGGTAGCGACGCAGGGCTTCAATAAAACGATGTTCTAGCACACTATCGAAGAGGGCATTCAGTTTAATGCCGGAGAGGCTAGTTTCAGAGGGTTTAAGGGTGGACCTGCGGCTCAGGATAGCCTTGAGAATAGAAACCGCTTCAGTCCGCCTGGTCTTATCCTGATCAAAGCTATTGCGGTAGGCAAAGAGGCACTGGTAACAACCATCTTCACACGGGCAGTTATTGACAACGGTTAGGGCTTTCTCTAACACGCCCATGAACTCCAGGTCTATCACCTCATCGGTCTGACGCAGCAATTGTTTGAGGTAGCCCGTACCACCGGGCACCGTATCGTACAGAAATAGATAGGGACGACGCAGCGAGCTGTGGGGCTGGGGTTCTTCGTTGATCAGGATGCGCAGGTGTTCGACATTGCCCTTGAAGTGGAGCTTCAGCCCTAGCTGTAGGGCGGCAATAAAGGAGTGGAGCTTCTCTGGAAAGTTGAGAATATCCACGGGCATGAGAATGCGAAGGGCCTCGGACTCAAACTGTCGAAACAGGTAGAGGATATCGAGGTACTGACTCTCATCGTCCTGGTCCTTAAGCTTGCAGGCCAGGGAGTGCTTGAATTGCCCCTGCTGAAACTGTTGCTTGGAGGTCTGGACCTTACCACAGCGGCGACAGACCTTGAATCCGTGGCGAGGCCTGGCCTCACCAGCAATTTCTAGTTTTTCCCCCTGGCCGGTCGCTTCCCCAAAATTTACTTCCCGAAAGGTGGTGCTTTTGATAAATTCAAAGCCAAAGGGAAACTCCTCGTCATCAAAAACGTAGGTCTCTTCCCGGGCGGTGGGTTCAAAGTCTGCTAGCAGTGCTTTGGTAAAAAAGGCAGGGGTACGTTCATCCTGATCGTCCCCAATGCGGCTGCGGCGATCGTGGGTGGTGGCCATCACCTGACGTAGACGAATCATCTTACGCTTACGACCGGTGTCTGACCACATCAGATCGCCACAGCGGGGGCAGGCTTTTTGCCGGGCAGTGTCGGCCAGGGTAGAAACCGCGTAGGAACAATTTCGACAGAAACGCCATTCTTCAATTTGAGAAAGGTTGAGGTCAATCTGGTCGATGGTGACCCGTCGCCCTTCGGCGTAAAAGGTCCCGGAGGGAACCAACTCTCCAATGGCAATGGCACCGGGGCGCTCATACTCAAAGGTGAGGGTCTCATACTTACCCTGCTCTGCATTCCCTTTGGTGCTGCGTTCTCGCCAGATAATGGATTTAAGGATTACTCCGGCCTCCGGGAAGGTATAGTTGGGCAGTAACCCTTCATCGGTGAAGAAGTTTAGGGTATTTTTGCTGTTTAGCTTTTTCACCAGATCGATGAAGCCGGATCGTTCCCGCTTCAGCTCATCCATCTCTGCTTCGTAGTTTTGCCCCTTGGGTTTGGTTTCCTTTTCCTTGATGCGCTGCCGTAGAGTTTCGATCTGACGCTGTAACCGCTCCCGTTCTTGCACCACCTCGCGCAATCGGTTGAGGATGCGCCAGCGCAGGCCGCCCTGCTCCAGATCGCCCTTTTCCATAAACTGCCGCAATTGCCCCTGGGTGTCAGGGGTAATTTGGTCGATAAATAGGGTAATGAATTCCTCCAGGAGTTTAGTCTGGTGGGTTTCAATATAGTTCAGCCAGTTGTAGGGAAACTGACTGATGTCTTCATTTTTGACGGCCTCCAACACCAGGGAGAAGCGATCGGGTAGGTCTTCTGGTTGAGCACCCTGGGCAACCCAGCTATCCAGGCAGTAGGCCGTGAGCTGGCGCTGCAAAATAGCAGAGGCATTCAGGTAAATGCCCGGGGTTTCTACACCACCAGCAATCATCATCAGGGGTTGGGCCCAGAAGTATAAATCGTGGGGGCGCCCATTGGCGATCGCGGCAATAAAGGCATTACCGTCTTGCCGTCCAGCCCGACCCACCCGTTGCAGGTAATTAGCCTGGGCGGGAGGAATCGAGCAGAGTAAGGAGGCGGATAAATCCCCAATATTAATCCCCATTTCTAGGGTGGAGGTGGCGGACAGCAGGTTTGGGTCATAGCGCCGATTACTGTTGATGAATCGGTTTTCTAGATCTTCCCGCACGTCCCGGTCTAGCAAACTGGTATGTTCCTGGGCAACAATCCGCCAGACTTCGCCCCGGCAGTAGAGGTTTTTGTAAAAGTCAAGGCGATGGCTTTGGCTAGATGGGGTTAGGGCGGTGGATAGGGAGGGGGGCTGACTGGTTGGCGACGACTGGGCGGTCACGCCGATGTCTAGCCCAGACTGGTAATGGCCGCCACAGTGGGGATGCTGACAAGTCATCCCCACCCAGTAACCGAGTTCCTCCGGGCTAGCACCATGGGGATCGCCGCAGACATCACAAGTCACTGGGATGCTGTGCCGACGGAGCAGTAGGGCGGTGGGGTTTAATCCCCAAACCGCCTGGTGGGTGAGGGTGTGGTGCTGGCCAAGAATGGTGTGGTTAACCAACTCGGTTAGCACCAGCTCGTAGATCAGTTCAAACTGTTCCGCAATCAGGGTGAGCTGGGAGCGGTTAAAGAACCACTTAAAGGCCCACTCGTAGCACCAGGTGTGTTGTTCCTTATGGAGAATCGGTTCGAAGTGGTGACCTTGGTTGCAGAAGTAGATAGGCAGGCGAGAGGCGGAGCCAAACCCTGGCATAAAAATCCGTTGCTGCAAAACAAAGGATTTGCCGTTTTGCTCGATGTAGCGGCGGGTTTCGGGGTGAAGGATGCCCCCCTGCTGTCGCAGGTGGCGCAGCAGCCCCAGCAGGAACCCCGTAAGGATGTTGGGGTCTAGATCGGGCAAGGTACCCACTTCATTCTGGAGCCGCAACCTGAGGGCTTGCACGGCTGCCTGAAGCCGGTCAGGGGCGATTTCTACGGACCAAACCCCCACCCGTTCTAAGGAGCGACCAATGGTGGACCGGAGCCCAGCTTCGGCGGTGATCTCCCAGTGGATGCGCTGATCGACAAACGTTGTTAACTGGGGGGAAAGTTGGCCCTGTTTGATCAGGGTTTCCCACTCGCCCAGCCATTGCATATCGGTGGGGATAAAGGTAGCTACATAATCTATTTCATTACCAAGCTGGGTTCGCCAGTGCTGCTGAAAGCCGGCCACTACCTGCTCTAGAGATTGACCGTCGGCTTGCTGCAGGTACTGGGCTAGAGCTGTCCGCAGGGTATTGCGGAAGGTGCGGGCTCCGAAAAACCCAGCGCGGTGGGCCGCGTCTTGAACTGAGTCGGAAAAGGTGATCAGCTTGCGATCAGGGTTGTAAGCCGAACCAAACAGGGTGCCAATCACGACACTAGATAGACTGGCCGCCCGTGAACCGATAATCGACAGTCCATCCTTAGCCTGGCAAAAGGGGCAGTCGTGGTGACTTTCCCGGCGAGTATGGCCCTGTTTAGTCTTCACCTCTCGCACCATGTCGGGTTCTAGGACAGGTATGAGTTGATCATGGCCACATAGGTTACAGGTTTTACGCTGGACATCGTTTAGGGAGAGGCATTGGGTACACAGTTGCCGGGGAACGGGCTTCGTTTTTTTGCCTGGCTTGCTAGGGGAGGTATCAGCCCCTGGGGCAGAGGCATCGTAGGGAAAGACAAAGGTGGTTAGGGGGTCATGGCCAAAGTAGGCGATGTAGAAGGACTGCAGGTCGCAGGCTAGTCTCTGGTCGTTGGTTTGCTGCCGAAGCCCGCCCCAGCCGGTGCTACCACATTCTCGACAGTTGAGCACCGGCAGTACCTTCGTCGGGTTGTCGGCGGTTTGATCATCGGCAAAGACCAATTGGGGTTCTGGCTCTACTGTGGCGACCATCCGGCGCAGTTCCCGCTGCCAAAATTGGACGCGCAGGTTTACCCAGGGCAGGATGGCGGTTGGTGATGCCTGGGAGGGACACCGCCGGGCCATGGCCATCAGGGCTAGTAAACTATCGAGAAAGGCGGTTTTAAAGGCGGGGGTAACGTTTTGGGGTAGGGGGTATCGGCGTCCGAGCTGCTCCCATAGGTCGTCGAGGGTTATGGGCCCCGCCGCCAGGATGGGTAGGAGGGTGATCACAATCCGCAGGGCAATCAGGCCATCCCGTTTACCCAGGGCTATACGCCAATCAGGTTGCTGGAAGGGGCCGGGGAGCGGTCGGTCTAGCCAGAGTTGGTATTGAGCCGAGATATAGGCTTCTAGGGTGGCATAGCTGGCGGGATCGAGGGTTTTTAGATCGGCGGCGGTCGGGATGGCACGGGTATGGTTACCTGCTTCTACCAGAAAATCAATTAGCTCAGACTGATGCAGGGGTTGGCCAGGGCGGCTGGTGCGAATAATATTCTGCAAAAATTCGTCGGGAGATATGCGATCTTCTTGAATAATGGCATCGGCGTCGAAGGGTTCAGCAAAGACCCTTCTGGCGTAGTCCAGCAATCGATCCCTTTGCTCTGCACCACTACCCAGGGTGGCGGAGGTGCCCACACAGGCCAGGTGGTGGCCGGGGGTTTGCAACCGAGCCTTAAGGCGACGCACCAGGCAAGCCAGGTCTGTCCCCTGGGCCCCATCAAAGGTGTGAATTTCGTCTACCACCAGGTAGCGTAGGGTGGTGGGACCATTGCCAGACCAGATTTTCTGGTCTCGAGGCCGGATCAATAAATAATCCAACATTTTGTAGTTGGTCAGCAAAATATCGGGGGGGCGATCGCGCAGGGTCTTTTTGTCAGTGATCACCCCCATTTCGGTCATCACCTTTCTGGGTTCTTTTTCAGACTCCCCGATGAACAACCCCGCCGTTACCTGACCCTTAAGGTTGGGGTTATGGTAGATAGCCCTGGCAATACGCTTAGCCTGGTCGGTGGCCAGGGCATTCATGGGGTAGATCAGTAGGGCCTTAATACCTGGCTCTCCCTGGTGCTGCAGGCAGTGATCAAGGATTGGCATGAGAAAACACTCGGTCTTGCCCGAACCCGTTCCTGTGGCGATTAGGGTAGATCGGTAGAACGGATTTTTAAGGCGCTCAAAGGCGAGTTCTTGATGGCGGTGGGGTGGAAAGGCCAGGGGAATATTGGCGAAATAGTCAGATTCAGCCCTGGCTGTCCGAAAGGGCAGGGCAATGGAAACATAGGGACCCCGGAAGCAATTTTCTGGATCGGCAAGGAAACGATCCGTCAATCCCTTAAACCGATAGGTGGAATGACGAAAGGTCGTTCTCAGGAAATCCTCAAGACTGGCGCGAACTTCGGTGGCAATAACAGAGGGCAGCATACCTCAAGGTTAACCAGCTATAGTTCGCTTGTCGGTTATTTTTGCAGGATGATGGCAGTTTGTTACATCCATTGGCAAATCATCACCAATCTTGATGAAGTCGGTATGAAGCTAGCCCCTTGGCCTGGGCCCCAGGTTCCTCCCTTGTCAAGGCGGGGTCAGCCGCGATCGCAGGATCTGAACGTAGTTATCACTGAGGGTATGGTCTTTGGTATCGGCGGCGTAGGAGTTTTAAAATGAATAGCTGGATTCTTACATAGGTAGGTACTGTACCTGGTTGAGGCAATCTTCAAGGGTACAAATCTTGGCGATCAGTTCTAGGTCGTGAACACAAGCGCCAATGCTGCTGGTCTGCGGGTGAGCATAAACGACTCCGTAGAAAGGTGTGCTGTCTTGTTGGCACTGGTGGGCAAGGACTAAAAAATCATCATCACGGGTGAAAATTACCCGTTGGAGTTCGGTGGCGCGAGCTAAAACCTGTGGGTCAGATGCACCGGTTAAGCCGTCATCTTGAACGGTGAGGGTATCAATCCCTCGCAGTCGAAGCCCAAGGGTAATTTGGCGGGGGACGTTTTCATCCATGTAAAACCGGATGGTCATTCAATGGCTCCGGATTCTCTGAGTTTTTGAGCAATGCCGGAGGGAGGGGCCTGGCGACGGAGGGTTTCAACTTGCTCAAGACGTTGCTCAATTTCTCTATCAATGGCCCGTTGATAGTCCCAATAGTAGGCCAGGGCGGAATAAACTTTGCTGAGGGAAAGATGGGGATATTGAAAATGGAGTTCTTCGGGACTCCAGCCATAGGCGAGGTGAGAGGTTATGAGTTCGCTGACTTTCATGGTGGTGCCAACGATGAGGGCAATGCCGTTGTCATCGAGTTCGATGTATTTGTGATCGGTGGTGGTGCGGGACATAGAACATTTCCAGGGTGAGGGTGTCTGAGGGGAGATTTCAGGCTGCTTTTCGAGGGGGTTAGCCTCCCTGCCAGGGCTCGAAGTGGGCCCAGGCGGTGCGGTAGTCGCTAACTCTATCGCATTTATCAAAGGGGGCCTCATACACAATCCTGCGGTAGCGGGGGCCGCCTTCGGTCTCGACCCAGCGTTCTCCTGGCCGCAGGGGGACGCTGGGGGGCAGGGTGTCGTCTGTGATGTCGACTTCCAGGGTATCGACGATCGCCTGCTGGGTTTCGGGGTTATAGACGTCTTCCCAGCCGGGCAGCCTCTGCCTAGGGGTGAGGGGCTTGCCTTTGCGGGGCAGGCCGACACCGGTCAGCCCTTTGCTGGGGGTAAAGACGATGCGACCGTTTTTGTCGTAGTAGGTTTCCCGCTCGTATTGCTGCATAACCGGGAACTGGACCCGGTAGAGGGTAATCAGCTCCTCGAGGGTGAGGCCCAGGGCCATGGCGGCGAGCACGTCGATTTCTACCAGGGCCTGGCGGCGGGCGTAGTCGGTGCGGAGGGCACAGGAGCGCTGCCAGGTGGGGGTGAGGTTGGCGAAGAAGTGGGGGTCCAGGCGGGGATTTTCCGATGGAAAGGCTTCGCCAACGTCGGGCTTGCTCCAGCGATCGCGGGTAAAGGCGGGGTCAAAGCAGTCGGCCCAGAGGTCGGT
>JBEIUS010000190.1:0-5493 GCA_040374235.1 Leptolyngbya sp. | reverse complement strand
GAACCGGTGCGAGTCAGGGTAAATCGACCGGGGTTAGGGGTGACCCCCGTTGCGGTTTCCGCGGCATTACCATCGGTAGCGGCTACGGTGACGGTGGGAAGAATTCTAAAGATCGAAACTCTAGAGATCGGGAAAAATCCAATACGGGTTGACAATGGAAAAAAAGAGTTCATGGTTTTGGATAAGATCGGAGGCTACATGGGAGATAGTTAAGCAGAAATCAAACAAATCAATTTTGCTTCTTTGTCAGCACTACGTTCCGTCTATTGACAACATCTCGACCCCGAGCAGAACATCAAGAAGAGCCCCAAGGGAATCTCAGAAGTCAATGATTCCGCATGAATCGTGCTTTTATGGGGTAACAGCGCCAGGCAAAACATTTTATGGATATTAAGGAGCTGTAGTGAAAAGTCAGAACGCCGTCAAACTTCTGACAGCTGGCTCCTGAATTCTTGGCCGATCAGCACCTCCTGGCTTACGTTGACACTCCTTTTATGAATTAAAATATACCGCAGCCCTAAACTAGATCGGTGATTCCCCCGATCTGCGATCATGAAAAGTTTATATTTATATTGTTTAGCCGTAGAACAATAGGTATAATTTAGCGGCCAGAGCTCTAGGATGTTGACACTATAGCGGATTTCATCTGAATGAAGTACATGGCGAGAACCCCCCAATCCCCACCTGGCGCAGCGGCCCGGAGGGCATAATTTGGGGGGTTAAAGGGTGGAACTTAGCAGACGAAAAGCTAGGGGGCTGAAGCTGGGAACATTTGTATCTCACTGAACCAAGAACCGCTATATTCATCGGTAATGAAATAGTCATACCCCCTGCAGCGGTTATAGGGAGGGCCATATCACCTGGGGAAAGGGGTGATCGGGCCTGGCGAAGAAATATCCCTGCAACAGATCACAGCCCAACTGGCTAGCGGTGAGGGCCTCTGCTGCCACCTCGATGCCTTCGCCGACGACCCCGATGCCCAGTTCCCGGCAGAGGGTGCAAAGGGACCCGACAATTTTAGCCTTGACCCCATCCTGGTGAATGTTGCGGATCAGGCTGATGTCCAGCTTAACGATGTCCGGGGAAAGCAGGGCGAAGTAATTGAGACCAGAGTAGCCGGCCCCCAGGTCATCGATCGCTAGGCGAAAGCCAAGCTGGCGCAGGCGACTGATACGACCGGCGATATCCCCCACCTGTTCCAGGGCGGCCCGTTCCGTGATCTCCAGAATAATCTGGTCAGCGAAGGTGGAAAGGGGCGCCGCTGCCGAGTAGAGGCCCTCATCAAGCAAGTCTAGGGAGTGGAGGTTTAGGAAAATATCCGTCTGGGGCTGGTGTTCCGTCAGGGTCTGGGCCACCCTGGATCGAATCAAGGCACCCACCTCCTGGATGCGTCCCAGCCGTTCGGCGATAGATAACAAAACCCCTGGTTGGGGAATTGAGGGTTCCTGGGTCCGCACCAGGGCTTCAAAGGCAACAACCTCTTGTCGGATCGGGTTGACAATCGGCTGATAGGCGATCCAGAGGCTGTCAAGGCCCCTGGCGAAACTGACCCCCAAGCTCTTCGGATCTACCGCTTCCGCCCCTAGATAGGTCGCGGCTTGCTGCCTTAGCCGACTAAGCCGCTGTAGGGCTGTGGCGCGACTAGCCAGATCGATTAGTTCTCGTCGGTTTACGGGTTTGAACAGATAGCGCATGGCTCCGTATTCCAGGGCGCTGACGGCGGACTCAACCGCCGGAGAGCCGGTCACCAGGATCACCGGTGTGTCCCAGCCCCTTTGCCGGAGCGATCGCAGCAACCCTATGCCATCCATATCGGGCATAGTAATATCACTGACGATGACCCCGAACTCCCCTCCTTCCTCCGCTTCAAGCACCTCCAGGGCCTCCCGGCCGGAGGCCGCCAACACCACTGAAAACCCCCCTGACTCCAGAATCTGTCCGTAAAGCAGCCGTAGTGCCCGCTCATCCTCAACAATCAGAGCCCGGGTCTCAGTTCTGATCCTGGCCCCTGGAAGGGTTTGCTGGTCCAGGGGATGACATGGGTAGTTATAGTTACTGTGCATACTCCCAGTGGATACCCCCCGCCCCTAGCCGGCCTGGGGCAGGTAAAGAATGAAGCTGGTGCCCTGACCGGGGGTTGTGTCCACCCAGATACTGCCGCCGGATTGCTGAACAATACCATACACGGTGGCTAAACCCAGCCCGGTGCCCTGACCCTGCCCCTTGGTGGTGAAGAAGGGTTCAAAAATATGGGAAAGGGTCTCAGGCGCCATACCGCCCCCGGTATCGATCACCGATAGCCTAATGTAGTTCCCTGGGGATAGCCCCAGATGTTGATCGGCATAGTCCTGGTTTACCCGGGAGTTGGCGGTGACAAGGGTGATTTTTCCGCCGGTGGGCATGGCATCCCGGGCGTTGACCACCAGGTTCATAATCACCTGTTCGATCTGGGTCGGATCCGCTGCCACCTGACCCAGCTCCGGGCCCAGGCATAATACAAATTCGATATTCGGACCGATCAGCCGCCGCAACATTTTCTCAATACCGCGCACCACTTGATTGAGGTTGAGGATCACCGGCTGCAGGGCTTGCTGCCGGCTAAAGGCCAGCAACTTTCGGGTCAAGGCGGCTGAACGTTCACCGGCGGCGATGATTTCCTCCAGGTTATCTCGCAAGCAATCGTCCCCAGACAGGCGATCGAGGGTCAATTGCCCATAGCCAATGATCACATCCAGCATGTTGTTAAAGTCATGGGCAATCCCCCCCGCCAGTCGCCCTAGGGTTTCCATTTTCTGGGATTGGATTAACTGGGCCTGCAGTTGCTCACGTTCTTGTTCGGCCTGCTTGATCGGGCCGAGGTCAATATCCATGGAAAACAGTTCCAGTTCCTGGGCCGGCATCGGCACCAGAATGTTGCTGGAGAGGACATGAACCGGGGAACCATCCCGATGTTTCATGGTTAACTCCGTGGGGGCCATGGCGACCCCGCTACTGACGGCCCGAGCAATGGCATCGGCAAAGGCCTGGCGAGACTGGGGCCACAGCAGCAGATCCACCAGGTTATGACCCAGGGCCACCTCTGCGGTATAGCCATAGAGTCCTGCGGCGGCCTGGTTCCAGTAATGAATGACTCCCCCAGGGGAGTAGCCCACCACCGCCACATTGGCCACATTCTGCAGGATGCCATGGAAGCGCCGTTCACTTCGTCGCAGGTCTTCGTCGGCCCACACCCCCATCAAAATCCGCACGGCGGCGGTGAGTATCTGCCGATCCTCAGGGGTCCACTGACGATGGCGGCGACATTCGTCAAACCCCATAAACCCGTAGTAACGGGACCCGATGAATAGGGGCACCACCAGGATGGCTTGGATGCCCTGGGGCCGGAGTACCTGCTTGACCAGGTCGTCGGGAATCTCCTCAATGTCGGCAAACTGGATGTTCTCCCCCCGCCGCATCCGATCTGACCACCAGGGCACAGCATCATCAGGAATGCTCTGGAGTTGGTCGATCTGGGGAGTAATGCCCGGTGCGGTCCACTCGGCGGTGTTGTCTATTGTGTTGTCTTCATAGCGGTGCATAAAGATATAGGTGCGGCTGACGTCCAAGCCTTCCCCCAGGAGGGGCAGCAGATCCTCCTGGAATTGGATCAGGTCCTGGGCTGCGATGGCCAGCAGACTGAGGCGGTTGATCAGGGCCTGACTAGCCTGCTGACGCTGCTGGGCCAGCTCGGTGTGCTTGCGTTCGGTGATGTCAGTGCCAATGCGTATAAAGCGCACCGGTCGGCCCTGGTTGTCAAAAAAGGCGCGGTCTTCCCAGGCCTGCCAGAGCAACTGCTCTCCCCGCTTGACCTGGTGTTCATAGTGAACGGTGGGTCGTTCCGGCGAGAGGGAGAGATAGGTTTGGCGGGCCGCCCACTGCTCGGTCTCGGGTAAAAAACTCAGCCAGGGGGTGCCTAGCAGGTGGTCTCTCGAGGTTTGGAAGTACTGGCAATAGGGCTCGTTAACATAGACCAGGGTGCTATCGGGGAGGAACTCACAAATGATGGCCGGTAGGCTATCTAAAATGTGGTGGTGTCGGCTTTCCTCCTCCCTGAGGAGGGCCTGATGGGTACGTAGCTCATCGGTGACATGGCCCATCACCTGGCGTTGCTGGTCCCAGTCGCAGGAGAGGCGGCCAAGCATTTGGTTAAAGGCCTGGGCCAAGCCGAGGATTTCCTGAGGTATGGACTGGAGGTCCAGGCTGACCTGGTCCAGGTGATCGGCGCTGATTTGACCCGCAACTTGACTGATGGTGCTCAGGGGTTGGAGGGCCTGGCGAATTCGCCGAACCATGGCTAGCCCCAGAATCATCATGGCCCCAACCCCCACGCCGATCAAACCCTGGAGATCGGCCCGGAGTCGTCGCCGATCGGCGGTGATGTCCTTAGCCAGGTATAGCTGGCCCAGGGAACTGCCCCCCACCTCTAGGGGACCGGCGCAGAGCATCAGGGTGCGATCGCCCAGGTGAAAGATCGTGGGTTGGGGAGGAATATGGCCATTGGGCACGGCATTGATTAAGGTAGCCAGGGTCTCCCTTCCCTCGGCGGATCGGGGCAAGATCTTCCCATCAGAACGGCGTACCCAAAGCTTAAATTCGGGGGTAGACAACCCATGAAGTATGTTTTCCAGGTGCGGGTCTAGGCTACCGCCCTGACCCTGGGTTTGCATCTCCACGGGCAGATGGGCAACCACGTATTTAAAATGTTGGTGGTGGACAGCCAGCAGAACCTGATCCATCCGCCAGGCGGCCCACAGGGTTACCCCACTGATGGTCAAAACCCCCACAGCAAGAGCTTCCAGGGTCAGACGAACCTGCAGAGAAGTAGACGTAACTCGTCTGGGACACGGCAGGATGGTGGATAGCGATCGCAGCATAGGGAAATTTTAACTCTCCACCGGCTTTCTGCTTAGGGGTATGGCGCCGAGGTATCGCCAAAACCCGATGCGAATTGGAGACTGTTCCGGTTTCCGTGTAAATCCTCTGGCAATGAGGAATCAATGGTTTCAGCCTGATCTGGCATGATTTCCTGAACACCCCTATCCATGGGGGTGTGGCTGGCCTATTGAGGTCAACTGGGACCGAGCATGATGACTCAGTAATTGTTCAGGGATGATGTCTTCCTCATGGATTTGGGGTGAAGCAGAGGGCGATCGCGGCGGGTATGATGGAGACCCTAGAAAAGCCCCCCCTGGCTTGGCCAGGAGGGGCTGGTGAGTGGGAGGTAGAATGTTGATAGATCGACTCAAAGCATAACTTCTTCCCTTGTCCTACTATCATCAGTATCCCCAAGCGTTTTCTCAAATTTACCTGAGTGAGTTGCAAGGACAAATTTTAGCTTGTCCCTACTTTGCCGTAAATAATCTGAATCGTGATTTTGTAGGGACAAAGGGGTTTTCCATAGCATTTCGGCGGTCTCATCTGATGGCCGTCAAGCAGCGTTTCCCTTACCTCAAG
>JBEIUS010000070.1:0-15701 GCA_040374235.1 Leptolyngbya sp. | reverse complement strand
TAGTTTTGCAAATTTCGTTAAAAGGCTTGTGAGTTGACGGTTTCAGGTTGTATCAGGTCATCTTAAAAGCTCCAGATCTCAACATAGACAGAGTTTAAATCAGCTTTTTAAGTTGACAATCAAGAACTGAATTTTTTTGAAGAAGCTTTTAAAGTAGAGAAATAGGAGGAAAAGAAATGAAAACCTTTCACATATGCACTATCACAAATAATTTAACACAATACGAAGAAATGAAGTCCTCATATATTGCAGCGGGCTTCACAGAAGATAGGTGTAGATATAGCTTATTTGACAACTCAAAGAGTAATGTTTTCGATCCTAGTATTTTTAATACAATTCGACTATCAACTCTTGAGCCATATATCATATTTTGCCATCAAGATATCTTGTTGAATCAAGGGGATGGATTTGATAAATTGATAAAACTCATTGATGAACTCAATCGAGTAGATAGGAAGTGGGCAGTGGCTGGCAATGCAGGAGTCACCAGAAAGGGTGAATATGTATTGCGAATAACTGATCCTTTTTCCCATTATTATCCTGAATGGAAAAAAGGCTTTCCCTACGAAGTAGAATCCCTAGACGAAAACTTTATCCTAATCAGGACACAAGCTGATATTAGCTGTAATATTAAAACGTTCTATTTTTATGCCCATGAATTATGCCTGGATGCCCTTACTAAAGGCTACTCATCTTATGTTATTAACTTCCACCTAACTCACCTTAGTCCGGGCAAATATGATAATGACGGTCATTCTTATTTCAGTTTAGCAATTAAGTCTTTTGAAGATAAATGGAGTCAAAGATTTTTCTTTCGCTATTACCAGCCAGTGTATGCACAAATGATGTGTTTTTCCAAATACTGGTTTCTCCGTAGTCTTGGTAAGACTCTGATTTACCTGAGAAAGCTTAATATACAGACAAGTAATTTTATTGGGAAACTATTGCGCCATGGAAAAAAGATTTTAAATTTTAGTACCTGAGAAGATTCTTCTATCTGAAGCAGTATAGGAAAGGCCGAAAAAGAATTAGCGTTTCTCCCATGTCGAAGTAATAATCACTGTAGCTGATTAGCTTGACTCCTTAAACGCTTTCTCAGGAGCAAGCTGAACACGATTTCGAGCACAATAAGCGACACGTGGCCTATTTTCTCCTCACTCTAAACGTCATCAAAACCAAATTTCAGTATCTTTAGGTCACTGAGATTTTTAGGGAAGTAATTGAAGTGATTAATTAATCTAGCTATCCTCAAGTTAAGATGGCTCTTAGTATTCATTTATGCCCTATGGTTACTATCATTTCGTCCCCTTCGGGAGGTTTCCCCCTGGCCGCTGTCGTTAAGCAAGGTGCTATTAAGATGGGGCTGTTGCTGGCGGCGGTGGATCCTGGCCTGGGGGGAGTGGTGATCGCCGGGCGGCGGGGAACCGCTAAATCCGTTATGGCTCGCGCCCTCCACCAGCTGTTACCACCCATTGAGGTGGTGGAGGGGTCCATCTGCAATGCCGACCCAGCGCAAGCTGATCGATGGGACGATCAAACCCGTCATCGCTTCGTCTCTGATCCTAGCGATCAACCCCAGGATATCCCCAGTCGTGTCATCCCAGCCCCCTTTGTCCAGGTGCCCTTAGGGGTGACGGAGGATCGGTTGTTGGGCTCCGTAGATGTGGCCAGATCGATCCAGGCGGGGGAAAGTATTTTTCAGCCAGGGCTGCTAGCGGAGGCGAACCGGGGAGTTCTCTACGTTGATGAAATCAACCTCTTGGATGATCAGATCGCCAATCTCCTGCTAACGGCCCTTACCGATCGCTGCAACCAGCTTGAGCGGGAGGGGCTGAGCTTCCAGCACCCCTGCGAGCCTTTGCTAATTGCCACCTACAACCCTGAGGAAGGGGCTCTACGGGAGCACCTGTCAGACCGCATTGCCATTGCCCTCTCCGCTGATACGATACTCAGTCTTGAGGACCGAGTGGCGGTGGTGGATCAGACGGCAGCCTTTGCCCAGGATCCGAAGAACTTTTTGGCCAGCTATGGAGAGACCACCGACGCCCTTAAAACCCAAATCATCCTGGCTCGGGAGTGGTTAAAGGAGGTCACCATCACCCCTGATCAAATTCAATACCTGGTCACCGAGGCCCTGCGGGGCGGGTTACAGGGTCACCGGCCAGAGCTGTTTGCGGTCCGGGTGGCTAAGGCCCATGCCGCCCTAGAGGGTCGTTCCACCGTCACCGCTGAGGACCTGCGGGTGGCGGTGGAACTGGTGATCGTGCCCCGATCCCGCCTCCCCCAGGATCTACCCGAAACCCCACCCCCACCCCCGCCAGCTCCAGACCGCCAGGATAATTCCCCGGAAGACCAAGACCCCCAGGAACAGGACGATGCCCCCGATCAGGAGCCACCCGAGGATCAGGAGGAAACGCCCCCCACCATTCCCGAGGAGTTTGTGTTTGATCCGGAGGGAGTGATCCTCGATCCCTCCCTGCTAATCTTTGCCCAAACCATGAACCGGCAGGGTAAGTCTGGCCGCCAAAGCCTAATTTTTTCTGAGGAACGGGGCCGCTACATCAAACCCTTTCTGCCCCAAGGACCGGTGCGACGCATCGCCGTCGATGCCACTTTACGGGCTGCCGCTCCTTACCAGAAAGCCCGGCGCCAGCGTCAGCCTGGCCGTCGAGTCATCGTTGAGTCCGGGGATATTCGGGCTAAACGACTGGCCCGTAAGGCCGGATCTCTAGTTATTTTTGTGGTTGATGCCTCCGGCTCCATGGCCCTGAACCGGATGCAATCGGCTAAGGGGGCGGTGCTGGAACTGCTCACCGAAGCTTACCAAAACCGTGATCAGGTGGCCCTGATCCCCTTTCGAGGCGAACAGGCGGAGGTGCTGCTGCCCCCTACCCGATCCATCGCCATGGCCCGGCGCCGTCTGGAACGGATGGCCTGTGGGGGTGGATCCCCTCTGGCCCATGGTCTGACCCAGGCGGTGCGGGTGGCTAGCAACGCCCAGCAATCGGGGGACATTGGCAGTGTGGTGATTGTGGCGATTACCGATGGTCGGAGCAACATTCCCCTGGCCCGGTCCCTGGGGGAAACCCTGGATCCGGAGGAAAAAACCGATATTAAGCAGGAACTGCTAGATATCGCCCGCCGCATTCGGGGTCTGGGCTACCAACTGTTAATCATTGACACCGAGCGCAAGTTTGTCTCCACGGGCTTTGGCAAGGAGTTGGCCCAGGCCGCCGGGGGTCGCTATTACCAACTGCCAAAGGCGACGGATCAGGCGATCGCCGCCATGGCCAGGGGGGCGATCGCCGATCTGAAACAAAGTTAGCGGCTAATCACTAGGCGGTTAATCGGTTTTAGCTCGTTGCAAATAGACCGCCAGGGCATCCGCCATTACCTGACCCAAGGAGCGCCCCTCCTCATCTGCCGTGGCCTGTAGGGTCATGAAGAGATCATGGGAAATACTCAGGCGGTGACGCCCTTCCTTAGTGTGTTTAGGGGTGTACTGGCTGGAATCGTAGGTGGCGGCGAACTGCCCTAGGGCCTCAAACCCCACCCGATCACAGAAGTCTCCAAAGCTTTCCGACCCTTTACGACCATCCCGGAAGAAGACGAACAGAGGCTCCAGGGTGGTTTCCATGGCGGCATCCGCCATCCGCTCTAGGTAGGGGCGGGCCAGGCGGGTTTGATCAGGGGAGCCCCCCAGCCAGACTTGGTAGGCCTCTGGAGCACTGCCCACCAAGCCTAACTCCGCCATATAGGGTCGGGCACAGCCATTGGGGCAACCGGTCATGCGTACGACAAAATGTTCATCCTGGAGGCCCAGGCGGGTTAGTAAGGTGCGTAACCGCTGCAGCACCGTAGGCATCACCCGTTCTGACTCGGTAATGGCCAGGCCACAGAGGGGTAGGGCGGGGCAGGCCATAGCGTAGCGCACCAGGGGATCCAGATCGGTTTCCCTCTGAATACCGCAGTCCGTCAAAATGGCCTGCAGGTCATCTTTAATCTCAACTGAAATGTCGTAGAACAGTACGCTCTGGTTAGGAGTGACCAACATGGGCAGATTAAACCGCTCTACAATTTGCCGAAGGGCGGCTTTGAGGCGCAGGTCGGGCCGATCTAACACCCGACCGTTTTCAATGGGGATACCAACAAACCATTGACCATCCCCCTGCTCATGCCAGCCCAGGTAGTCATAAAAGGTCCATTTGGGTAGTTTCTTAAAGGGTTTGAGAGGCTTACCCAGGTAAGTTTCCAGCTGTTGACGGAACCGCTCTACCCCCCAGTCGTGGATCAGGTACTTCATGCGGGCATGGCGACGGTTGACGCGATCGCCGTAGTCCCGCTGGGTGGCGACAATCGCCTTCATCAGGTCAAAAACATCCGCCTGATCGACGTAGCCAATTTCATCGGCGGCCCTGGCGAAGGTTTCCTCCTTGTTGTGGGTACGGCCCAACCCCCCGCCGGCTAGTACATTAAACCCCTTCAGCTGGCCGGCCCGGTCAGTGATCACCACCAAGGTGACATCCTGGGTATAGGCATCAATGGAGTTATCACCGGGAACCGTGACGGCGCACTTAAACTTACGGGGCATGTAGTGGGTGCCGTAGATCGGTTCTTCATTGTTGTGAATCACCGTGCCGTTACTATTACGCTGGCGGGCCGCCACCACATCGGGATGTTCTTCGACGGAGAGAAACTTTTCCCCATCCAGCCAGATTTCGTAATAGGCCTCGGTCTGGGGGCGTAACAGATCGGCGATATGGTTGGCGTAGTCCCGGGCCAGTTGATACTCGGGTCGGTTTTTAAAGGGGGCCGGGGGGGCCATCACATTGCGGTTCAGGTCTCCACAGGCCCCTAGGGTGGATCCTAAACTGTGGACAATAGCACTGATGGTGGCCTTCAGGTTGTGCTTGAGAATGCCGTGCAGTTGGAATCCCTGGCGGGTAGTAGCCCGTAGGGTATGGTTGCCGTATTGGTCTGACAGCCGATCCAGGGTGAGGTAAAGTTCCGGAGCAATAAAGCCCCCCGGGTTACGGGTACGGAGCATCATCTGGTATTCCTTCTCCTGCCCCTTGGTCCGGTGATCCCGGTTATCCTGCTGGTAGGAGCCGTGGAACTTCAGGATTTGGATGGCGTTCTCCGAAAAGTGGTTAGTGTCCGCCAGCAGCTCACTGGCTAGGGGCTCTCGGAGAAAATGGCTATTTTCCTTAATGTCTTCAACCTTGGAGCGCTTAGCATCTCCTGGGTTAGGGCTAGAATAGGCAGGCGGCAGCGGAGTTTGAACCATAGCAGCAACTGGGTCTACCATCGGGAGGACGTCATCTTAAGGTCCGACCTGGTCAGCCGCAATCCATGGCCACCCACGGAAAATGCCCGGTAAACCGGTCGGAATAAGGGATTTTCTTGATTTTACCACTGGATCCAGGCGATCCCAGAATTGTCCACAGAAGTTAACGGAGTGACCTATGCCCGATGCCGTCATGTACCAGGGGGATGCCTACGTGGTGTTGGCGCCGGGAGAACCTGAGGAATTTCTCTCCGCCGAGGAGCTTTTGGGGCGATTGGTGGACCTGTTGAGCGATCTCCAGGATAACCTGCCCCCCGACCTGCGCCGCTTCCCCTCCCCTGGGGCCCAGGCCGAGCACCTGCGGGATACGGCCTGTGAACTCGAGATCCGCCCAGGGGAAACCCTGCAATGGTACCTGGTGCGGCTCGAGAAGCCCTAGCTGGACTCAGAACTTACCCTTAACTTCAGCTCTCTTCCCCAATCCTTTGTCCTAGCTTTACCCAGACCCAGGAAGGAAAGTTTAATCTGGTTAATGTATTCCCCTGGCCTCACAGTTAGGAGCCCACCTAGGAGTTTTCAATACCTGGATTACAGTAGCCTGGGAGCAGATCAATCACAAACCTCGTTAGAGGTTGTTTGAAAAGCGAAAGAGGGCTCAAACTATACCTATCAAGTAGGATAATACCCTCAGACTCCAACACTTTTGCGCCCTCTTGGTGGCAAATTATACCTGGGGTAACCCTTTTCAAACAACCTCTTACACAGGTTAAAATAGTACGGACATTAGTTGCAGGAACCCTTCAGCCTTTGAATTTGAATCCCCTAAAGCCCCTGCGCCGATGGTTGAGTAACCTAGATGTTAACACCCCCATCCGCGCCCACCAGGTTGCCGCCCTGATCCCCGGCCAATGCCTCTTCGAACGAGAAATTACACTTTGGGGACGGTCCATTCTACGCATCCCTCCCCTTTGCAAACTTAACCCGGTCTACGATGAACTGATCGAGCTGCGTTTCCGTGCCCTTTGCTACCTGGCGGAGGAATGTGGCGAGGATATTTCCGCCTATACCTAGTGCCAGGTGGCGTAAATTAGGCGAGTCTTCAAGCGGGGGCAGAACTCAGGAACCAGTAGCCTAGCCAGCTTCTGTACCTGTGCTTCTTGCCTGGCCGTACACCCCCTAGTCGTGCAAGTTGCCGGGGGGCATGGTGGCCCCGGTCAGGACAGCCTCACTGATATCCGCCGCCTCCAGGTTGGCTCCACAGAGATTAGCCTCACAGAGGTTGACATCGGCCAGATCGGCCCCCCGGAGATTAGCATCCGCCAGGTTGGCTTTCCATAGTCTGGCTCCACACATGCGGGCACCGGTCAGGTCCGTCGATTGTAGATCGGCCTCAGACAGGCAGGTGAGGTGGAGGAGGGCCTCACTGAGGTTGGCGCTGACCATGGTGGCTCCACTCAGGTCAGCCTCCGTCAAGTTAGCCTTCAGTAAACAGGCCTCCTGGAGATTAGCGCCACTCAAAAAGGCCCCAAACAGATTGGCATGGGACAGGTTGGCCCCTGCCAGATTAGCCTCACTCAGGTTGGCGTTTTGCAGGTGAGCCTGGGCCAGGTTAACCCCACTCAGTTGGGATCGACTCAGGTCAATGCCGGCCAGACAGGCCCCCGCCAAGTCCCCATCCTGGAGTTTAATCCCTTTAAACTCCCGTTCCCCCAGGGCATAGCGGGCGAGCAACTCGGTGGTTGGCAAGGAGTCCTCCCGCCTAATCGATGATGGTTTAGCGCTAGACATGGCCAGTCGTCCCCATTGCTAAATTCCCGTGACTTAAGGGACGGAAAACCCCTACACCTCCGATCCTAGCCTTAAAGCTTAGATCCAGTTGACAATTGACACAGAATGAAAGGGTAAATGCTCTATTCAGTCTGTTCTAAACCGGCTGGCTACAGCCATGGGATGGGCTAACACCTATCTGGGCCATCTAGATTTGAGTCTCCCATCCCCTCATACAACGGCATCCTGGGGAGGGCTAGACGGCAGTGTTTCACCGTTGTAATAGGCCTGTAACCAGTCCAAGTCCAACTCACCCAGGTCATCAATCACCCAGTCGGCCCGGCGATGGATGATCTGATAGGGGTAATGGTGGGCCACACCGATTACCGGTATGCCGGCACGTTTGGCGGCGGTAATGCCCGTAAAGGAATCCTCTACCGCTAGACAATCCCTGGCCTGGAGGGACAGGTCAGGAAAGGCTTGATTAAGCTGTTGTAGGGCTAATAGGTAGCTATCGGGAGCCGGCTTACTACCCCCTAGGGAGACCGCTTCACCCCCGATCACCCGATCCACCCCTGGCAGTCCCCCCCTATGCAAAACCCACTCCACTGCCTGTTCACTGGTGCCGGACACAATAGCGGTTTTGACCTGAGCCCCCTGGAGCCCCTCGAACAATTCCCCGACATGGGGATACAGGGGAAGGTGCTCCAGACTTTCCAGGGCCTGGCCATAGCGTTGGTGTTGACGCCTGAGTAACTGCTGCTGCTGAGCTGGGGTCAAGACCCGACCCTGTCGCTGCCACAGGTTGGTAAAGCAAGCCAGGTGGGTACGTCCCCGACAGACCTGAATGTAGTCAGGCAGGGTCGGGGGTAGGTTTTCCTCGAGTAATAACTGCTCAAGACTCTGACGGTGCAGCGCCTCATCCCTAATTATCACTCCGGAGAAGTTGAGCAAAACCGCCTTTAACCCCATAGGCTGACCTGGATACCTCTACGAATACTGGAATGACCCGTTGATTCCAGTAAACCAGATGTCTGTCTTCAGGGGGAGTTAGTCCGCTCATCCAGGGCTAGGGGTATTCAGAAAAATCGGGGTATTGCCAGCTATAGCCCGCCTGTTTAAGTTTTTGGTTGGAGAGGCGGGCGTTGTAGCTGCGATCGCTAGGCTGGGAACGATCCCAGCAGACGGCTGCCAAACTATGGTGCCGACAAACCCGGTTGACTAGCTCACCCACCGGCAGGATTTCATCCTGCACCAGGTTATAGAGGCCCCCCAGCGATCGCCCCTGGGCCAGGCTAATCGCCCCCACAATATCCTCACGGTGCACCCAGTTGCTAGGTTCCTGCCCCGTCCCAGGCCGGCTAGTACCCGCCCAGCGGCCATAGATCTTGACCAGCTCGCGACCGGGGCCGTAGATCCCCCCCAGACGCAAAATACACACCTGGAGATCGCCCCTGGCCGCCGCCAGCAAAGCTTTCTCCGTGGCCACCATGATCTCCCCATTGGCGGTTGTCGGTCGGGGGGCATCCAGTTCACTCACCCAGGCGCCCCCATAGTCTCCGTAGACGGAACCGGTGCTGGTAAAAATAATCTGTCCTAGCTGGGGGGCTTGGTCTAACCCCGCCAAGACGGTTTGGGCCGTATCCAGGTAGGTCCTCTGGTAATCGGCTCCGCGACCCGCCCCCACGCAGATCAGGAGGGTGTGGTGGTGGGCCAGCAAACTTCCCACAGCCTCGGGATCATCCCCCCGCATCACCACCACCCGGTCCGCCACCGACCTCAGCTCCTCCAGTCGCTCTGGTCGGGTGGTGGTGGCGGTGACCACCAGCCCCTGTTGCCGCCAGTGCTGGGCCACCGCGGTGCCGACATAGCCACAGCCTAAAATTGCCACATTCACCATTAGTTTGGGTCCGCCAGAGTCAGTTTCTAGGATCCGGTTCCAGGGAGAATATCCCTTTAGGGAACCGGTGTCTGGGCCAGTAGGTCGATCAGCAATTCCCGGGGCGGTACAGCGCTCCGGGGAATTAGCCGATGAGCCAATACGGGGATGGCCAGACCCTTAATATCGTCGGGAATGGCGTAGTCCCTACCTTCCAGGTAGGCCAGGGCTTGCACCGCTCGGTAGAAGGCTACACTACCCCGCGGGCTCACCCCCAGGGTCAGGTCTGGGTGGTTGCGGGTGGCCCGCACCAGGGTAAGCAGGTACTCCCGTAGGCCGTCCGCCACTTTCACCTGGGCACACTGCTGTTGAATCGCTCCCACCTCCGCCAGGCTCAAACAGGGGGGAATCACCGCCGCCGTGGTCGGGTCTGCCAGGCGCTGGAGCATCTGGCTTTCCTCCGTGGGGCTGGGATAACCAAGGCTAAAACAAAGGGCAAAGCGGTCCATCTGGGCCTCCGGCAGAGGGAAGGTACCCTGGTATTCCACCGGGTTTTGGGTGGCCAGCACAAAGAAGGGACTGGCCACCGGCCGTGACTGGCCATCCAGGGTGACCTGCTGCTCCTCCATCACCTCCAGCAGGGCTGACTGGGTGCGGGGGGTGGCCCGGTTGATTTCGTCCACCAGCAAAATATTGGTGAAAACCGGCCCTGGCATAAACTGAAACTCACCCCGGTTAGGGTTCCAGATGTTGGTGCCGGTGACATCGGCGGGCAGCAAGTCCGGGGTGCATTGCAATCGTTGAAAACGTCCATCAATGGAGCGGGCCAGGGATTTGGCCAGCAGGGTCTTGCCCACCCCGGGCACATCCTCCAGCAGGGCATGGCCCCCGGAACAAAGGGCTACCAAGGCCAGGCGGATGGCCTCCGTCTTCCCCACGATGGTTTGGTTGAGGTTATCGATCAGGGCATCGATGCGATCGCGCATGGCAAAGGTACCTATTAAGTATCTGGGGAGGCCGGCCCAGGGTAGGGCCCCATGGTCAGCCTAACCCCCGGGGGCGATGGTGGCCCGGGCCAGGTCTGCCTGGGCTAGCTGGCAATCCAGGTGAATTTGCTGCCGCAGGGCCTCCAGGCCGGGAAAGGTTTGTTCCGGACGCAGGTAGCTCTGTAGGCTGACCTGTAGGGTATGGCCATAAAGATCCCCGCTCTGCCAGTCCAACAGGTGGACCTCCGCCCTGGGGCTACCGCCCCCCACCGTAGGACGATGACCCAAATTCATCACCCCGGCCAGGGGAGAGGCCCTGACTCCGGATAGGCCCTCAACCCAGACACTGTAGACACCGTAGGCCGGCAGAAACTTATCCGCCGGTAGGTCCAGATTAGCGGTGGGGAAGCCCAACTGCCGGCCCAGGCGTTGACCCGGCACCACCCGACCGCAGAGGCTATAGGCCCGACCCAGTAGATCGGTGGCAGTCCCCAGATCCCCCTGGCGCAGGGCGGTGCGAATGCGGGAACTACTGATGCGATCGCCCCCTCGATGACTCAATGGCACAATCTCCACCGCCACCCCCGCCGCCGCCCCCAGGGCTTTTAAATCGGCGGCGGTCCCCTGGCGGTTTTTGCCAAAGCAGAAGTCCTGGCCCACACTGATGCGCTGCACCCGCAGCTGCCTAAGCAATAAGTCCTCCACAAAGTCAGCAGGGGAGAGATCCACCAGGGCCTGGTTGAAGGGTAGCAACACCAGCTGCTCGATACCGAGGTGGTTAATCTGGACAGCCTTCTCCGCCAGGGGAGTCAGTAGCGGGAGGGACTGGCCGGAAAAAAATTCCTGGGGATGGGGCGCAAAGGTCATCACCGTGGGTACCGGTGTCACGCCACCACTGGCCAGACCGCCCAGGGTTGGCCGACCCACCCCAGACCCGGATCGGTTACTGAAACCCCGCAAGGGAGAACCGCTGCCCCAGTCCGGGGAGTGGGTAGACCTCACCGGGTTAGTGACTATCTGGCTAATCACCGTCTGATGACCACGGTGAACACCATCAAAATTTCCCAGGGCGATCGCCGTGGGGGTGAGAGCGGTAGACAGGGAAGAGGTAATCCACACCCTTGAATTGTCCCATCGAGAAGGTATGTCAGCGTTGAGGCCATTAAGAACCTGGAGAGGTATGCTAATTCCCAGGTTTTTGCTACCCTCAAGGGGCACTCTACCCACCAGGGAACCATAGCTGGGAGGCTACCTTGACCGGCCATTCTTTCCAATACTACGGTATTATCTTTTTCGCGATTATTCTGGTCCGGTACTTTCTAGTGGCTGGCGGCCTCTACATTTGTTTCTATGCTACCCCCTTGGGAGGACAGGAAAGACCTCTGCATCGTTGGACCGGGATTCGCCATGACATCTTTCTGTCGATGGGCTCTGCGGTTATCTTTGCCCTGGCAGCGGCCCTGATCCTATGTGCCTACAACCGTGGACAAACCCTGCTATACGAAGATCCTGGGCGGTACGGCGGCTGGTATTTAGGCCTCAGCTACGGCGTAGTTTTAGTGCTTCAGGACACCTACTTCTACTTCACCCATCGCCTATTTCACCATCCCCGCCTGTTTCGCTGGCTGCACCAGGGGCACCATCGATCCCACCACCCTACCCCCTGGACCTCCTTTGCCTTTGACCCGGTGGAGGCCATGGTTCAATGTTTGTTTTTGGTGACCATTGTTTTTATTCTGCCCCTGCACCTGACTCCCCTACTGGCGGTGCTGGCCACCATGACGGTGTGGGCCGTCCTCAACCACCTGGAGCCAGAACGGCTGCCCCTTTCCTTCCCCCACCACTGGCTAGGGCGTTGGGTGATTGGCCCGGCCCACCATGCCATCCACCATCGCAGATATAAAACCCACTACGGCCTCTACTTCACCTTCTGGGATCGGCTGCTCAATACCCAGGACGAAAACTACCGTCAGTACTTTGGCGACCCAGTTGACCACTAAATCCTGTAAATTACCGACTTTCCTAGGACTTTTTTACCAGATTTATCCAAAGTTATCCGGATGCGAAGGATTATCTGTGTATTAAGGAAAGGTAGATGCACCCTGATTGTTTAGCCCTGGGGCCCGTGAAGGGGTTCCGGGGCTTTTTTTGTCGATCTAACCAGCCGCCCTCGGGAAGGACGCTCTGTGATACTCTATCGGCAATAACTCATGGGAGACTCAGCATGGTACAGATCAGGGTAGGGCTGGTGTTTGGCGGATGTTCTGGTGAACATGATGTCTCTATTGCCTCTGCCCGGGCCATTGCCGAAGCCCTTACCCAGGGGGAGAATGGCGATCGCTATCAGCTCCTGCCGGTCTACATCGATAAACAGGGCGGCTGGCACGGCATTGATCAGGCGCAGCAGGTCTTGACCAGTGGCCGGCCCCTAGGGGATGGCCCCAGCCCCTCACCGACTCAGCGCCTACCCCAGGCAGACCAGAGCCGTGTCGACATTTGGTTCCCGGTGTTACACGGCCCCAACGGCGAAGACGGCACGGTGCAGGGGGTGTTTACCCTAATGGGGCAGCCCTTGGTGGGCTCTGGGGTGCTGGGGTCGGCCCTGGGCATGGACAAAATCGCCATGAAGTCAGCCTTTGCCCAGGCCGGCCTACCCCAGGTCAAGTACCTGGCGGTTAATCGTCACCAGGTTTGGTCCGATCCCTGCGTATTTCCCAAACTCTGCGATCACATCGAAGCCGAACTGGGTTACCCTTGCTTTGTCAAACCTGCCAACCTGGGCTCCTCCGTTGGCATTGCCAAGGTGAGCGATCGTCCAGGGCTGGAAGCCGCCCTGGATAATGCCGCCAGTTACGATCGTCGCCTGATCGTAGAGGCGGGGGTGACCGCCCGAGAAGTGGAGTGTGCGGTGTTGGGGAATGATCAGCCCCGTCCCTCGGTGGTGGGGGAAATCACCTTCCAGAGCGACTTCTACGACTATGAAACCAAGTACACCAGCGGCCGAGCTGACCTGATGATTCCCGCCCCCCTACCCCCAGGCATCACTGAAAAGGTCCAGGAGATGGCGGTGGCTGCCTTCACCGCGATCGATGGGGCTGGCATTGCCCGGGTCGACTTTTTTTACCTGGAGGCCACGGGGGAACTTTTAGTCAACGAAATCAATACGATGCCGGGCTTTACCGCCACCAGTATGTACCCCCTGCTCTGGCAAGCCACCGGCACCAACTTCCCTGAGCTGGTTCACCAGTTAATTCAGTTAGGGTTTGAACGCAGTGCCCGATCAGACTAAAGCCCTTGTGGGAATTCAAGCTAACTTGAGCTCCTACAAGGGCTAAACCACCGCCGATGCAGCCGATAAACTCAACCAGCGATGGTGATAACTAACCTCCATGGTTTCTGAGGCATAGCCCCTGAAATGCTGGAGACCCGTCAGACCCTATTTAACGCCAACATCAGGAATGACAACCCAGTGGGTGCCGCCGCCCTGACGTCGCCGCGGAAACTCATCGCGGCTACTGGCGCTGGCCATGGAGCCCGCTCCAAAGGCCTGCAGCCAGATCATGGTGACTAAGGATAACATCCCCACTGCCGTGAGCAGCCGGGAGGAGGACAAGAGGTTTTCTAGCGAAACTTTCATAGTTTTCATCGTGACACCCCTGGATCACCTCAGCTTTATGAAGCCATGGCTAGGGGTAGACGCTCCCTAAACAACAACAGAAGTAGAACTTCACGAAACTATTCAGAAACCCAGTTCTATTAATGCCAGGAATTGATCTTTTCTTCGACAGCAAAGCCACGGATCTTTAAATTGCGTAAATTTACGGAGTTTTTTAACAGCAGAGGAAATCACCGGGTATTTTTTGTGAAAATTTAGCTTCAAACATCCCCTCAAGAGTTTTCCGGACGGTTATTGTAAAGTTTTGTATCAATCTTTATGGATTGCGATGAAAGCCACTCTCCGTGATCACGCGGAGGCCTGCAGGAACTTCCAACTATAACCCAACACCAGGGCCAGGATGGCTCCGAGGCTGGTGTTGATAATGTTAACCACTTCGTTGGTGAGCCAGGGAAATCGGCTTTGCAGAGTGGCACCGATCAGGCTTTCGCCGGTAGTGGCCAGCAGGGCGGCGATCAAGCAGACCGCTACTCCCCAGGCCGGAATCAACCCTAATCCCCACCCAGTCCCAGCGATCAGGGCGGACCCCCCTATCCCCGCCAGGGTGCCCTCCAGGCTGACCGCCCCCTCGGTGCCCGCGGGCCCCGGTGTGAGGGTGGTGATCAAAAAGGTGCGCCGACCGTAGGCCTTACCGACCTCACTGGCCGTGGTGTCGGAGAGTTTAGTGCTCAAGCTGCTGACGTAGGCCAGGTCCAGCAGGGGCAGCCACACCTCCCTCAGGGGAGCTGTTCCCCCTCGCTGCAGAGCGGCTAGGGCCAGGGCGCAAACCGCAGCGGTCAGGGCGGACCCCCAGACATTCTCGGGGCCACGGCGACCCGATCGTCCCTCGGCAATACCCGCCGCCTGTTTACGGGCCATACCCAGGCGGGTTACCCCTGATCCCAGCAGGAAATAGACCATAACCACGGCGTAGCCGCGCCAGCCCATACAGCCCCAGATGATTACCCCCAGCAACCAGGCGTGGAGATAGCCAACGGGGGTCAACAGTTTTTTCGGTAATAGCCAGGCCAGTAAGAGCAATAGGCTATTTAGGATAATCGCCTGCCACCAGGGATGGCCAAGGGCTGTGGCTAGGATCATGGTGGTGAAGAATGGGGATGGCGGTCAGAAAACCTGGCTTCATTGTCAGGGGTTTTAAGCCTCTAGGCAATGCTGTTAAGCTTGGAATGGCTTACTTTCTACTTTTCTCCCACCTGGGGCCGCGGACGAATGGTGCGATAGCGATCCTGGCGTATGGTTTCCAGGACGGTGCTAATCTGCCAGGGGGGTTGACCCAGGGTACGGAGCAGGTGGGAGCCTAACTCTAGGGCGGCTTCAAACTCGGGTTGCACCACTTCCCGGGCACCGAGTTGGGTCAGCAGGTCAATCTCTTCGTTTCTGTGGGAGCGGGCAATGATGTCCAGGTGGGGAGCTTTAGCCAGGGCCCGTTGCAGTAAGAGGCGGGTGCTGCTGGGGTCAGGGAGGGCAATGGCGAGGGCCTGGGCCGTTTCCAGACAGGTTTTTTCCAACACCAGCTGATTATCGGCATCACCAAAAACGTAAGGAATCTGTCGCTGACGCAGCCGCTGTACGGCGGATTCGCTGTTTTCCATCACCAGAATAGGGTAGCCCTGGCTCAGTAGGATGTTGACCAATACCTCCCCCACCCGACCATAGCCGGCCACAATCACGTGGTTACGAATCCCCTCTGGTACGGAGAGTAACTTGGGCTCCTGCAGGCGTTGCCAGTAGCGACGCACTAGGGGTACTCGGTCCAGACGGCTAATCAGTATAGGGGCTATATGGATCCAGAGAGGGGTAAGTAGTAGGGTAATGGCAATGGTGCCTAACAGTAGGGAATAGCGTTGGGGGGTAATCAGTCCCATCTGTAGACCGACCAGGGCTAGCACGAAGGAAAATTCGCCAATTTGGTTGAGGCCAAAGCTGGCTAGCACAGCGGTTTTGAGGGAGTAACCAAAGCGCAGCACGATGGGCAAAATGATGGCCGCCTTGCCGATCATAATCACCATCACCAGCCCCAGGATCAGGCCCAGGTGGGTGGTTAGCAGGCTGGGGTCGATCAGCATACCAATGGAAGCGAAAAATAGGCAGGCGAAGGTATCGCGC